>DASSGJ010000447.1:0-4121 GCA_035693545.1 Candidatus Acidiferrum sp.
CACCTCCACCGGCAATGTTCCCCTCATCGCCATGACCGCCTCTCAAGCCAACACGATTCCGCTCTCTCTCAACCACACCAGTCTTTTCCCCTCCGTCACTCTCTCCTTCAATCTCGCTCCCGGCGTCGCGCTCAGCGACGCTACCCTCGCCATTGAACAAATGAAACTGCGGATCGGCGCACCGTCTTCCTTGCGCGGCTTTTTTGCCGGTACCCTGCTCGCGTATCAGCAATCGCTCAGCAGCGAACCCATCCTGATTCTCACCGCCCTCCTCGCCGTCTACATCGTTCTCGGCATCCTGTACGAAAGTCTTGTCCATCCGCTGACCATCATCTCCACGCTTCCTTCCGCCAGCGTCGGCGCCATGCTCGCACTCATGCTCTTCAAACAAGACCTCAACATCATCTCCATCATCGGCATCGTTCTGCTCATCGGCATCGTCAAGAAAAACGCCATCATGATGATTGACTTCGCCCTCCAAGCCGAACGCGAAGGCGGCAAAAGCACCGAAGACGCCATCTTCGAAGCCTGCATGTTGCGCTTCCGCCCCATTCTCATGACCACCATGGCCGCCCTCTTCGGCGCCCTCCCCTTGGCTTTCGGCTCCGGCACAGGCTCCGAGCTTCGCCGCCCTCTCGGCATCAGCATCGTCGGCGGCCTCATCATGAGCCAACTCCTGACTCTCTACACCACCCCGGTCGTTTATCTCACCCTCGACAAACTTCGGCTTCGCGCTCTCGGCAAAGAACGCGACACTTTTCATCCCGCGGATGGCTCAACCCCCTCCGCCGCTGTCTGATTAAGGTGCAACGAATATGAACAACAATCGCCTGAAACAACTCTTCGGCCCCTCGCTCGCTGCGGTTCTGCTCGCCGGCTGCATGGTCGGCCCCAAATATCACCAGCCCGCCGCCACCGTTCAGCCTCCGCCCGCCGCGTACAAGGAATTGCCTGCCGAGAATCCTCCGGAAGGCCAATGGAAAGTCGCGCAACCTCAGGACACGATGCTCCATGGCAAATGGTGGGAAATTTACAACGACCCTGAACTCAACGCCCTCGAAGAACAGGTCAACGTCAACAACCAGAACATCAAGCAATCCTTCGAGAATTTCATGGAAGCCCGCACGCTCGTCACCCAGGCTCGCGCGCAACTCTATCCAACGCTGGGAACCACGCCCTCCTTCCAGCGCTCCCAATCGTCAGCCAACCTGAAGAACAACGTTGGCACCACCGGCACTGCCGGCGGCGGAACGGGTACCAAAGCCAACGTTTACAGCACCCTTGCCGACGTCCCGTTTGCCGCTTCCTGGGAACCGGACCTTTGGGGCAAAGTCCGCAACACCATCCGAGAAGCTCAATACAATGCGCAACTCAGCGCCGCCGACCTCGAAAACGTTCGCCTCACCGAGCAAGCCAACCTCGCCGTCTTCTTCTTCGAACTCCGCGGCCAGGACGCGCTGCAGCAAATCCTCAACGAAACCGTCGAAGACGACAAAAAATCTCTCGAGCTGGCCCGCGCCCGCTACGAAACCGGCGTGGATACCCAACTCGCCCTGGTCGAAGCGCAAGTCACGCTTGAGCAGGCGGAATCCGCTTCCACCAATCTCGGCATCGCCCGCGCACAGTTCGAACACGCCATCGCCGTTCTCGTCGGCACCTCGGCCTCCGGTTTCTCCATGCCCTACAAGCCCCTCAGCGCGACTCCTCCCGCAATCCCCGTCGGCATTCCCTCCCAACTGCTCGAGCGCCGTCCCGACATCGCGGCCTCCGAACGCAACATGGCCGCCGCCAACGCCCAGATCGGCATCGCCACCGCCGCTTACTACCCCAATCTCACTCTCAGCGCCCAGGGCGGCTTCGAAAGCTCCGCGCTGCAGAATCTTCTCACCTGGCCCAGCCGCTTCTGGTCCGTCGGTCCCACTGTCTCCGAAACGATTTTCGACGCCGGCCTCCGTCGCGCCACCGTCAACCAATTCATCGCCGTTTACAACGCCGACGTCGCCGCCTATCGCCAGACGGTCCTCACCGCTTTCCAGCAAGTCGAAGACTCGATGGCCGCCGTCCGTATTTTGTCCAAGCAGATTCAACAACAGGAACAAGCCGTGCAGTCCGCGCAACAATTTCTGACGCTCTCACAAGCCCGCTATGAAACAGGAGTGGATACTTACCTCAACGTCCTCGTCGCCCGAACCACCCTATTAGCCGACCAGCAGCAACTCACCTCTCTCCACACCCAGGAGATGACCGCCTCCGTCCAACTCATCGAAGCCCTCGGCGGCGGCTGGGACCGCTCCCAGCTCCCCACTCCCGCCCAAGTCACCAAAAAAGTCTCCAAATCCGAAATCGAAGCCCCAAACTAAGATTCATCGCTCCCCATTGTAGGGGCGGGGCTCGCCCCGCCCTCTTGCCTTTGTAGCGGCCGCCTTCCGCGTGCGCGCCGCAGGAGGGCGGCGGGCGCCTTCTCCTCATTCCTAAATGTAGCGCTGGTCTTTTAAGCCAGCTCTTGATTTGCTGTTCCTCTTCAAAACAAAACTCACCGATAAACCGCGCAACCCCGCCCTTCCAGCCTCTCAATCCACGCCGGCCGTTCCAATGTCTCCACCCAACGCAAATCTAACTTCTCCAGCCGCGGCAGCTCCGCCAGCGCATCGGGCAGCCTGACCAACGGATTCCCCCGCAAATCAATCTGCCGCAACTCCTTCAACTGGCCAACCGACTCCGGCAGCGAAGCCAATTTATTATTCCGAAGGTACAACTCCCGAAGCCGTCCCAACCTGCCGATTGAATCCGGCAGAAACGTCAACGAATTATCGGAGATTCTCAGCTCAAAAAGATTCGCAAGCAAACAAACCTGTTCCGGCAATTCCGAAAATTCATTCTCGCTCAGATTCAAATAACGCAGCTTCGTCAGCCTTCCAATCGAAGCCGGCAGCGCGCTCAACCGGTTGTCGTGCAGGTACAAAAAATCCGTCAGCCCTTCCAGCTCACCGATTGCCTCAGGCACCGCCGCCAACTCGTTGTGCCCCAGGTCCAGCATCCGAAGCTGCTTCAATCCTCCAACGCGCTCGGAAATCTCCGTCAGTCCGTTGTCCGCCAGAACCAGCGTCTCCAGATCGGTCTGATCCCACACGGATTCCGGCACCCGTCCCAGCCCGCGTTTCCAGAGATTCAGTTTGCGCGGAGAGGGCTGCGGCATTCGATCGGCACCGTTTTTATCGAGGGGGAAACTGGCGGAAAATACTACTCAAAACTTCGCATGGCCGTAGTTTCGTCGTTGAACACATCAAACACGGTAAACAATTTGGTGATCTGCAGCAGGTCGTTCACTTTCTTCGTCAGGTTCAGCAATTTCAGCTCGCCGCCGCGGTTCCGCACCGCCGTAAAACCGCTGACCAGTTCGCCGATCCCGGAACTGTCAATGTAATTGACGTCCCCGAGATTCAGGATGATTTTCGTCCGCCCTTCATCCAGCAAGTCGCGTACGGTCTTCCGCAAAAGCGCGCTGCCGTCGCCCAGCGAAATTCGCCCACTCAGATCTACAAGCGTAATGCCGCTGTATTCCCGGGTTGTGGCGAATAATGAAGGCATCCCGCTCCTACGCTTCCTGGTGAGGTGCGCCTGAACTCCCGTTTCCGTTGCTATGCGGACTCCCGAGCGGCGGCAGCCTCTTGGCCATCACCAGTTCCGCTCCGCCCGTTCTTCCCGGATGCACATCGAACTCATCCATAAACGCCTTCATCAGGAAGATCCCGCGACCTGAAGTGCTCAGCAAATTCTCCTGCGCCAGCGGGTCCGGCACGTCGTTCAACCGAAAACCTTTCCCCTCGTCCAGCACGTGGATGATCATCCGCTCTTCGGTAAGTTCAATTGCCAGGTGAATTTTTTTCTCCGGCTTTTCCTGGTTGCCGTAGTGGAATGCGTTGATCACCCCTTCGCGCACCGACATCCCGATCCGGTAACACTCATCCTCGTTAAACCCCGCCGCCTCCGCCACGCGCACGCACATCTCCTCGGCGAGATTCACGCTCTCGACGTGGGTGTCTAGCGTCACTTCAAGATGCTTGGTTTCTGGCGCCATTCCGGGTCGCGAAAGCTGGATATCCCTCACAAGACGCGTTCTT
>DASSGJ010000448.1:0-6066 GCA_035693545.1 Candidatus Acidiferrum sp.
CGGCCAGGCCTTCCCCCTGTTGCGGCACCACCGGCACTCCATCACCCGTCAACTTCACCAACTCTTCCTGATCCGCCTCCGGGCACACCACCACAACCTGCACGCCCTTTAACGACTTGGCCAATTCCAGTGTGTCTTCCAACAGGCAACGATACAGCGCGATCACTGCGGCGGAAGGAAGGCTTTCCGTCAATCGCGTCTTGACCCTGCCGGGCCTCGGGGCTTTCGCCATGATGACCAAAGTTCGGTTTAGGTGACTCAGCGATTCACCTGTCTGGCTGGTGGATTCCATAAGGAGGTCGGTCCGTAGATACCTACGCCGGTCGCGGCATTCCCGCTCTTCGGCGTCTAAAAGAATACAGCACGATCCGGCTCAGGATGAACCATCCCGCTCCAATCGTGCCCTTCACCGTGCCGCTGATTTTAGACTTTCCGATGCGCGGGTGGTAGCTCACAGGGACTTCGACGATCCGAAATCCCGCGATAGCCCCTTTCACGATCATTTCCACTGCCCAGCCGTAAGTAGTTTCTTCCAGGGCAAGTGTGCGCAGCACTTCTGCGCGGCCGGCGCGGAACGGACCGAGGTCGCTGATCTTCACGCCGTACAAAAGCCGGATCAGCCCGGCGGCAAGGCGATTGCCGAAAACCTGGTGCCAAGGTAGCGCGTCCCGGTCGTTTTTGCCGCCCAAGCGCGAACCCAGCGTAATGTCAGCACGGCCTTCGATGATCGGAGCGAGCAAAATCGGCAACTCCGCGGGGCGGTCGCTGTAGTCTCCATCGAGGAAAACAACTACATCCGGACTTTGTGCATTCGCAATTCCCGTCAAACAGGCGCGCCCGTAACCCCGCCGCGGCTCCTCGATTACTCTTGCCCCCAGCTTTCGCGCCGCATCTCCAGTTCCGTCCGTCGAATTGCTGTCCACAACGATAACTTCCGTCACGAGATGAGAAGGCAAGTCGGCAAGCACACGGCCAATGGCTTGCGCTTCGTTATGGGTAGGAATAATGACCGACACTCGCAAGCAGATTCCTTCTTCACCACCACAGCGACGTGGGATTCCGCCGCGCCAGAATCGCATCCACTCCCCAAACCCGCCCCGCGCGTCCAATCGCCAGCCCCAGCGACGCCATCACGGGAACCAGCAGTTCCCAGATCCACGACGTACCCAATTCCGAAATCCAAAGGCTGCCAAGCAGGAAGAAGGCGACAACCGCGGCCGGACGCGTAAACAGACCCAGCAACAATAGGACTCCCAACGAGAACTCCGCCACTCCCTGCATGGGCGCCGCCATGGACGCATGGCTGGCCATAATTCCCATGATTGATTTCCAGATTGCCGGGGAATGGCTGGACTTGATGTAGTAATTGATCAGCCCCGCGTAGCCCGCCGGGGTGTACAGGCCTTTTCCCTTATTCTCAAAAAACACCCAGAAAAACATCGCTCCAATCGTGAGCCGAACCAGTGCCAAGCCCTTCGCCGCCTCATACCACCCGCCCAAGCTGCCTGCCCCGTCACCTGTTTGTCCAGCGTTTGTCGTCATTCTGAACCTCTGTGCAATGGATTCCAGCAATCACACGGTGGGCGCAATCTTAGACTATCCGCCTGGTGTGTGCCATATGGATGCACAGGGCCCAGCGAGGTTACAGCCGAACGCCGCAATTCCGGATTCCCCAATGTAGCGCTGGTCCTTTTAAGCCAGCGCTCTTCTTCAGTCATCCCGACCGGAATGGCCGACTTTCTCTTCCGTTCGCGCCGCGCGAACGTCGGCCATGAAGTGGAGGGACCGTGGCAACACGTAAGGTCCCACTCCGCTCAACTTGATCGCCACTCTAATCTTGCTCCCTATCGCGCCAGCCACAACGCATACCGGATCGCCTGAAACATCGGCCAGTGATAATACACCCGCAGAATCCGGTACCAGGAAAAGATGGAATGCTTCATAACTTTCTCCTTCGTCCCAAAAACCCGTGCTGCAGCACTCGCCGCGTCATCGTGGTTTGGGTCTACCATCCTGATTTACAGGATGGCCAGGAGCGGCGCATCACGCGATGGAATGATCTTTTTCCACTACGAAAGCCTCGTTTCTGCCTACCTCAATTGGGGTACCGCTGGCGGAACGCTTTTTGCGCGCTAAGGTCGCAAACAGCGTGCCACCCGCCCTCGATCAGGCCCGCTACGGGTGTATAATCACCACATGGCTAAGGATGTTATCCACATCTCCGAGGCGGAAGCGGCGAGCGACTTCGCTGCGCTGATGGCGCGCGTGCGGGCGGGCGCAAAGGTCGTCATCGAGAACGGGGCGCGGCCCGTGGCTGTCCTCCATGCGGCGGAGCCGGAGCGCCGCAGCATCTCCGAATGCATTGCATTGGCCAAAGCGCACGAAGAAGAAACCGGTAAAGCCCCGGTCCTCGATCCGGACTTCGCAAAAGACGTGGAAGAAATTGTCAGCCACCGCAAGCCGTGGAACCCGCCAGCGTGGGAATAGTCCTCGACTCCAGCGTTATCGTCGCTGCCGAACGCAGAGGCCGCACCGTCAGAGAAATTCTGGAACAAGTGAAGGCAGTTCAGGGCGAAACCGAAATAGGCCTGTCGGTTGTGACCATAGCCGAACTGGTCCACGGAGCCTATCGCAGCAAAAGCCAAGAGCAACAGGAACGGCGGCTGGAATTCATCGAGCGCCTTTCGAGCGACGTGCCGGTGCATCCGGTGACGCTGGAGATCGCGAGGCTGGCTGGGCGCATCGAAGGCGAGCAGGAAGCTATCGGTGTTCAGTTTGCGTTCGAGGATTTGCTGATCGGCGTGACTGCTCTACATCTCGGCTACGAGGTCGCGACCCTGAATCTCCGCGATTTCCAGAGAATTCCCGGTCTGTCCGTCATCCAACTCTGACCAATATACCGGGTGCCCACGTGGCGCCTTTTGGTCCGTGGGTCTTCAGAGATTCCGTGCTATGCTTCCGCAACTCCCGCATAAATCAGAGGGAAAGATGCCGACTCCCGACGGTCCCGATGACCGCACCTTAGACCCTTCCCAAGATCCCCCATCGGACTCTGCAAAAGCGAACGCTTCCCCGTTCGATTCCGGCGACACTCTGCACACCTCTGCGTCCTACACGCCGGAGCAGGATCCCTCGTTTGTTTCCCCCGGTTCCATCGGCCCCTATCGCCTGGTGCGGAAGCTTGGCGAAGGCGGCATGGGCCAGGTGTGGCTGGCGGAGCAAACCGCTCCCCTGCAGCGCCTCGTGGCCATCAAGCTCATCCGCGCGGGAGTCTCGGACAACATCCTTTTGGAACGCTTCGAGTCCGAACGCCAGTCTCTGGCGCGCATGAATCATCCCGCCATCGCAAAGGTCTTTGACGCCGGCGCCACCTCCGACGGGACTCCTTATTTCGTGATGGAGTATGTCTCCGGCATCCCCATCACGCTCTATTGCGATCAGAAACGATTGGCGATCCGGAAACGTTTGGAGCTTTTCCTGAAAGTCTGCGAAGGCGTGCAACACGCGCACCAGAAAGCCATCCTTCACCGCGACTTGAAACCCGCCAACATCCTGGTCACCGAAATCGACGGCAAGCCCGCTCCGCACATCATTGATTTCGGCATCGCGAAAGCCATCGGCGACCGCGACGCTTCGGCCACCATGTTCACCCGCGCCGGAAACTTCATCGGCACGCCGGTGTACATGAGTCCTGAGCAGGCCGACCCGGAAATTCGCGATGTGGACACCCGCTCCGACGTCTATTCCCTCGCCGTCATCCTGTACGAACTGCTCACCGGCACGCTCCCCTTCGATCCCACCAAGTGGAGCAACGAAATTCGTCAGGAGCAGGTTCGCAAGCTTTACGAACAGGACCCGCAACCGCCCAGTATTCAGTTCCGCAAAAAGACCACCACCGAAGCCGACACGGCGACGCAAACCGCCAAGCTGCGCTCGACCGAACCGCAGCAATTGGTCAGCGAACTCAAAGGCGACCTCGACTGGATCACCCTGAAGGCCCTC
The DNA here is from genome assembly GCA_035693545.1 of Candidatus Acidiferrum sp. Taxonomy (GTDB): domain Bacteria; phylum Acidobacteriota; class Terriglobia; order Acidiferrales; family UBA7541; genus Acidiferrum. The sequence continues at coordinate 4,003 of DASSGJ010000448.1, forward strand.
GAGCGCGACCGCGGCCGCCGCTACGGCACGCCGAGCGAGTTCGCCGCGGATATCCAGCACTTTCTGAACAACGAACCGGTCGCCGCGCGCCCCGCCAGCCGCGCCTATCGCGTGCAAAAGTATGTCCGCCGTCATCGCCTCGCCGTCTCCATCGCCGCCGCCGCTCTGCTGGTTCTTGTCGCTTTCTCGGTCATGCAAGCTATCCAGCTCCGCCGTATCACCAAAGAGCGCGACCGCGCCAACCGCATCGCCGATTTCATGACCAAAATGTTCAAGGTCTCCGACCCCGGCCAGGCCCGCGGCAACTCCATCACGGCGCGGGAAGTCCTCGACAAAGCCTCCAAAGACATCGATACCGGGCTTGCCAAAGATCCCGGAATGCAGGCCCAGATGATGCACACCATGGGCGAGGTCTATTACAACCTTGGCTTGTATAAGGAGGCGGAGTCCCTGCTCCGCCACGCCATGGACATTCGCACCCGTGCGCTTGGGCCAGCGAGCCGCGATACCCTTTCCTCCATGAGTTCGCTCGCGCAAGTGCTCACCGATGAGTCGCAGTTCGACGAAGCCGAAAAACTCTCCCGAGCCTCTTATCAAGGCGCGCGCAAGTCGCTTGGCCCCGGCGATCCGGACACGCTTCTGAACGGGCTTTCCCTCAGCGTGTTGCTGCTCGACCGGAGCCGCTTCCCGGACTGTGAGGCGGTGCTCCGCGAAATGGCGGCCAATGTGGACAAGGTCAAAGACCCCGAGCTGCGCTCCAGCATCGCGCAACGCATTCAAACCAACTTCGCCATCGCCTACGCTTACCAGGGTAAATTCGCCGACGCCGAAAAATCCTTCCGCGTTGTGTATGACCTGACCTTGAAGAAATATGGACCCGATCATCCGGCTACCTTCAATGCCCACGCGAACATCGCCAATATCTTGTTGCAGCAGGACAAGTTTGCCGAGGCGGAAACGATCTACCAGGACGTGCTGGAGCGCCAGCGCCGCGTGCTGGGACCGGAACATCCGCGCACCCTGCTGGTAATGGGAAATCTCGGCATCGTTTACCTGAACCAGAAGAGGTACTCCGAGGCCGAGCCCCTCTATCGCCAGCTTGTGGATCTGAAAACCCGCGTCGTCGGCGCCGACAATCGCCAGACTCTGGTGGTCAAAGCCGCTTTAGCCGACGTGTTGCGCATGGAAAACAAATTGCCCGAAGCCGAAAAACTCAGTCACGAGGCGCTGGACGCGGAACGCCGCGTGATGGGGCCGGACCATTCCGATACCCTGGTCACTCAAAACTGCTACGGCCAGGTTCTGCTCCGCGAGCGCCGTTATCCCGAAGCGGAATCGGTGCTGCTGGACACGCTGGCGCGGCGCAGCAAATCCCTCGGCGCCAAACATCCGGACACCGCCGAAACCGAATACACTCTCGCGGGCCTTTATGCGCTCGAAGGCAAGCGGGAGGATGCCTTCCTCTATCTCAACCGCAGCCTGGATGATTCGCCCAAGCCGGATCTCTATAACGATTTGCCGCAGGAAGCCGACTTCAGCTCTTTGCACTCCGACCCGCGTTTTGCGGAGTTCGTCGCGAAAACCAAAAAAGGGCCGCAAGCTCCGGTAAAATAGGCCCGGGCGAAATCATCAGGACTTAGCCATCCCATGTCAGATTGGCAAATGCGAGAAAAGCGGCCGCTCCGTGGACCTCGGCCAGAGCCACCGGGGCCGCCGCTAAAAAATTACATCACGCCCGCCGGGTTGCAGCGGCTGAAAGACGAGCATCGCTTCCTTCTGACTCGTGAACGCCCCGCGGTGGTCGAGGTCGTAGCGTGGGCCGCCAGCAACGGAGACCGCAGCGAAAATGCCGACTACCTCTACGGTAAACGGCGCCTGGGCCAGATCGATTCGCGGATTCGCTTTCTCACAAAACGCATTGACGCCGCCGTGGTCGTCGATCCCGCTGCGCCGCGGGCAGGGCCAGCCGCTGAGCGGGTTTTCTTCGGCGCAACCGTCACCTACAAAGACGCCGCCGGCACCCAACACGTCGTCTCCATCGTCGGCATCGACGAAGTGGACCTC
>DASSGJ010000449.1:0-8372 GCA_035693545.1 Candidatus Acidiferrum sp.
GCTACGAGATCAAATTAGCAGAACCCACTTCAGAGTTCCCGGGCTTGGGTTGGCGTTACACGGCCCAGTTCAGAACGTGGAGGCCCGGAACCCGGCGAAACTCCCGCTCATTGTTGGAAACCAGAACGAGTTTTCGACCAACCGCTTGCGCGGCGATGAAGGTGTCCAGCGGACCTATCGGGGTGCCGGCGCGTTCGAGCTTTGCTCGTACTTGAGCGCACGTGGCCGCGTCGCTAGAGGTGAATTCCAGGATCGCGATGGGACCAAGGAAATTCTCCACCAGGCGCATGGTCTTCGCCGCCGCGCTGCTTTTGGCCGCGCCCGTGCGCAACTCGGCTTCCGTAATGACGCTTACCGCAATGTCTTCGGGCTTCTGGGCAAGCAAGCGTTGCAGCACGGTCGCGTTTTGCTTGAGTGCGTAGACGCAGGTATCCGTATCGAGCAGAAATTTCATCGAAGCGAAGGTCGCTTTTCGAGTTCACCTTGAGGCGGCCGGGCGAAGTCCTCCGGGAGCCCAGCGAAGGATTCGACGTAACCGTCAGGCCACTCGTGGGCAGGTTCTAGAAGTACCGCCCGGCCCTGCCGACGCACCAGCACGGTATCCGCATGGAAACGAAATTCCTTGGGCAAGCGGACCGCCTGGCTCCTACCCGTCCAAAACACTTTGGCCTTCTTGCTTTTCATTGCGCCATCCTTGATACATATCAATGATACATATCATCACGAAAGCGATCAAGTAGTGATGAGGGTGAAGGTGTCGGGTCATTTACCTGTGACACAGCAGGTTGGCACACGCCTGCAGGGCAGGAACCAGCGGCGCGTCGGCGAAGCTTGGAAAAGAAGGCGGCGTAAAGCCGCCCCTACACGAGCAAGAGCAACCGGGCTACATGAAGGTGGCCGCCACGGAAGCGGATTAGGATTCGACTAGGCCTTTGGCGAGGAGTTCTTCGTCGCTTAGCCAGAGGTCGGGGATGTTGGCGGAGCCTAGGCGAAGGATGTCTTCGAGGGCGCCGCGAACTTCGCGAAGGCGGAAGTCCACGCCGACTTTTTCGAGCATATCAATGAGGGCTTGTGCGCCTTCGGCGAGCATGGGTTTTGGACGGACGCCGGTGCGGGCGATCTGGTGATAGGAGACGATGTAGAAAGCGCTGGTGCCCGCCCCGTGGCGAACGATGTGGAGGAAGCCCCGGGCCTTCGGGGCTTCTTTTACCTGCCTTACTGCAACCGCTGCGCCGCTTGGGAGTGAGCTCATCGTGTGATCTCCTCGCCTGTGGCCCGGGTCAGCTGCATCCGCTGGTGCTCCCGCAATTTTCGCATTTGTAGCAGGCGCCGTTCGGCACCATCAACATGCCGCATTCGGAGCAGGTGGGCGCGTCTTCGAGAGCGTTGCCCGGAGAGTAGGTTTTGGTTTCGAGGGGCGGCGCCGGAGTCAGCACCGGAGCCTGCGGCGATGGCGCAGGGATGGAGGCGACGACTGTGCCTTCCATAGGAGCGCCGTTGAGTTTCAGGTATTCCGCGGAGATGAAGCGGCCGCCGAGCCAGCGCGCAATGTAATCGAGCACGGAGGTCGCGAAGCGGATGTTGGCGTTGGGCGTGATGCCGCTGGGTTCGAAGCGGGTGTTGACCAATTTGTTGACGAGAACCTTCAGCGGCACGCCGTATTGCAGGCCGATGGAGAGAGTGAGTGCGAGGCCGTCCATGACGCCCGAGAGGGTGGAGCCTTCCTTGGACATCTTGATGAAGATTTCACCGGGGCGCCCGTCGGGATACATGCCAACGGTGATGTAGCCTTCGTGACCGCCGACGCTGAATTTGTGGGTGACGGAGTTGCGCTCGACGGGAAGCTTTTCGCGCTGGGTGCGGGCGAAGAGTTCGCGCTGAACCGGTTCGGGTTCAGCAGCGGCGACTTCGGCCTTCTTTTCGTCTTTCTTGTTGCCGGCGGCGTTAAGCGGCTGGGAGCGCTTGGAGTTGTCGCGATAGATAGCGACCGCCTTGAGGCCAAGCTTCCAGGACTCAATGTAGGCGTCCATGATGTCTTCGATCGTGGACTCCTCTGGCATGTTGATGGTCTTGCTGATGGCGCCGGAGAGGAAGGGCTGGGCCGCCGCCATCATCTTGACGTGACCGCGCCAGGCGATGGAACGCCCGCCGGTGGTGGCCAGGGAGCAATCAAAGACCGGAATGTGCTCGGGCTTGACGAAGGGCGCGCCGTCCATTTTGCCGTTGGCATCAATGTAGCTGACGATTTCACTGGCTTGCTCGGGGGTGTAGCCGAGCTTCATCAGCGCAGCCGGCACGGTGTTGTTGACGATTTTGATGACGCCGCCGCCGTCGTGTTTCTTGTATTTCACGAGGGCTAGGTCCGGCTCGATGCCGGTGGTGTCGCAATCCATCATGAAACCAATGGTGCCGGTGGGAGCCAGGACGGTGACCTGGGAGTTCTTGAATCCGTGCTTTTCACCGAGGGAGAGAGCGGCGTCCCATGCGCCTTGCGCGCCCATATAGAGAGAGGGCTGAACGTGGTCGGGCTTGATGCCGCGCATGGAGTTGCGGTGCATGCGGATGACGTCGAGCATGGGCTCGCGATTCACAGGGTATCCGGAGAAAGGCCCCATGCGTTCGGCAACGCGCGCGGACTGGGCATACGCTTCGCCGCACATCAGAGCGGTGACAGCGGCAGCGACGTCGCGGCCTTCGTCGGAATCGTAGGGCAGGGCCATGGACATGAGCAAAGCGCCGAGATTGGCGTAGCCGAGGCCGAGCGGACGGAATTCGTGGGAGTTCTTGGCAATTTTTTCGGTGGGATAGCTGGCGTTGTCAACGAGGATTTCCTGGGCGGTGATGGTTACGTCCACCGCCTTGGTGAAGGCTTCGACATCGAAATCGCCGTTGGAGCTGAGATACTTCATCAGGTTCAGCGAGGCCAAGTTGCAGGCGGTATCGTCGAGGAACATGTATTCGCTGCAAGGATTGCTGGCGTTGATGCGAGCAGTGGATTTGCAGGTGTGCCAGCGATTGACGGTGGTGTCGTACTGCATTCCGGGGTCGCCGCAGTGCCAGGTGGAATCGGCAATCTTGTAGAGGAGTTCGCGCGCGCCGAGCTTTTCGTTGGGCTGGCCGTCGGTGACGTTTCTGGTCCACCAATCGCGGTTTTCCTGGGCGGCCTGCATGAATTCGTCGGTAACGCGGACAGAGTGATTGGCGTTCTGGAAAAAGATTGAGCTGTAGGCTTCGCCGTCGATGGAGGAGTCGTAGCCCTGTTCGATAAGGACATGAGCCTTCTTCTCTTCCTTTACTTTGCAATCGATGAATTCGACGATGTCCGGATGGTCGATATTCAGGATGACCATCTTGGCGGCGCGGCGGGTCTTGCCGCCGCTCTTGATAACGCCGGCGAAGGCGTCGAAACCCTTCATGAAGCTGACGGGACCCGAGGCGATACCGCCGCCGGAGAGAGTTTCCTTGCTGCCGCGGAGGGTGGAGAAATTGGTGCCGGTGCCGGAGCCCCACTTGAAGAGCATACCTTCAGTGCGGGTGAGGCCCATGATGGATTCCATGCTGTCGTGAACGGAATTGATGAAGCAGGCGGAGCACTGGGGCTTGGGCTGGCAGCCGACGTTGAACCAGACGGGGGAATTGAAAGCCATTTTCTGCTCGACGAGCAGGTGGGTGAGTTCATCGCGGAAAGCGTCGCGCGACGCGTTATTGGCGAAATAACCGCCTTCTTGACCCCAACGGACAATGGTATCCACCACGCGGCTGATCAACTGGCGAACCGAAGTTTCGCGCTCGGGCGTGCCGTGCTTGCCGTGGAAGTATTTGCTGGCGACGATATTGGTAGCGGTCTGCGACCAGCCTTTGGGGACTTCGACGTTTTCCTGCTTGAAGATTGTCGCGCCCTTTTCGTTGCCGATGAGGGCGGTGCGCTTTTCCCATTCGACTTTGTCGAAGGGAGAGAGTTTTCCATCCGTGAAATACCGTTCGAATACCAGACCACCGGCCTGTCCGGCGGTGTCCACCGATTTTGCCGCCTCGACCGCCTTGCCGTTTAATGCGTGCTTCACCGTAGCCATCCTGGTTCCTCCCCGCAACAGGTTCCCGAGGTGCGAGCGGGGAACCTTTCTATTTTACTCCTCTGACGCGCAGAGGGCCGCGTTCCCGCCTGAAAACGCGACTAAATTCGTGGGCCGGGTGGAAGGTGTCCCCCCGAAATCATCGAAAAAAACGAATGCACTGCCCAATGCCGGTGAAGCTCACACGGCCGAACAGCAGACTCCGCGCTTACCTTACGACAACGCGGAGCAGATACTTCGCGCTCGTTTTTTGCGGTGATACCGGGTTGGAGCGTGGGGCAAAGCCGGACCGAGACTTATCCCCGACTCGGTCTGTCTGGCGCTTCCACGTCCCCCGAATCTGGATTCGCAGTATCGGACTAGTGGGAGTTGGTGTCAAGAGAAAATCGCAAAATCTGGTGAGGAAATTTCCATAGCGTCTATATCTAGTGGTGGACTTTCCGGAGCCGTGGAGTCTCAAAACGGTGCAGAGCCAAAGTCCCGGTACGGAAGTACTTTGAAATCAGGACTCTCGCATCATTCATCGGGTGCAGGCGAGCGCGTAATCTGGCATGGGGCAGGAGTCCATCGGAGGGAAGGTACACGTGCAAGTTGGACGTTATCAAATTCTGGAGACACTGGGAACCGGCGCTCACAGCCGCGTGGTGCGCGGATTTGATCCGCTGATTGACCGGCCAGTGGCGATCAAATTACTTTCGCCGGAGCTTTCGCGCGGCGAGGCGAGGTCGCGTTTTCTGCGCGAAGCGCGCGTGGTGGGAAAACTTTCGCATCCGTTCATTATCACGCTGCATGACATGGGAATTGAGGAGTCCACTTCGACTCCATACCTGGTGATGGAGCTGGTGGAAGGGCAATCACTCGAGAAGATCCTGACCAGCGGAAGCGTGCCGTTTGCATCGGCATGCGGTTGGGCGGCGCAGGTGGCGGTGGCGCTGCACGTGGCGCACAAGCACAACATCATCCACGGCGACGTGAAGCCCGCGAACATTCTGGTGACCCCGGACGGACGCACGAAATTGACGGACTTCGGCATGGCCCGGCTTTCGAGCCACGATACGAAGGATACTTCCCTGCTGGGCACGCCGGCTTACTGGTGCCCGGAACAGATTATGGGGCGGGCACAGGATGCCCGATCGGACATTTTTTCGCTGGGAGTGCTGCTTTACGAGACGCTGACCGGGATTTCGCCGTTTGCGGCGGAATCGCTGCAGAAGGTTTGTAATCACGTGCTGTCTTCCAGGCCGTTGCCGCCTTCGCAGGTGAATGCGTCGATTCCCAAGGAACTTGATGAAATTCTGGCCAAATGCCTGGCGAAGGATCCGCAACAGCGGATGGCGTCGGCGGAGGTGCTGGCGGAACAGTTGTATCCGCTGGCGCGAAAGAAGACGGTGGCGCCGGCTGTGGCGCCCGTGGCGGACCAGTCGCTGCGGAACCGGGCGGCGCGCTTCCTGCGTTCGGCATAGGGCTGTTTGTTCATTCCAACTTCCAAGTTGCTTGATTCGACGCTGGTCTCTTCTCCTTTCCTTTTCAGCCCTTCCCGGCTGAATTACGCTCGGAATTGTGTTTGCCTCCTGGAATCCCTCCCAACCGGAAATCACTGACCTGATCGTGCAGCATGATCCGCGCACGCTGGAGCGCGTCAGGGTGCGCAAACAGGAAGTCCTGGATACCTTCTTGCGATACGCCAATCGCCAGGCGATGCGGGCGGTGCAGGCATTTCCCGAGCAGGAAGGCTTTCTCGACGAGAAAGAGATCGACCGGCATCTGCTGAAAGTGCATTGGGAGATGCAGAGGCTGGCGGAGGAGTTCTATCACGGGCATCGTGTGTGGGAATTGCTGCGCGTTGTAATTGCGGCGATTCGTAAAGCCGGACTGCGCGAAACCCTTCGAATTGTGGATGTGGGCTGCGGAATCGGGTATGTGATCCGGTGGCTGGCGGCAAATGTTGCGTTGCGCGAATACTCGATTGAGCTGGCGGGAATGGATCTGAACGGTACGCTGATCAACGAGGCGAACCGTCTGGCAAGAGCCGAAGAGCTACCCTGCCGATTCATCCAGGGAGATGCATTTTCGAAGGAACATTCTGGGCACATTTTCATTTCGACCGGCGTGATCCACCACTTTCGCGGCGAGGAGTTGCGGCAATTTCTTGGCTGGCACGAGCAACCGGAAACGCAGGCGCTTCTCCACTTTGATTTTCAGCCATGGTTACTGGCGCCGGTTGGGGCGTGGTTCTTTCACTATTTGCGGATGCGGACCGCGGTGGCGCGGCACGATGGAGTGCTTTCAGCGGCGCGCGCGCATAGTGGCGGGACTCTGACCGAGGCGGCACGAAACGTGTTGCCAGAGTTTGCCTCCGGGATTTACGGAGCAAGGATCTGGGGCACTCCGGCTCCGCGAGTTTTTCACACGCTGGTCGGCTTGCGCCGCCCGCTGGTGGAGGAATTCCGGCGGCAGCTGGGCCGAAGGCGATTGCGGCTGGGAGAACTTCGTTGACTCTGCTTGCCTTATATTTGCTGGCACTGCTGGACGGGCTGCTGTGCGGTTTGCGCGCTTCGATGGGCCGCTGCGCGGCGATTCGAAAACACAGGTATTACCAGCGAGCGGCATGGCATGGAATTGCAGGGGCGCAAATTATCAGTACGCTGGCGCTTATTGCTTTGGTGTTTGTGGCGGCGACCAGTTCCAATCGCGCGGCGGTTCAATCGGATCTGGAAGAGGCGTCGAGGCGAATGTTGTGGGTGTTTGTTCCGTACGCTGTTTTGGTGGTTTCGAACCTGGCGCTTCGACTGGCCCCCTCGAACGATATTCGCAGCGCAACGAGCGTCTTCATGCTGGGGCCGCTGACGGCAATTCGGCCGGTGGTGATGATTGCTGGAGTGCTTTATGGAATTTATTCCAGCCGCGTGCTGGAAACATGGATCCTTGGAATGTTCGTTCTTCTGTTGATGCTTTCTCTGGAATTTGCGTTAAATCGGCGCGCCGATCGTCGTCAGGAGCGGGAAATCCGGGCGTTGGTCTAGGGCAATAGTCGGTTGCGAGGAGCAGGACAAGAAAAACCCAAGAGGCTGGCTTGAAAGCCAGCGCTACATTTAAGAATGTAAGAATGCGGAATAGGCGTCGCGGCGATTATTCGTAGCGGAGGGCTTCGACGGGGTCGAGCTTGGCAGCTTTCATGGCCGGCCAGACGCCGAAGATCAGGCCGATGCTGACGCTGACGCAGACGCCAACGATGGCGGCCCAGACGGGCACGCTGCCGGGCCATTTAAGGCCGAGGCGGACAAGAAGCACGAGACCGTTCACAAGAACGAGCGCGATGAGGCCGCCCAGGCCGGTGAGAGTCATGGCTTCGAGCAGGAACTGCCAGACGATGTCCTTGCTTTTTGCACCGATGGCTTTGCGCACCCCGATTTCACGGGTGCGCTCGGTGACGCTGACGAGCATAATGTTCATTACGCCGACGCCGCCGATGAGCAGACCGATGGCGCTGAGGACGACGGTGGCGATGGCGACTTTCCCGACGATGTTGTGGAATTCCTTGATCTGCTCCTCGGCGGTGGCGACGGAGAAATTATCCTTGCCGTCGTAGGGGACGTTGCGGCGGCGGCGAAGAACTTCGGTGATCTGGTCCACCATCTGGTTGAGCATGTTCGGCTGAGCCTGCACGCGAAAATTGATTTCGTTGGCCGAAGGAAACGTTTTGCGGAAGGTGCTGAACGGAATCAGGACGCGGCGGTCTTCGTCGCCCATGCCGAAACCGCCCTTGGGCTTTTCCACGACGCCAATAACCTGAAAGCTGGAGCCGTCAATCATGACGTCTTTGCCGATGGCGTCGCCGTTCGGGAACAGAACGGGAGCAACATTTTCGCCCAGCATGACGACTTTTTCCTTGTGAAGGACGTCGCCTTCACTGATGAAGCGGCCGGCCAGTGTGGCGGCATTGGCGTAGACGAGGCCGAAATTGGCCTGGACGCCGCGGAAATCGATGGCGGTGACTTCACCCGCTTTCGTGCGCACAGCGTGAGGAACATCCCAATCGCTGGTGATGAAGGCGGTAAGGTTCTTCACCGTGGGGCAGCTTTCCTGAATGGCACGGGCGTCTTCCAAGGTAAGGGGTTTGCGTTGGCGTTCTTCGAGAGGGGGAGGCCCACCGTGGCGGCCTTGATCCCACTTGGTGACGAAGGCGGTGTCCGCGCCGAACTGTTTCACATTTTCCTGGATTTGCGCGTCGAAGCCGGTGATGAGCGCGGCGACGAGCATGATGACGCTGACGCCCAGGACCACACCAAAAATCGTGAG
>DASSGJ010000450.1:0-10294 GCA_035693545.1 Candidatus Acidiferrum sp.
CAGCATCCAGCAAGCGGCTCCCGTTGCACTCTCGACTGACGAGAACTACGAAGTTTCCGCCTACCCGGTGCCAACGCTTGAGCTTGCTCCCGGCGACGGCCGCCAGGACGTCCAGATTTTTTGCAACACCTGCCACAGCCCGCGCTACATCACCATGCAGCCGCCGCTCCCCGCCGCAACCTGGGAAGCCGAAGTCAACAAAATGAACAAAGCCTACGGCGCGGGAATTCCAGAAGACACCATGAAGAAAATCATCGCGTACCTGCAAGCCCATTACGCGCCCGAAACCCGCAAGCACTAGACGTCGCTTTACGCGGCATCTCCAAAGCTGTAACATTTTAGTTGTGAGCTTTCGTCGCCCTATCCTGTTCATGCTGGGAATGCTGTTGGCGGCAGCCCCGCTGCTCACTTGTCTTCCGACCCCTGCCATGACCGATGCGGAAATGGCCTGCTGCAAGAAAATGGCAGGCAACTGCGATATGGGTACTGGCAATCACTCGTGCTGCAAGACCACGGCGAGCGTAGCGCAATCGTTTGCGATGATTGCGCAGCATCAGCAAGTGCCTGTGCCGCCGGTTTTGGTTGCGGTTTCAACGCTCTTCACCGATTCCAGCGCTGACATCGCTGTCGGCCGCGTTCCCTTCAAGCTTTCGCCCATTCCGATCTCACCGCCTGGTTTCGAAACAATCCTCAGAATCTGATCTCCGGCTGCTCGCTCACGCAGGCTCATGCAGTTGTGTGTTTTGAGACAACACCGGAGGAATCATGCATCGCATCGTAGCTTTTGCTATTGCTGTATTGGCCTGGCCTTTGGCGGCGTTCGCCGACGGTCACGGCCCGGTTTTCGGACTTGCAACACCGACAAACTCCACTGGCGAATGGAGCTTCGACACCGGAGTCTTTGGCCGCACCAACGATTCCGGCTCGCAGGCATCTTTCCGCGAGCAGATTGGGTACGGCTTCACTCCCCATGTGTCGCTCTTTGTCGCCACGCCGGCCGTTTTTGGGAGCGCATCGCTAACCCCGACCAGAATCCAGCCGGGCGATGACTTCGAAGCTAAGCTGGCTTGGCGGTTTCAACATCGAGCCACAAAGGTTGGAACGCGATTTGAAAGCACCGCTTTCGCGAGTCTGGTGGCTCCAGGGCCGCAATCCGGCTTCCGGGGCATAGCCAACACCTCCAACGCACCCGGCACCATGTTTGGCGCCGTCACCGGTATGGCGTCGCGCAGCCATTACATCTGGCTCGGTGGCACCTTCACGAATTTCTATCAGCACAACGGCGACAAGCGTCCGAACGTGCTCGATTACAGCCTGGTGTATGGCTATCGTCCGCCGAAATGGCGCCGGCCCCCGGACAAATGGGATTGGCGTCTGTTCGGTGAACTGGTGGGAGAGCGTTCCACCAGGTTCGTGCAAGGCGACGTCAGCGTTCCGCAAACGCAGGCAAGCCAGGTTTTCCTGGGTCCAACCGCATTGGGAATCTACCGCAACTACACGGTCAGCTTCGGAGCGCAATTCCCAATCTATCAGAGTGTCGGCGCGCTTTATCCGAGGGAACGCGTCCGATTCGCAATTAATTTCAGCTATCTGCTGTTTCAGCATCATGTTGATAAGGAGAAACCATGAAGAAGTTCTTTTTGTTACTCGCGACCCTTGCTTTACTGGCCGCGTCAGCACAGGCGGAAATCAGGTCCATCGAAATTTCCATTTTCGGCATGGATTGAGAAGTCTGTGCCCACGCCGTGCGCGTGTCATTGAAGTCCGTCCCCGGAGTTGACGCTGTTGACGTGAGTCTTGAAAAAGGCCGCGCCAGCGTGAAGATGAAGCCGGGAAATACAGCCACGTTCAAGCAGTTGCAGGAAGCCATCACAAAGAATGGATTCACCATGAAGCCGTCGGCCGTAAACGTGGCGGGGAAAATCGTGCTTGTGAATGGCCAACCGCAGTTGCGGGTTTCCGGCTCAAATGACCTGGTCAACCTGATTCCTGATAATCCCCAAGGTGCCAGTGCAAACGCACTGGCAGACAAACAGGTTTTAGTGGAAGGCACGCTCAACGAAGCTGCAAAAGGAAAGGCTCCGGATACCATCCGGTACCACTCGATCCGGGAGGAAAAGTAACGTGAATCCCGTTGCCAAAACGAACACGTCTTCCTCCTTGCTCGGCTATTTCTCTCTGTTTACTTCCGTCGGCACACTACTGTGCTGCGCCCTACCGTCACTCCTTGTACTTGCGGGATTGGGCGCATCGGTTGCGTCAACCCTGTCGTCTCTGCCGTGGCTGGTCACGCTATCACGACACAAGCAGTGGACATTTGCAATTTCGGGCTCATTGATTGCCTTGAGCTTTCTGAATATGTACTACATTTCGCCACGAATAAAGGGGCGATCGTGCCCGCCCGACGATCCATCGGCGTGCGAAACTGCCGGCAGGTTCAGCAAGGTCTTGCTTTGGGTCTCGGCCGCCATCTATATCGTCGGCTTCTTTTCCGCGTTTCTGCTTGGTCCGATTCTGACCAGGCTGGACAATTAACCACGGAGGACGGCGACTACGAAGTTTCCGCCCACCCGGTGCCAGCGTTCGGCTTCATTGCGGGGCGACGCCTTCGACGATGAAGATGCGGCTCTTGGCGGAGTTTTGCCGGATCGGCTTGATCGCTTCATAAGCCGGCGAATACTCCCACGCGTGCGCCTTTTCCGTGCTTTCGAAGGCGATGATCGCAAAGCGCTTAGGTGCTTCGCCCTCGACCGCCTGGATTTTGCCGCCGCGAACCAGATAGTGCCCATCGAAAGCCGCCACCGTTGCCGGCACCTTCTCCGCGTACTTCTTAAACGTGTCGGGGTCAGTGATGTCCACTTCCGCGATGACATAACCCGGCGCCGGCTTGGCCTGCTGCGCACGAAGCGCGTGCGCTCCCGCAACACCGATCGCTACGCCTGCAAGCACCGCTATTCCCAGTTTGTGGTTCGACTTCATAGCCAGTTCCTCCCCGAATTTTTGGCAAAGCTAAGACGTATGCAATTTAAGCTGCAAAACGCAATGTGGAGTGAAAATCCATCCGGAAATCCGCCGTCGCCAGGCCCGCGTTAATTGGGCAGGCGCCAAAACCCAAGCGGAACCTCGCCACTATGCATCCGTATGTCACGCGTTTGCGCCTTAACCGCGCCGCGAAATCAGGACCGAGTGCGGCGACGGCGGCATGGGATGGAATTCGTGATCAACAAAGCCGGAGTTGCTCATCATGCTCTCGAGCTCCGCTCGAGTGTACGCATCTCCGGCCGGAGTCTCAGCAAGCATGATCAATGCGAATGTCGCTGGCACCGGTGGGCTAACGCGGTCGTCATTCGGCACAAATTCCAAGGTGGCAATTCGGCCACCAGGCACAAGCGCGGCATGCAGCTTACGCAGAAGCTTTTCATTCGTTGCTATGTCGAAGTGGTGCAGGAAATTCGGAAGCAGCACCACGTCATATCCGGAACCGATATTCACGTCGAAAATACTGCCTGACAGCATGGTATAACGGCCGGCGACGCCAAACTTCTCCGCATTTTCCCGCGCCACTTCCAGCACGTTCTTCCAATCTACCGCGGTGACCTTTGCGTTCGCGTTTGCCCGCAACACCGCGATACCGAAAAGGCCGTGCCCGGCTGCGATGTCCAGTACTTTTAGCGGGCGCGTCTGGTCAGGAACGACCAGCTTCGCCAATTCATGGGAGGCCATCACCATCATCGGAGCCATCGAACGGGCGAAATCAACCCAAACGGGGGATTCCGGATCGATCGCGATGCGGTCCGTAGCGCCTCCATAACGCACGGCATCCGGCAACGAAAGAAAGTGTTTGCGAAGCGCATCATTGAGAAGAAAGCGCGTGCAGGTGCCAATGTAAGCGGGCGAATTGCGGTCCAGAAACATCGCGGTGTCGGCAGCCAGGGTGTATTCCTGGCCGGACTTGGTCAGGAATCCGCTGACCACCAGAAAATCGCAAAGTATGCGGGCACCGCGTTCCGCGACGCTGCATTGCCGCGCGATTGCCGCCGATGTGCCATGGCCTGCGCCAATTGCGGTAAATATATCGAGTTCGATTGCGGTGCGGATGGCATCAGTGAGGTGAAACGCATTAATCGCTTGGAATAGGCGGAACGGCGACGGCTGTTGCGGACGAGCTTCCGGAGCCGGCGAAGGTATCAAAGCTGCCACGACTCACCTCCTGGAGGGCGGGATTCTAGCACACGGACCTGATTAAGCCGTGCCCCTTTCGAGTCAAGTCCCGAAGGGATCTGGCCCAGCGGGGCCGGTTGCCGAGGGGTTTGGCTGGGTGCTACGATGCTGGGTTCCATGAGTCCCAATGGTCCCAACCGGCCCCGCATTGGCATCCCCTGGCGCACGTCCGAGGAAGGCCGAGGCAGCTTGCTCCCCTGGCGGGGCAAGAACCGTCATTACGCGGAAGCAGTCAAACGGGCTGGGGGCGAGCCGGTTGAGCTATCCTTGACCGATTCCAAGGGCCTACGGGCCCTCTTGCCCACCCTCGACGGCTTCGTGCTGCCGGGCAGTCCGGCGGATGTAGCCCCGGAAGAGTACGGCAGCAGCAACAAAGGGAAATCGGAGCCCGCCGACCTGCCCAGGGAGCACACTGACCGGGCAATCCTCGACCATGCTTTTGCGGAAAAGAAGCCCGTCCTGGCGATCTGCTACGGCTGCCAGCTCTTGAATGTGTATCTCGGCGGGACGCTGATTCAGGACCTGCAGAGCGAAACGGGTACGAGACTCCCTCACCGCCGCAAGGATTTGACGCCCGAACCTCCCGACGATCCACGCCACCCGACACAATTCGAGCCCGGCAGCCGCTTGGCGACCCTGGCGGGAGCTCCGGAAGCGGTGGTCAACAGCTCGCATCACCAGTCCATCGAGCAACCCGGCCGCCAGCTAAAGATTACGGGCCGTTCCCCGGATGGGATAGTCGAAAGCGTCGAGTGGACCGGGGACGGAAACTGGATCACCGGAGTGCAGTGGCATCCGGAGCGCATGGAAGGCGATCCACTGGCGGAGCGGTTGTTCCGCGAATTCGTCGGGGCGGCGCGGGCGGCGCACAAGATTCCAGCCGGGAAGCCGTAAAGGCGCCAACCAACCTGGCGAACGAGTTTACGAATCATACATGGGGGAATCATGATTTCATTGGCAGGGAGAGCGGCACTCATCACCGGAGGTTCGCGCGGTATCGGAGCGGCAGCAGTCAAATTGTTTGCGCAGGCCGGCGCGGACGTGGTGTTCAGCTACAACTCGGCCAAGGAAGCGGCCAAGCAGGTGGAGCAGGAAGCCGGGAAGCACGGCACGCGCGTGGAAGCCTTCAAGGCGGACGTGGGCAAGCACGCCGACAATGGCAAGCTGGTCGAGCACACAATCAAACGCCTGGGCCGGCTGGATATCCTGGTGCCAAATGCTGGCGTCTGGAACCAGGAAGATCTGCCCATCGAAAAAATGACCGAGAAGCAGTGGGACGACATGATGCGCGTCAACCTGAAGAGCGTGTACTCCGTGATTCACTTCGCGGTGCCGCACATGATCAAGCAGAAGAGCGGAAAGATTATTCCAATCAGCTCCACGGCTGGCCAGCGCGGCGAATCGCTACACACGCACTATGGAGCTTCGAAGGGCGGCATCATCAGCTTGACCAAGGGGCTGGCGACGGAGCTAGCGGGGCACGGAATCCTGGTGAACAGCGTGGCCCCGGGCTGGGTGGCGACGGACATGTCCAACGTGGTTCTGAACAGCAAAGCGGGCCAGAAGATGGCGGCCTCCGCGATTGCGCTGGGGCGCGCGGCAACTCCGGAAGAGATTGCCGGGCCGATGCTGTTCCTGGCCTCCGATCTTTCCAATTTCATGACCGGCGAAATCTTGAACGTCAACGGAGGCTCGGTGTTGTGCGGCTAATCCGCAAAATCTATCCGGCCTTTCTGGCGCTGACGGTTCTGCTCGCGCCATTGGCAACGCGCGCACAGAATCCCGACATGGTGGCTCCGGAAGCCAGCGCGGCCAAAGCCCGGCAAATCCTGGCTCAATTGATTGAGGGCATGGGCGGGCCGTTGTACCTGGATATGCGGGAGCGCCAGTGCGACGGGCGGCGCGCGGCCATCGGCCACAACGGCGCGCTTGCCGGCTACGTGCAGTTTAAGGATTCCTGGGAATTCCCCGATAAGAATCGTACCGATTACGTCGCGCACGGACGCAACACGCTTTTGGGCTACATGATCGGCGTGCAGGAACTCGATTTGTCGCACGGTGGTTTGGTGATCACCCTGTTTAACGGCGAACACGGCTGGACGATGGATCGCGGCGGAGTTTCCGAGATGCCGGAAGATACTATTGCGGAATTCCTGGATGCGGTGCGGCGCAGTTCCGACAATCTGCTGCGGCTCAGTCTAAAAGATCCTCAATTGGATTTTCACTGGGGTGGGCGAGACACTGTGGATCTACGGGAAGTGGATTGGGTGGAGATAACCGACCAGGATCAGCGGGTGTACCGCCTGGCGGTGGACAAGTCCACGCACCTGCTGGTTCGCAGCGTGGTCCGCGTCAAAGACGAAAACACCGGGCAGCAGCGTGAAGACGTGACGATTTTCACGAACTACCGTCCCAATGGCGGTATTCAGGTGCCCATGCAAGTCACGCGAGAACGCGACGGCCGGCGCATCTCCCAGGTTTTCTACGACAGTTGCCAGATCAACCCGCCCCTCCCGGCGGATTTTTTCACCCGGGACGCCCTGGTCCAGAAGTTCAAGGAAACCGGCGGCAAGAAACCGAAGTAACTCCCTCAATAATTTCCGTAAAAAACAGCACGTCGCGCCCGTCTAGAGGGCTATCATCCATCCAACGGGGCATCCAAACGGTCCAGGTCGCAGGTCACTGGCGAGCTTAGTGAATGTGTATTAGCCAAAAGAGTAGCCTCTACCTGGCGGGCTGGAAGCCTGCTAAGTTAATAGGTCCCAGTCAACCAATGGAAACGCGACCGTGCCGCAGACGGCGCTACGGACGGTTGTCATGATCGGCTGCAGGATCGGATGAAAATGAAAGCTCGGCGGGTTTCCGGCTTCAGCCTGACGGAGCTTGTCGTAGCGATGGCGGTGGCCATGATTCTCATGGCCGTCGGCCTGCCGTACTTCCTGCGTGCTTACCGGTCTTACCAGCTCAGCAATGCGGCAACGCAAATGGCGGACATAGTGCGTTTGACGCGTTATGAAGCCATTCGACTCAACAAGATCACGAAATGCGTGATCCAACCGGATAGCGTCAATCCAGGAATGACCTACGCTTCGATGACCGACGTGAACGGTAACGCGCTGACCGGACTTGGCGCGCGCGCAATTCTGTTGGGTGCGGGTGGAAATCTGGTGGATTCGGGCTCCGTGCCCGGAGCGAGTTCCTTGCCCTCCGCGGCGGCGCTGGGTGCCACCAACCCAACGGCGATGTCGCCCACCGGGGGCGCGGTTCAGTTTGACGCCCGTGGCGCGGTGACCTCCGGGAACGTGATCGTTTTCTACTTGAACGCTCCCGGTTCGCCCGAGAGCGGATACCGGGCTGTGCTTCTGATGCCCGCGGGCTCGATCCAGATCTGGAGCGGTGATTCTAACGGGAACTGGCAGCAACTCCGATGAACAAGCGATTGCACCTGAACCGAAGCAGAACGGCTACCGCGCGGCGGCACGATGGCGGATTCACGTTGGTGGAAATGCTCATCGCCACGATCATCGTGGTGGTTGGCCTGGTGGCTGTGGCGCAGCTTGTGCCGACCTCGATGATGATGAATGCCAATAATCGCAGCGACGGAAGCGCATTGGTGATCGCCCAGCGGCAGATGGAAGCTTTACGGGCGATACCCCTGAATACAACCAGCTTTACCGATCCGTCCGGACTGATTTGTGCGCCGGCGGCGACCTGCTTCGTTGGGGATCCGAGCCAACCGGGAGTGGTCGGCAGCCCAGTCACGCTAGTAAACAATTCTCCAATAATTGATTATGGCCAGGGGGCGGTGGACGGTTACAACTATTCTTATACGGATCCCAATGATCCGACGGGTGCGGTCAACGACGTGCGCTGGGCGGTGGTCACGGTAACCAATGGGACCACGACCGGCCGGCGCATAGTCGTGGGCGTATTCCGGCGCGGGATGAAAACGCCCACCTTTCCAGTTTCGCTGGATACGATGGTGTCCAAATGACAGCCGCGGCACAGCAGAAAGCGCGCGGTTTTACGGTCATGGAATTGATGATCGCGACGGCCATCTTCCTGGTGATCTGTGGGGCGATGTTTTCCCTGCTGCAACTTTCGCAGCAGAAATATTCCAGTGAGACGCAACTCTCCGGCGCTTTTCAGGAAACGCGGCTGGCCGTTGACCAGATCGTGCGCGACTTTAACGTTTCTGGTTATCCGGCGCAAAGCCTGTTTTCCGTCCTGCCGCCGGATGCTTCGCAGTATGTGGTGAGTCCGGTGGCCTGGAATCCCAACTACGCGGCGTCGCCGTGCTTTATCGGAACCGGTGGTGGCGGAACCTGCGTGACTCCCGGCGATTTTGATTTGATCGTGGAGACAAACTTGGGAAACGGCGCGGGTGTCAGCTGGATTCGCTACCAACTGATCGGCACAACTCTTTTTCGAGCCGTGGTTCCGAAAACGGCGGGGGGAGATCCCGTTGCCGCAACGTCCGCTGCGGGGGTGATGGTGCCGTTCCTGACCAACGTTATGAACAATCCATCGGCTGCCCAACAGGCGCAGATTGTTGCCAGCTACCCTGGGATGTTTCCGGGCGGCGGGCCCCAGCCGATTTTCAAATACACTTGCGATACCCCAACTGGCCTGCAGCCGTGCCCGGCAGCGGGGAACTATGGCGTGCCGAACAACATTCGAGACGTGGATGTGGCCTTGATCGTAATGACCCGCCAGCAGGACCTTCAAACACAGTTGCCGAAGCTGGTGGAGCTCAATGGCAGAGGGCATCGCGTGAATCCCTCGAACTGACAGGGAGAAATGCAAACAGACTTATGACGCGCAAACGCCAATTCGACGGGCCCCGCAGGGAACGCGGCGTCGCTTTGTTGATTGCGATCTTTGCGCTTCTGCTGATCAGCGTTGTCGGGATTGCACTGATTGTTTCATCGGGAACGGATTCGGCGCTGGCCAGAAACTACCGCACTTCCACCAATGCCTATTACGCGGCGTTGGCGGGGATGGAAGAGGCGCGCGCCCGCCTGCTTCCCGCGAACGCC
This sequence comes from Candidatus Acidiferrum sp., assembly GCA_035693545.1. Classification (GTDB taxonomy): domain Bacteria; phylum Acidobacteriota; class Terriglobia; order Acidiferrales; family UBA7541; genus Acidiferrum. Next base: position 9,261 of record DASSGJ010000450.1, read on the forward strand.
AATTATATTCCGCTGCCTGCCACACCGATGCCTCTGACGCAGGTCGTCTACATCATTAACCCCGCGGGTAGTGAGACGGTGGCGCCCGATGACACCGGCAACCCTCTGACGTATCCGGACACCCAATACAGGCAGGAATTTGGAGTGGACGTATCCACACGCGTAGTGACGAAATACAATTCGGTTTCGACCGTCGCTGGACTCCCCGGTCCTTACTTCAAGTGGGTGCGCATCAACGCGGTCACCGAACGAGCCCTGGGCAACGGCGGCACAGGCGTTGACGTGAATAACGACGGGGATGTGGACTCCACTTCACCGCTCTACTTTGATTCCGAGAACAGGACTGTGAGCAATGTGCCGGCTCCCGGTCTGATCGAAACTCCAACTCCATCGTATACGGCGCAACAAGTATTGGAGATTACCGCCTATGCAGCGCTGCCGAGTGGCGGCAGCAAGATGCTGCAATATATCGTCTGGCCCATGACGGTTTTCCCCAGGCTCCGCGTATGGCCCCAGGATACCAATGTCCCAACATTTCCTGCTGCGCTGACTCTGTCTGGAAACAACGTGTTGTACACAGGGCCCCAAACGAACAGCTTCTTCATTCGCGGCCAGGATCAATGCACCACCTCGGCGCTGCCTGCCATCGCATACACGGTTGGTGGAGATTCCTCCTCCGCGAACATCAGCGCAGGTGCTACACCTGCAGGGAACTATCAGGGCGCACCAGTGGTTCCTGGCCCGCCTCCGGCGCCCGCTACCGCTCCCCAAAGCTTTGCCGACGTTCATCTTGTTATGGATCCCAATTGGATGACGCCCACGGGCCTGGACGCGGTCGTACAGGAAATCACCAACAGCGCCGATGCGGTGATCACGGGTCCTGCCACGCCTGGCAGTTTTCCGTCGGGGATGTCAGCGACGCATCCGATGACCATTGTGGTGAACGGGGACCTGGATATGAACAGCTGGCACAATACGGGCTATGGCTTGCTTTTGGTCACCGGCACCTTGCATTACGACCCCGATGCAACCTG
>DASSGJ010000451.1:0-3545 GCA_035693545.1 Candidatus Acidiferrum sp.
CATCCTGCCCAAGCGCGGGTGTTCCATCCCCAAAGCCACATTCGGATTGTTTGTGATTTTTCTCGCGATGCTCGCGCTGTCAGTTCTGCGCACTCGCTACAAGAAGGGAACGATCAGGGTTTCGCAACCGGGTTCACAGCCGGCGTCGCAACCGGCTTCTGCGCCGGCAACTTGATAATCTTCTCATTCGGCCGTGCCAGGCCGTACTCTTCCCGTGCAATCTTCCGGATCGTTTCCGGATCGCTCTTCAAATCGTGCACGTTCTGTTGCAACTCCAGATTTTCCTTGTTCAGTTTTTGCAGTTCCTGGCCGACCTTCTGAATCTCTTTTCGCTTTTGCCGCATCGCCAGGTAGCCGTGCGTCCCGAAAATATCATGCACCAGCAGCACCGCCACGAACACGGCCATCACGTAAGGCGCATAATGCAGCAAACTTTTCTTCGAATTTTTCCGTGCTTCGCTCATCAATCCTTCAGAATCCAGTCCGAAGCTTCCTTCACGAGTTTCGCCGTCGCCGCTTCGCTCTCCGCCTCCACATACAAACGCAGCAACGGTTCCGTCCCGCTCAAGCGTAACAACATCCAGCTTCCATCTCCAAACACGAATTTTGCTCCATCCGTGCGGTCCACCGATACAACTTTTCTTCCCAGAAGTGTCGAAGCGTCCACCGCCGCCTTCCGGATGGCGTTTGCCTTCTGTTCGTCGGTCAAGTGCAGATTCTCGCGCACGGGATGAAACTCCCGCCCAAGCTTCTTGAACATCGTCCGCACCTGCTCGCCGATCGAAGCGCCCCGCGCCGCCGTCATCTCCGCCACCAGCAGGCACGCCAGGATCCCGTCCTTCTCCGGCACATGCCCGCGAATCGTCAAACCCGCGCTCTCTTCGCCGCCCATCGCGATCTTGTCCTCGCGAATCAGTTGCCCGATGTACTTGAACCCCACCGGCGTTTGATACGTCGTCTGTCCGTGCGCTTTCGCCGCCGCGTCCACCATCTGCGTTGACGCCACGCTCCGCGCCGCCGCCATCTTCCATGCGCGCGTTTCCACCAGGTAGTCGTACACCAGCGCCAGAATCAGATTCGGCTGTATCCAAGTCCCGTCGCCATCCACGATCCCAAACCGGTCCGCATCTCCATCCGTCGCCAACCCGACCTTCGCGCCATTCTCCTTCACCGCTTTTCCCAGAGGCGCCAGATTCTTCTCATCCACATCCGGCCCGCTTCCTCCAAACAAACAATCCCGCTCCGTCCGCCGCGCCGTCACTGCAATCCCATGATCCGCCAGCGCCTTGTCCAGATACCCAGCGCCCGCCCCATGCAATGCGTCGGTCACAAGCTTGATCTTCGCTTTCTGAATCACCTCAAACCGCACCAACTCCTTCAACCGCTTGAGATACTCCGCTCTCAGGTTGACCGTCTCGCCCGCATCCTTCTTCGCATGAGCATCATGCGAAGCGCTCCCCGCGCTCATCCCTTCCTTCGCCAGAATCCGCGCCACCCGCGCCTCAATATCCTTCGTCACCTCCGGCAGCGCCGGCCCCGCATCCGAACTCGAAAACTTCAGCCCGTGATACTGCGCCGGATTATGGCTGGCCGTGAAATTGATCCCTCCATCCAGCTTCCGCCGCTGAATCTCAAACGCAATCGCCGGCGTCGGCGTAAACGTCTCGCACAAAAGCGTATGGATCCCATGCTCCTGCAAAATTTGCACCGCCAGCGCCGAAAACTCCTCCGAATAAAACCGCGTGTCGTACCCCACCACCACCGATGGCCGCTTCTTCTTCTCCGTCAAATGCTCCGCAATCGCCCGCACCGCCAGCCGCACATTCGCAAACGTAAAATCATCCGCAATCAACCCCCGCCACCCGCTAGTCCCAAACTTAATCGGCGACACCATCTGTGAAGTAGCCATAGTCCCCACATTCTATCGCAATCTCTTCTTCCCCTAACGCCACACAACCATTGAACTTGAGGGTGCCCCGTCCTTCGCGCCTTTTGCGAAGGGTGGGTGCTGACGATCAAACGCCACAAAATCTCTGCCTCTTTATTTCTTCTCCTCTGAGCGTCCTCTGTGTTCTCGGCGAACTCTGCGTTATCTTTTCTCTTTCTCTCTCCTACAAACTCCAAATCCGCTACAATCTCCCCGCGCGCCCCATGCCCTCCACCACCCAATTCCGCCTCATCCTCGTGACCTGCTCCTCCCTCCCCGAAGCCCGCAAAATCTCCCGCTCCCTGCTCCAAAAACACCTCGCCGCCTGCGTCAACATCCAAATCTCCCCTGTGGAGTCGATCTACCGCTGGAAAGGAAAAATCGAAACCGCCCGCGAACATCTCCTCCTGATCAAAACCACCACCCGCCGCCTCAAATCCCTCGAAAGGGAAGTTCTCCGCCTCCACTCCTACGAAACCCCCGAATTCTTAGTCCTCCCCATCTCCTCCGGTTCCAAGTCGTACCTCCGCTGGCTTGGACAGAATGTTCACTAATCAATCCGGCCTGTGAACAGGAGCTAGGAAGGCTAAGATGTGGCGCCGAATGCGCGATTCTCGATATCTAAAAGTTCGTCTTCCGAATAATTGATGAGGAATCGTGCGTGAGCTCTTGCGCTCCTAGTTAGAGCAATCACGCTAAGAATTGCCCGAACCGTTTCGGGGTCGTTGGTTTTTAGAATTTGTTCCACCCCGAACTGAGCGAGTTCTTGCAGCGAACGAAAATAGTCTTCCTGAAGGAAATTTGGGATTGGGGGATTTTTTGTTTCCGTTCGAGCCAATTCAATCGTGGCCACAATTGCGTAAGGGTTCCAATCTATTTCAGAGGACTGCCGGCAGATGTCGACCAAATGAGGCACGGAAGCATAGGAGGCCTCACCCACATCTCCCTGATGGTGAAGTTCTTCCCAGAGCTCATGCCAGGTTTCGGCTGTTTCTTTCTTGGAACGCAGCTTAGTAAAGAGGGGCCGAGGGTCGAAGGGCATCCGGTAGCCGCCCTTCATTTGCGCCCATCGCTTATCGTCGAGACTGAGCATTTATCTCACACATACAACAACGCCTGATCCAGATCCGCAATAATATCCTCCACGTCCTCAATCCCCACGCTTAACCGCACCAAACTATCCGTAATCCCCACCCGATCCCGCACTTCCTTCGGCATCGAAGCATGCGTCATCTGCGCCGGCAACGAAATCAGCGACTCCACTCCGCCCAAACTTTCCGCCAGCGCGCAAATCTTCACCTGGTTCAAAAAACGCCGCGCCGCCCCCTCATCCCCCAAATCAAACGCAATCATCGCTCCCGGCCCCTTCTGCTGCTTCCGCGCCAACTCATGCTGCGGGTGCGTAGCCAACCCCGGGTAAAACACCTTCCGCACCTTCGGATGCGCATCCAGGTGCCGCGCAACCGCCAACCCATTGGCATTGTGCTGCAGCATCCGCACCGCCAGCGTCTTCAACCCGCGCGAAACCAGAAAGCAATCCATAGGCGCCAGCCCCGCACCCGCTGACCGTTGCGTAAAATAAATCCTGTCCGCATCGTCCGGCCGCGTCAGGATCACC
>DASSGJ010000452.1:0-5339 GCA_035693545.1 Candidatus Acidiferrum sp.
AATCGTTGACGCCAGCTCCGCCGGAAAGTTCAAAGGCCGCAGCGAACTCACCGTTTCGCTCGACAGCTTCACATATCAAGGCAGGACCTATCAGATCGCCAGCAGCGACGTGCAGGAAAAAGGCGGCTCGCGCGGCAAGCGCTCCGCGGAAGTCATCGGTGGAGGCGCAGTGCTTGGCGCCATCATCGGCGGCCTCGCGGGAGGCGGCAAGGGCGCGGCCATCGGCGCAGGCGCGGGCGCAGCCGGCGGCACGGCCGTTCAAGCCCTAACACACGGCCAGCAGGTGAAAATACCATCGGAAACGCGGCTCGACTTCACCCTGCATGATCCGGTGAACGTAACCTATTTCCCCAAGAAGTCTTCCTACGCAAGCCAGTCCGCGCCACCCAGGCCGCAATCCGACCCAACCGTGGATGGCTCTCAATCGCAACCATCCGGCAACAATCAACCACCCCAACAATAATTTCCGTTTTTCTGTCCGCAGTGTTCATCACATGCCCCGAGGCCAACCCTCGGGGCTTTTTTTTGAGTGCGAGAGCCAGGCTCTCGCTTTTACGGTCTCAGCCCAGACCCCTCAATCCACCGCTCACCACGAAATCTGCGAAGCTTGTCATTCATTATCTCTTTACTTCTCTGTCTTCTCATTTCATCCTCTTATTCCATGACTCCCATCACTCGTCGCAACTTTCTCCACTCCACGACTGCAGCGTCCGCAGCCGCGCTAGCGCCCGTTCTTCCGCAAACGCAAACGCCTCCGGCTTTCTCCTCCCTTAAACCGCTCGGCGATCGGGTCCAACCCATCAAACCCGAGGAATTCCGCGTCCGTCTCCTCCGCGCACAAAACCTGATGTCCCAGCTCAATCCCGGCTTCGACGCCCTCCTCATCGGGCCCGGCACTTCTCTCTACTATTTCACCGGCATTCGCTGGTGGCTCAGCGAACGCCTTCTCGCACTCATCATCCCGCGCAGCGGCCAGGCCATCCTTATTTCACCCGCCTTTGAAGAATCTCGTATGCGCGAATCGCTCTTCTACCCGGCCGAAGTCCGCGCCTGGCAGGAAGACGAAAGCCCGTCCAAACTCATCGCCACATCGCTCGCCGACCGTGGCCTCCGCACCGGACGCATCGGCATCGAAGAGCGCCTCCCCTTCACCTTTTTCGATCATCTCCGCGCCGCGGCACCCGCCTACGATTTCGTCTCCGCCGATCCCATCACCATCGGCTGCCGCGCCGCAAAATCCCCACAGGAGGTCGAGTTGATGCGGCTCGCCTGCGAAGCCACCTGCGACGTCTACCGCGCCGTTTTTGCGAGTTTGAAAGAAGGAATGACCCAGGAGCAGGTCAGCGACATGGTCACCGCGGGCTACGCGAAAATGCACTTGCGCGGCGATGCGATGGTTCTCTTCGGCCCCTCGGCGGCCCTGCCCCACGGCAGCAAACAGCCCCGCACACTAAAGGAAGGCGATGTCGTATTGATTGATGACGGATGTACGGTTGAAGGTTACTGCTCGGACGTCACGCGCACCGGCGTCTTCGGCAAGCCCTCTGAAAAAATCCAGCGCGCTTTCGAAACCGTACGCAAAGCCCAGGACGCCGCCCTCGACGCCGCCCGCGCGGGAAAATTTTCTGGCTCGGTTGACGACGCAGCGCGAGCCATCGTTACCTCCGCCGGCTACGGCCCCGGCTACAAATTCTTCGCTCATCGCGTCGGCCACGGCATCGGCCTCGACATCCACGAGCATCCGTACCTCGTCCACGGCAGTGACACGTTCCTCCTGCCGTACATGACCTTCTCCAACGAACCCGGCATCTACGTCCCGGGTGAATTTGGCGTCCGCTGCGAAGACGTAATGGTCATCTCTCCCGGCGGCCCCGCCCAACTCTTGACCCCCGGCTTCCAAGTCTCCCTGGAAAAACCATTGGGCTAACTTTTTGAGTGCGGAGGCGAAGCCTCCGCTTTGCGGCGCCATCCCAATCACGCGACGCTCCGCGCCCCCTCCTCCACAAATTCCACGATCCTCTCCTCCGCCCAAAACCTCTCCGTCCCCTCCCAGCGCGAAATAAACCCGCAGTGCCCCCCGCGCTCCGGTGTAACAAAGTTCACACGCGGATTCTTCTCCACATCGGTCTTCAGAAACGCTCCATATGGCACAAACGGATCATCCTTCGCCGTAATCATCAGCATCGGCACACGCACCTGCCCGACGACGCTCTTCGCTCCCGCATGCTCGTAATAATCCTCCGCATCCTTGTACCCGAAATGCGGCGCGGTGATGACATCGTCAAACTCCCGCACCGTCCGCACCGGCCTAAGCCCATTCCGCGAATACCTTTCCGGAAAAAGCTCCGCCTTGCGCCGGTACCGCGTCATCAACCCCTTCACAAAATGCCGCTGGTACAGATAATTCTGCGTCTCCTCCAGCGCATCCGCACAAGCCGACAAGTCCAGGGCCGGGCACACCGCACATACGCCACGCAATTCCACCGGCGCCCCCGTTCCCCATTCCCCCGCCATTTTCGTCACCAGGTTCCCGCCCATCGAATACCCGGCGAAATAAATCTGCGTAAATCCCTCGGCCATCAGTTCCAAAAGAATCGCCCGGTAATCTCCACTCAATCCGCTGTTGTACAAGGTAGGCGTCAGCCGTTCCGTCCCGCCGCAATTCCGCTGGTTCATCCGAATCGAGTGAAATCCCCGAGCCCACGCCTTGTCCGCAATCCCCCGCACATAATTCGAATCGCAGGACCCTTCCAGCCCATGCACAATCACCAGCACCGGCACATCGCCCCGCTTCACCGCCTGCCAGTGACAAACCCCCTTCAACTGCGTCTCCGCATCCACGCGAAACAGCCGCTCCTCGCCCTCCGGCAGCGAAAACTTCCTCCGCAGAAACGCCCCCGCCATCGTCTGCAGGTGCCCGTTCCGCAGCCACCCGTGCGGCTCAAACTCTCTCAACTTTTCAGTCATACTCCGACTTTAGGGGAGACTCGATTCGCAGGCAAGCCGGACATAAAGCCCGTCTGGCTTCTTCCCCCTGCTGCAATCAAACAAGTTGCGGAGTATTGTTAACACTCGCCCGTCTCCCCGCGTCTACCCGGTGAGACGCTCCCGATCTCCATGGACCTCACGTGGCCGCACTCTCAGAACTCGGCACTCCCCGCTCCGGTCCCCCAGCCGTGAACGCTGTCCACGAAACCGGCGGCCCCGACGACGCCCTCGTCCGCGCCGCCCAGCGTGGCGATCGCCCAGCCTTCGGGCTTCTCTACGCCCGCTACTCCCGCATGGTCCACGGGATTCTCCTCGCCCGGGTCCCCTTCTCCGACGTGGACGATCTTGTGCAAGACGTTTTCCTCCAGGCTTTGCCGCGCCTCAACACGCTCCGCGATGTATCCCGTTTCCCCGGATGGCTCGCTTCCATCGCCCGCAACCGCGCCACCGATTTTCATCGCCGCACGAAACCCACCGACGAATTCGACGAAGAATCCGCGTCCGTACAAACCGGAACGCTCACTCCCACTGCAAATCACGTCTCTCACGCCAGCGCCGAAGCCCACGCGGTCCTCGACGCCATCCGCTCGCTCCCCGACACCTACCGCGAACCCCTCATCCTTCGCCTCGTCGAAGGCATGACCGGCCCCGAAATCGCCGCCCGCACCGGCCTTACCCACGGCTCCGTTCGCGTCACTCTTCATCGCGGCATGCAGCAACTCCGCGAAATTCTTGGCCGCAGGACTTCGCCACCCACTGGGGGTGCGCTATGACGAATAATCCAACCAATCCCGAAAATGAAAAATTGGTGAACGAAGATTATCTCTGGGACGCTTCCGGCGCGCCCGATCCCGAAATCCAGCGCCTCGAATCGCTCCTCGTCAATTTTCGCCATGCCGACCGCCCGCTCGTTCTTCCCGCCGAACTGCCCGTTGCTCCAGGCAAATTTCGCGCCCTGTTAATTCCCATGCTCTCGCTGCCGCGCCTTGCAGCAGCGGCCGCGATTTTGCTTGCAGCCGGTCTCGGCTTATTTTTCTTCCTGCGCCCGCACTCCACACCGGAAGCCGGTCCGGCATGGGACGTCGCCAGTCTGCAGGGCGCTCCACAAATCGGCACAAAAGCAGTCGCCGCGAATCAGCCAGCGGCGAAGCTCCATGTCGGCCAGACGATCGTCACCAACAATGATTCTCGCGCTTCCCTTTCTCAAGAAGATCTCGGCGAAATCCGCATCGATCCCAACTCCCGCGTGCGCCTCGTCCAGACCGACGCCAATCGCAAACGCATCCAACTCGATGTCGGCACCATTCACGCAGCGATCTGGGCGCCGCCGGGTACGTTTGTTGTAGATACGCCTTCCGCCGTCGCCATCGATCTCGGTTGCTCCTACACTCTCCACGTCTCGCCCGACGGCTCCGGCGAACTTCACACCACCTATGGCTGGGTCGGTTTTCATCTCCATGGCCGCGACTCATTCATTCCTGCGGGCGCCATGTGCTCCACGCGCCCTCAGCACGGCCCGGGAATTCCCTATTTCGAAGACGCCACGCCCGCGTTCCGCGAAGCAGTTGCCCAATTTGATTCCAGCGCGGAAAATTCAGCGGACCGCGCCGCTGCGCTCGCCAAAATACTCTCCGAGGCCCGCGTACGCGATGCTCTGTCCCTCTGGCATCTTCTCTTCCGCGTCAACGGTGCCGAACGCTCACAGGTCTACGCGCGCTTCGCCGTGCTCGTTCCCCCTCCCAATGGCGTCACTCGCCCCGGCATCCTCAATCTCGACCAATCCATGCTCGACCTCTGGTGGAACTCCCTGGGCCTCGGCGAAATCTCCACCTGGCGCTTCTGGCAGCAATCCGCTTACCCGCAACCGCCGCCCAACACCCAACCATTGCTCCAGAAAAAACAGCCTCCCGCAAAATAACGACCACGGCTCGCACACAACCCAAGAGTTCTCCGTGCTCTCTGTGACCTCAATTCTTCCTCTGCGGTGAACTCTTTCCTTTGCTTTAGCTGTTAACACCTTCTCCCTCTGCACCGTCTTCCCCACTGAACGCGAATTTCACCCGCAAGGAGTCCTCCCCATGAAATTGAATCGCTCTACTCGGCAAGTCCTGGCCGCCGCCCTCCTCTTCGTCCTCTCTTTTTCTCTTCTTCACGCCAAGCCAAAACAACTCCCCGAATCCGACCTCACCGTCCACGAGTGGGGCACCTTCACCTCCATCGCTGGCCCCGACGGCCAATCCATGGGCTGGCTTCCTCTCACCGGATCCACCGACCTGCCCTCTTTCGTCGAACATTTCCGTGAAGTCGCGTTCAAAGGCGGCCTGCGCGGCACGGTGCGTATGGAAACTCCC
>DASSGJ010000453.1:0-5528 GCA_035693545.1 Candidatus Acidiferrum sp.
GACGCTTTTCCATTGCAGCAGCGCGAACAGCACGATGGCGGACACGCCAACGATTTTGATGCGCAACGCGCCGTCCAGAACGGGGAAGAGATGCCCGAGATATTCGCCGAGGACGATGCCGACAGCGCCGGTGGTGCCGCAGGTGGAGATCCAGTCGCTCCAGCCGACGATGAAACCCGCATATTCGCCGAGGGCGCGGCGGGAGAAATTGTATTGGCCTCCGCTGGAGGGAATCAGGGTGCCGAGTTCCGCGAGCTGAAACGCGCTGAGCAGTGCGTAGAACGCGCCGCCGATCCAGACCGCGAGGAAGAGCCAGGCGTTGGGGAGAATCGCGGCGATGCTGCCGGGCGTGCGAACGATTCCAACCGAGATCGAGTTGCCAACGGCGACGGCGATCCCGAAGCCAACCCCAAGGACTTGCAGGAGTTTCCCTTTCTCCTTGCGATAGGGAAGACGGGTTTGCGGCGACTCGATGGAGCCAGGCGCTGGGGTTGTCGGCAAAATAGAGTCTCAATCCTGGAACGAACGATGGGCCATCATACTTTCGTGGGTGGGAAAAGAGAAGAGGGGAGGGGAGTGACTGGTGATTGGTGACTGGTGAAGAGGAACAGTTGCGCTGGACGTGGCGCGGGACGTGGCGCGGTCTGGGTTTGGTGGCGTGGTTTAGCGAGCAAAAGCGGTGGCAGAGCCACCGCACTCCAGACGCGGAGCAATTCGAGAGAAGGCGGCTAGGGCGTAAGTTCGAGTTCGGACTCTTCCTTGGCCGAGTGCTTGGGTTTTTTCTGGCCGTCGAGGAAGTCGGCTAGTTCGAGACGCAGGTTGCCGGGGTTGGTGGCGTAAGTGAAGCCGGTTTCAGCGTCTATGACGCCGCCGCGCACGAGCTTCTCGATTTCGCCGTCGAAATGCTGCATCCCTTCGGTGTCGCCGTCGCGCATGGCGTCGAGGAGCGTCTTGCCTTCGCCCTCGCCTTTCTCGATGTACTCGCGAGTGCGCAGAGTGGATTTGAGGATTTCGATGACCGCCAGGCGTCCGTTGCCGTCGCCGCGAGGAAGCAGGCGTTGCGAAATGATGTAACGGAAGGCCTTTGCCAGGCGATTGCGCATGCCTTGCTGGTCTTCCATGGGAAAGGCGCCGATGATGCGCTCGACGGTTTTGGCGGCGTCAATGGTGTGCAGCGTGGAGAGAACCAGGTGGCCGGTTTCGGAGGCTTCGAGGGCGATTTCGATGGTTTCCCGATCGCGCATTTCACCGACAAGGATGACTTTTGGGGCCTGGCGCAGAGCGCCGCGAAGGGCCAGGGAAAAAGTGGGCGTGTCGCTGTGAAGTTCGCGCTGGTGGATGGTCGCTTTTTTGTGGCGATGCAGGAATTCGATGGGGTCCTCGATCGTGAGGATGTGGATGGCTTTTTCCTCGTTCATTTTGTCAATGATGGCGGCGAGGGTGGAGGATTTGCCGGAACCCGTGGGGCCGGTGACGAGGACGATGCCGTTGCGCAGGCCGCAGATTTCCTGGAGCTGCGGAGGCAATTTCAGATCGTCAAAATTCGGGATGCGGTCGGGAATCACGCGCATGACGATGGCGCAGGTGCCGCGCTGGCGGAAGATGTTCACGCGGAAGCGGCCGGTGTTCTCAAGGCCATAAGAAAGATCGGCCGAGCCGGTTTCCTCAAGCTTCTGTGCGGCATGCTGATTCTTGCCGACAAGAAACTTGGCAATCTGATCGGTGTCGCTGGGGACCAGGCACTCGAGACCCTTGAACTTCAATTCCACGAGCTGGCCGCTGACTTCCACCTGGGGCGCGCGCCCGGGGGAAAAGATGAGATCGCTGACGAATTCGCGGGCTTTCAGCATGGCGCCGATGAGTTGCGGCACGTTGAAGCTGCGTTGGATCAATGAGGTGGTCGGCGAATTAGTGGACATGGCTCCCCTGAAAAAATGATGCGGTTGGAGCAGCGCAGGGCGAAGTAGGCACGTGAAGCCTGGACGGCGACTGCTCTCTGGGTACTTTCTAATTTTACGGAGAGGGGATAGGAGACGGGGGAACGGCGGGGTACAGGTCGTGCTTTTTGGTTACTGGCGGATTGCGAACAGGGGGTGGGGGGAAGAAAACTTACCGCAGAGGCGTCGAGAGCGCAGAGAAGAGAGTAGGACGGGGTTGGTTGCCACGGTCCCTCCACTTCGCGGCCCGAGGCGCCCGAAGTCGGCGCCGAAGAAAGAGTCGGGCCGCTCCGGTCGGGATGACGGAGTGGAGCAGAGGGCGGCATAAAGCCGCCCCTACATAGGCTATTGCTGCTTGGAGGCGGAGTCGAGGAACGCGGCGATGTTCGATTTCAGCTTGGCGAGGTCTTCGTCGTGCAGGTACATCATGTGGCCCGCCTCATAGGTTTTATGGTGAATGTTTTTCTGGATGTTGGCGGGGAGGCCGAGGTGTTCGGTAGCGTATTCGGCTTCGGCGAAGGGAGTGGCTAGGTCGTAGATGCCGTCTTCCACCTCAACCTGCATCTTGGTGTTGGTGACCATGACCTCGGCCAGGTCGAGCATGACGTTGGGGGTGCCGGGGAAGAAAACGGGCTCGCCGGAGGAATGTTTCCAGTCCCAATGGTTATCGCCAAAGTTGGCGAAAACATGATATTCGCGCTGGGGATTGTATTTCAGATCCTCGCGAACGTATTCGTTGAAGGCGGCAACGAACGCGCCGCTGATGGCGGCTTCCTGCGGATCGTAGTCCGCGGAATCGCTGATGAGATTGTAGGTGGGCCCGGAGAAGCGGGCATCGAGACGCCCGGTAGTGAGGCCGCGGCTGCGCTGCAATTCCTGCATGAACTGGGGCAGCTTGACGCGGAGGTTTGATTTGAGCAGGTAGTCTTCGCTGAGACCCGTAAAGTGCGCCAGTTTCTTGGCGACGGCGGATTTTTCCGCGTCGGAGAGCCTGCTGCCTTTCAGAAGCGCGTCAGCGTACTCGCCAAAGGCAAATTTGCGGGCGTCCTCGACAAAGGCGCTGAGATTGTCGGGCCGGTCGGTGAGGACTTTGTGATACCAGGCGGTGGCGGCGTAGCTGGGGACATAGAGGATGTAGGAAATGTCGTTGCCGGGATGGAAGGAAATCGTGCCCAGGTCCCAGACGGAAGAGATCATGACCATTCCGTTGAGATAGATGTTGTAGCGGTTCATCAGGAAATTGGAGAGGACCGCGTTGCGGAAGGTGCCGTAGCTTTCGCCGATCAGAAATTTGGGCGAGTTCCAGCGATTGTTGCGGCTGATGTAGGACTGAACGAAATTGGCGAGGGAGCGGCCATCCTGGTCCACGCCCCAGAAATCCTTGTCCTGGGCCTTGCCGACGGCGTGGCTGAATCCGGTGCCGACGGGATCAATGAATACAAGATCGGTCTTGTCGAGCAGGCAATTGGGATTGTCTTCGAGCTTATAGGGAGCGGGCGGAGTGACGCCGGCGTTGACGGTGGCCACGCGCTTGGGAGAAAACGAGCCCATGTGCAACCAGACCGAAGCCGAGCCGGGGCCGCCGTTATAGACGAAGGAGATGGGGCGCTGCGAAAGATCTTTGACGTCGGAACGGATATAGGAAGTGAAGAAAAGGAGCGCTTCGGGCTCGTCTTTTTCGTTTTTGAGGAGAATGCTGCCGACGGTGGCCTTGTAGGGAATGGACTGGCCGCCGATCTTGATGGAATGGTCGGTGACCGAGGATTCTTCCTTTGGCGGGGCCGCGGGGGTTTCGGCGGGCTTTTCAGCGGGTTTTGTCTCTTTTTCCTGCGCCAGTGAATTTGCGGGAGCAAAGATAAAAAGGGAAGCGGCGGCGCACAGCAGGGTCATGCGGGTGGCTGGGTTCATTCGTAAATTTCTCCTTGAATCGGGGAAAGCGGCTTACTGGGTTTCGACGCATTCTAGCTCATTTTGGGTAGCCGAGGAATTTCGTTGGCGGGAAATTCGATGGTGAGCTCTTTGCCGGTTGGGGCCACGGTGCAGCGCAGGGACGCGCAGTCGTTGGCGATCCAGTCGGCGCCAGCGGCGAGGAGTTCCACGTCGGTGCTGGTGGTGCGGATTCCGAGGACTCGAGCACCGGCGGATTTGCCGGAGCGCGTGCCGGAAGCAGCGTCTTCGATTACCACGCAATCGGCGGGCGGAAGTTGCAGGGCCGCCGCGCCTTTCAGATACGGCTCCGGATGCGGCTTGCCGTTCTGGATGTCGCTGGAGGTGACCACGTGATGGACGAGGTCCCAAACTCCGGCGGCGCGCAGGCGGACCTCGGCGAGACTTCGCGCGGCGGAGGTGACCACCACGCGCTGGGCCGTTGGAACGGCCGCGAGGAGTTCGCGGGCGCCGGGGAGCGCGACGACGTCGGCAACGTCTTCGATTTCGGCTTGGAGCATCCAGCTATCTTCTTCGAGGTGGAGTTCCGGACTTTCGTCGGGAAGAAGTTCCCTGATGGAGTTAAGGCTGGTGCGGCCGTGGGCAAAGGCCGTGACAGTGGCGGGGTCCATGTTGTAGCGAGCGGCCCAGCGGGCCCAGACGCGCGCGATCGCGGCGGTGGAATCAACGAGGACGCCGTCCATGTCAATCAACAAGCCACGGCAAAGGATGCTGGGCATAAGGGAAAAATTGTAGCGTAGGGATAGATGGGGGAGAAAGAAAACTGAATTGCAGCTTCAATTTGTGATCTTGCTCGGCGCTTCGGTTGAGATCCTTCGGGGCGCAGACTGCGCGCCCCTCAGGATGACAAGCTTCGTTTGGGTTTGCTAAGGCCAGTGAAGGGACGCGGCACCTGGGCACGCATTCTCTCGCTGCGGCGCGCCCGCCGTGGCGGGGCCCTACAAATTCGCGGCTACTCTTTCCAGAGGCGGAAACCGCCTGTGAATGCGTTTTCATTTTTGCCGAGGCGGGCGCCTTCAGGCAGGGTGTCGAGCTTTTTGCTGTTGCCGCCGCCGAGGACCACGTAATCCGCGGCGAGGGCTTCCTTCAGACGCTCGACAACCTTGGCGACGTGGCGGCGCCATTTCTTCTTGCCGAGGCGTTCCAGGCCGCGAATGCCGAGATAGTCCTCGTAGGTTTTCCCTTTTTTGTAGATCAAATGCGCGAGTTCCATCGGCTGGAGAAAGCCGTCAACGATCATTGCTGAGCCGAGCCCTGTGCCGAGTCCGAGGAAGAGCATGTGTCCGCCCTCGTAGCTGCCGAGGGCTTGCATGGCTGCGTCGTTGATGATTTTTACCGGCATGCCGAAAGCTTTTTCGAGGTTGAAGGCCATCCAGCCTTTGCCGAGATTGTGCGGATCGCGCAGCGGGCGCCCGTTGATAATCGGGCCGGGGTAGCCGATGGAGATGCGGTCGTATTCCCAATCTTTGGTGGCTTCCTTCACCTGCTTCACCATGTTGACCGGGGTCAACGTGGGGCCGGAAGGGAAGCGACGCGGCTCTTTCTGGCCGGAGGCGAGCATTTTGACGTTGGTGCCGCCGACGTCGATGACCAGGATTTTGTGGGATTTGGCCGATGCTTTCGGCGTCATGGAAGCTCCTTGAA
>DASSGJ010000454.1:0-2410 GCA_035693545.1 Candidatus Acidiferrum sp.
TTCCTTTTCGTCCGCTTTGATCTGCACCTGTCCCGGCTGCGGTACTTGTTTCTCATCCATGTTCTTCTCTCCAAAAATTCCTCTCCCAAAGTATCACAGCCCAACGCGGCGCACTGAGTACCGCGAAGGTCCCGCTTCTTACCTTTCCCGATAAGTCCTATTGACAGGCGGCCTAGTTAAGTCTACTTTATAAGAGAAGTTAACTATAGTTAATACGAACGATGTCCGACATCTTCTCCAAGCGCTTCTCCACCGCCCCGGCCCTTCCCGCTGATCAGGCGGAGGTTTCCGCCTGGCGCCGGGCTCTGACGCTTCCCTCGCTCCCCGAATCCCACCGCAGCATCCCCATCGCGCACAATGCGCACTGGTTTCGCAAAATCCTGGCCTTTGCCGGCCCCGGCTATCTGGTCGCCGTCGGCTACATGGACCCCGGGAACTGGGCCACCGATATTGGCGGCGGTTCGAAGTTCGGCTACACGCTGCTGAGCGTCGTGCTGATCAGCAATATTCTTGCCATGTTTCTTCAGGCGCTTTCCGCGAAGCTCGGCATTGTGACCGGACGCGATCTCGCCCAGGCTTGCCGCGACCACTACTCTCGCCGTATGTCCATTTTTCTGTGGGTGGCCTGTGAGCTGGCCATCGCCGCTTGCGACCTCGCCGAGGTCCTGGGTTCCGCCGTCGCTCTGAATCTTCTGTTTCACGTTCCGCTGCTGCTCGGCGTTCTTCTCACCGCGCTGGACGTCCTGATCGTGCTCGCCTTACAAGGGCGCGGCTTCCGCTTGATCGAAGCATTCGTGATCACTCTCATCGCCAGTATCGGGTTTTGCTTCGCCTACGAGATCTTTTTCGCGCACCCGGTATGGCGCGAAGCTGCCTATGGCTTCATTCCGCGCGCGGAAATCCTGCGGAACAAGGAAATGTTGTACATCGCGATCGGCATCCTGGGCGCCACGGTGATGCCCCACAATCTCTATCTGCACTCCAGCATCGTGCAGACGCGTGCTTTCGGCCGGAAGAACTCCGAAAAGCGCGACGCTCTGCGTTACGCCGTTATTGATTCAACGGTTGCGCTTTTTTTCGCACTCTTCGTCAATGCAGCTATTCTGGTTCTCGGCGCCGCCGCGTTCCACACGCGGGGTCTCAGCGAAGTCGCCGACATCGCCCAGGCCTACAAACTCTTGAGCCCGGTTCTCGGCGCGGGCCTTGCCAGCACGCTGTTTGCCTGCGCGCTGCTCGCTTCCGGACAAAACTCCACGCTCACCGGCACGCTGGCGGGCCAAATTGTCATGGAAGGTTTTCTGGATATTCGCCTGAAGCCGTGGTTGCGCCGTTTGATCACACGGGCCATCGCCATCATCCCCGCGATTCTGGTTATCGGCATCGCCGGGGAAGGGAAGCTCACCGCGCTGCTGATCCTCAGCCAGGTAATTCTGAGCTTTCAGTTGCCCTTCGCCGTGATCCCACTCGTGCAGTTCACCAGCGAGCGCGGCAAAATGGGGGACTTCGTCAACTCCCGCGCAACCACGGTCATCGCCTGGTTCGTCGTCGCCGCTATCCTTTTCTTTAACGGCGAACTCCTCTGGCTGATCCTCCGCCCCGCCTGAAGGACTTCCCGCCCGTCTCCGCTTGTGCGAAAATTTGTCCGGTGGCCCAATTTGACTCCCACACAAAAAAAACCACGAACCCTCATCAAACTACTTCTGCTACTGGTTCTTGCATTGATTTTGTTCTCGATCTTGATGGCTACGTTCCACACCACGCCCTGGAGCGTTCCGCCAGAAGAGAAGGTTCGCAAGAATCCCCTCCCGGCGAACGACGCCAATCTGAACGCAGCGAAGCCCGTTTACAACGAATACTGCGCCAACTGCCACGGTGATTCGGGCAAGGGCGACGGCTCCGATGCCATGATGTACGACCCCGGTCCCAGCAATCTCACCGAGCCGAAGCACATGAACTCGCTCACCGACGGCGAAATCTTTTACCAGATCACCCAGGGCCGCAAACCCATGCCGTCGTTCCGCAAAAAGCTGACGGAAGAGCAGCGCTGGCAGCTGGTAATCCTGGTCCGCACATTCGCGGCACCTGTCGCGCAGCCTCCCGCCCCACCAAAAGCTGCCGAGCCTGCTGCTCCCAAGCCAAAAAAATAGTGGCCGTTCCGAGGAACGGCCACCGAGACTCGCATCCTTGATGCTGCTATCCCTTTTGCCTCATTCGCTTCGTTCAGTTCACTTTTCCCAATGCCGTCGCAACTTCCTTCACGTCGGGCACTACGGGGATGTCGTAATCCTTCGCCCAGGCCACTTTTCCGCCCTTGTCAATGATGATGATCGAGCGTCCCGTGATTCCCTTATCGGCCATGTACACGCCGTATTTTTCGCTCATCGCGCCCTTCGGATGAAAATCCGCCAGG
>DASSGJ010000455.1:0-5271 GCA_035693545.1 Candidatus Acidiferrum sp.
TAGGGATGTCTTGGAAGAGGATCCGGCCGACGGGGTGAAAGAATGAAACTTGGGGGAAGTCATTCTTCCTAGGTCAGGGTTGAATCGGTCCGGATCCTGCCTGGAGGTTACATCGGGGCGAGCATAGTGCCGCCCACGCCGTGCCGTGAACTGTCAAAAGTACCAACCCAGACGTCCTGCCAAAACTCGTTTTCTGTCACGTTTTTCGGGAAAGCGATTCCGCTGTGAACATCGCCAGCCTCCGGAAGATACCTTCCGACTTCGCTTCCCTTTCTTCCGCCGGCAATCGCAGGTGCCGCTCCACTTCCTCCTCCATCTCCTCCACCTCTCGTGAAAGCGCGTGTTCCTCCAGTCGCCCAAACAGCAGTTTGTGCGCCCTCTTCTTCTCCATCACTTCCATGCCATCCAGGATCTGCCGGTGCGAAGTCCCCTCCCAGATCGCCAGGATCATCGCCTCCCGCAGCCATCGTTCCACTCCATATTCCGCCAGCACGCCCAGGCCGCCGTGCACTTCCATCGCCCACTTCGCCGTGTCCACCGCAAATTCCGCCGTCCAGTATTTCGCCAGGTGTGCCACCAGCCGGAACAACTGATACCGCTCCGAATACGGCGGCTTCTCCATCCACACTTCATTCAGCAATCGCACCGATTCCCACGCCAGCGCAAACGCCGCACTCAATCCTTTCATTCGTTCTTCAAATTGGTGCCGCAACAGCGCGTGCTCAAAAATCGCTTTCCCAAAAGCGGTCCGCTTCTCCGCATACCCAAGCGCATCCGCCATCGCCCGTTGCGCCAGCGCCACGCTCACCACGCTGTTGGCCACCCGCGAAAGATTCAGCACTTCCAAGATCATGTAGATTCCCGCGTCCGCCGAACCCAGCAGGTATCCTTCGCTTTCTCTCAACTCCACTTCTCCGGTCGGCACCGACCGCGTCGCAATCTTGTCCTTCAACCGCCTCACAAAATAATTCAGCTCCCCATTCACGCGCACCCGCGGCACCAGAAACAGCGCCACTCCTCGCACCCCTGCCGGAGATCCTTCCGGCCGCGCCGCCACCACCGCCAGTTCCGCCCCGGCATTGCTCGTAAAATATTTTTCACCCGTAAGCCGCCAGCCTTCTCCCGCTCGCCGCGCCACCGTCTCCACTGCCGCTCCCAAATCCGATCCGCCCTTGATCTCCGTCATCCACGTCGCGCCCTGCCAGACCGCATCGTCTTTCCGCAAAAGTTGCGGCAGAAACCGCGCCTGCAATTCCCCGCTCCCGTATTTCGCGAGTGGCACCGCAGTCCCCAGCGACACCGTATACGGGCAACACACACCCGGGTCATGAAACGAAATCACATGCATCAGCGAGTACGTCGCCACCAGCGATTTCTCTTCCAGCGCCCGCCAGATCACCCCGGCCCGGTAACCCCGCTTCAGAATCGTCTGGTATTCCCGTGGATACAGGATCTCATCCACCCTCTTCCCATCCCGGTCAAACATCCGCAGCCACGGTGTCCCCGCCCGATCAATATCTCCCGAAATAGCCACACCCTCACCCCGCCACCATTCCTCCTCGGCGGCCAACATCTCTTTGTGTGGGATTTCCGGAATCCGGCTCTCTAGAAAACTCAACGGGGACCGCAAAATCGAAAAGTCGCTCACTCTTCTCCGTGACCTCTGTGCTCTTCCTCTGTGAACTCTGTGATAAGTTCTTCTCTTCCCCAAAAAAATAAGGGCGACTCGGTTTAACCCGCGTCGCCCTCTTTTGATTGATTCGCGAAGCTGCTGCTTCTCGCTTCCACCCACCCGAACCGGCTCGGTTTTACCCGCCCCGTTTCTTGTGAATTTCCCCGCGAAGCTCCTCTTTGGGAGTTCTCTCACGATCTCGGCTCGGTTTTACCCAGGCCGCATCTTTGGAAGTTCCGCAAAGCCTTACGCTTCCGCTCTCGTTCCCGCCGGCCCGGTTTGACCCGCGCCGCCGCGAACCCCGCTGCGAAGCTCTCTCCACCCTCCGACACGCCGGAAATTCGCTCGGTTTTACCCTTGCTCTTCCCTACACATCGAATGGCGGCGCTTTTCTTCCAAATCCAATCTCCTCAGGTCGGTTCGGTTTTACCCTGGCCTCCCTGCCGGACTGAACTCCGAAGTTCGCACTTCTCATTCAACTCGGTATGGACTGGCTCGGTTTTACCCTCGCCCGTCCTACCGGAATTGACTCGTGAAGTTTTTCTTCCCGATCAATCTGTGCGCATAGTAGGAGCACTCTCAAAACTTGGCAAGAGGATTCTCTCCGCAACTCTGAGGATATTTGTGCAAGACTGTGCAAAACTGCTTCCCTCACCACCGCGCGCAGTTCTCCTCCGCCAGCCTCTATCGCACCTCGCGACACTCCATCGCGTCTATTTCGCTCGTGTCCGGCACTCGCCGGTTTGCCACCAGCACCACTTCATTGATCAGCATCCGGATCATCCAGCTTCCGAACTCTCCGTCCGAATTGAATCTCCGCGCATCGCGCCGCGCTTTGCGATAGCAGTTTTCCATCGCCTCCTCCGCTTCTCCCACGTTTCCCAGCGTTCCCCACGCCAGAAAATACAGCGAATTGCGGCAGCGCGAAAATCGTCCCTCAAATTCTTCTCTCAACTCCTGGTTTCTGGAAATCACGTTCATCTCTCCAGCTTCACGGGCCAATCGTGAAGCTCCCCCGTTTACGCCTCCCCGCACTTTTACAAACGGTTCCGCGTGGTGAATGGAAATGCCGGTCCGTCACGATCGCTCTCGGTGGCCTTCCCGCTCGCGCGGCGGAGCGGACCAAGACTTACGCGATCAACGGACCCTTGGCAAAATTGCCTGGGTTGCCGCGGCAAGCCGTGCCTTCCAACTTGCCGCGTTTTCGAATGTGGGCGGTTCCTGCTGTTGCGGAAACTTACCTCTGCCTGCGCGGCAGCGAGCCAATCGGGCTGGTCGAAAGACTCGCTTCCCTGCCGTTGTTTCTGTCTATTACAACGTCCCGATCAGCATACCCAAACTCAACTCTACAGGTGTCATGGGGTTGTCAAAATTCTGTCCGCTCTCCCCATCTCGAATCCTTTGTAGGCGCGGCTTTATGCCGCCTTCTTGGGTTTCGATTTTCTATTTTCCCTTTTCCATTTTCTATTCGAACGCCCGCGCCAGCGGCTTTTTCGCCGCGCGTCCTGCTCCGATTCCTTCCAGCGGCACGGACGCTCCCGTCGGCACGATCATCGGCACACGCCGCCGATATTCCGCATACTGCCCGTGCATCCGCTCCAGGTCGCGCTCTTCAAGCTGGATCGCCACCAGGATGTACGCCGTCGTCGCCAGCGCGAACACCAGGTGCGCCGCCGTCATCTTCGGCGCCGACCAGAACACCAGCAGCCAGCCCACATACAGTGGGTGCCGCACAAACCGGTACATCCCCGGCGTCCGGAATCCCGGCGCCTTGTACGCCCGCTTCCGCAGATACGCCCACACCTGGCTCATTCCAAACAGATCAAAGTGATCGATCAGAAACGTCGCTGCCAGAACGATTAGCCACCCGGCTGCGAACATCGTATTTAACACCATGCGCCCGGTCCCAATCTCAAAATTCCAGACTGTTCCGCCCATCGGCTCCCATTTCCAGAACAACACGATCAACGCCATACTCGAAAACAGCACGTACGTGCTCCGCTCCACCGGCACCGGCACAATCCGTGTCCACAATGCCTTGAACCATTGCCGCGCCATCACGCTGTGCTGCACCGCGAACAATCCCAACAACGCTAGGTTGATTCCGAGCGCCTGCGCGAACGGAATCTGCGCGGCGGAATCAACCGACTTCGGCACGCCGAAATTCCCCAAAAATCCCACAGCATACAAAAACGTTGCAAGAAACACTACGTAGCAAGCAATCCCATAAACAAACGCCGTGATTCTTCCCATCTTCTTTTCTCCTCCGGGGGCCGCGGGTACGCTACAATTTCCAGCGATCCAGGTTGGCTCCCGTCGCAGACCATTTACTCTCCGAACGGGCGCCGGCGTACTTTGTCCAGACTGATTTTTTTCTGCTATTTTTCTGAAACCGTGAGCCAGGGAACCACCAGCGTTGTCTACGAGTTTGGCCCTTTTCGCTTGGAGCTTCGCGAGCACCGCTTGCTCCGCCAGGGGGCCCCTGTCCCCATCGCCGGCAAGGCCTTCCAGACCCTGCGCGTTCTTGTCGAAGCTCGCGGAAACCTGGTCTCCAAGCAGGACTTGATGACCGCTGTCTGGCCCGAAACCTCTGTCGAAGAAAACAACCTCGACCGCAACATCTCCACCCTCCGCAAAACCCTCGGCGAACAGTCCAACGGCCGCCCCTTCATCCAAACCGTCCCCCGCGTCGGCTATCGCTTTCTCGCGCCCGTTACCGACAGCAAGTCCCTTCCTTCTCCGCCGCCCCCGCCGGCGCCTGAAATCATTCCCAGCACCCGTCAGGAAATTCGTTTCTGCGTCACTCCCGACAAAGTCCGCCTGGCCTACTCCACCGTCGGCACCGGCCATCCCCTCGTCAAGGTTGCCAACTGTTTCAATCACCTCGATTTCGAATGGGAAAGTCCCATCTGGCGCCATTGGGTCCAGGATCTCGCCGGCGGCCACAGCATCCTTCGCTATGACGGCCGTGGCAACGGCCTCTCTACTTGGGATGTCGAAGACATCTCCTTCGAGTCCTGGGTGTGCGATCTGGAAGTTGTTGTGGACGCCGCCGGTCTCGACAAATTCGCTCTCTTCGGCCACTCGCAGGGCGGCGCCATCGCCATCGCTTACGCCGCTCGCCATCCCGAGCGCGTCTCTCACCTGATTTTATGCGGTGCTTATTCCCGCGGCGCCTACCATCGTGGCCATCCCGACGCCGTCGAAGTGCGTTGCGCCCTCGAAACCCTCGTCAAACTCAATTGGGGCAAAACCAATCCATCGTTCTTCCAGGTCGTCACAAATCTCTACATCCCCGAAAAGGCCACCGACGAAGACCAGTGCTGGTTCAAGGATCTCCAGCTCATCTCCGTCTCCCCCGAAAATCTCGTCAAAACCATGCGCGCTTGCGACGACATCAACATCCGCTCACTTCTACCTTCCATCTCCGTTCCCACCATTGTTTTTCACGCCGATCGCGACCGTATTGCACCTCCCGAGGAAGGCCGCATCCTCGCCACCGAAATCCCCGGCGCTCGCTTTATCCCTCTCTCCACCTCCAATCACATCCTTCTTGCCGCGGAACCCGCCTGGAAAATCTTCCGCCACGAACTCTCTTC
>DASSGJ010000456.1:0-3570 GCA_035693545.1 Candidatus Acidiferrum sp.
GCGACACGGATTGTGGCCATGAGTCCGGCCAGACCACCACCAACGACGATGATTTTAGGTTGAGTCATTTTTGCCAGTAGAAGAAGAAAGGATGCCAGTTGAGGCGGAAGCTGACGAGGATCAGGACGCCTACGAGACTGAAGGTGACCGCTACAACCATGCCGAGATGCCCGGCGGCGTGCTGGGCTTTAACGGTGGCGGCGAGTCCCCATTTGCAGAGGAAATTCCAGATGCCGATGCCGAGATGGAAAGAGGAGGCGAGAACGCCGATGGCGGTGAAGAGGAGGAAATAGGGATTGGTGAAAAAATGTTCGACTTCGGCGTAGGTGGATTTCCCGTGAGTGAGCCAGCGCTGGGTGTAGAGATGCCAGGCGATGTAGACGAAGGCGATGAGGCCGGTGTAGCGCTGGGTGGTGTAGAGCCAGTTCCCTACCCAGGGGTAAGAGGAGACGTTGGACTTGCCGCGAATCCAGATATAGATGCCGTAGCCGGCGTGATAGAGCATGGGCAGAAAGATGAAGGCCCATTCGACGAAAGGGCGGAATGGAATGGTCTGGAGGTCGCGGGAGACTTCGTCGTATTTGGCGGCGGAGACGAGGACGGCGCTGTTGGACCAGAAATGTTCGGCGAGAAACGCGCCGACAGGAACGATTCCGGAGAGCGAGTGAAGTTTTCTTAGAAGATAATTTGTGTCAGGCCGGGTTGCCGTTGAGGACATGCCCTCTCCGCCGCAGGAGTCCCATGATTTTTCTTGAGGAGCGCGAGTGCAGGGCGCGAAGGACTTGCAGCACATCCAGTATAGGGAGTTGGGAAAAGGCTTGCAAGTTGGGTACGGGCGAAGGGTGGCGGAAACGGGAAAAGAGAGAAGATTTCACCACAGAGATAACAGAGGAGAGCAGAGGGAGCGGAGAGCGGGCGGCCTCGGAGCGGGGGGTGGTGAAGGATCGGCTGCAGAGAAAGGCACAGCGGAGTGGAAAGATTGTTGCGGGCCGTGGAGAAAGCGATGAACATAAAAGAAGAGTGGACGGAGTTATTCTGGTTATCCTGGCAGGGCCCCGCGTAATCCCTGCAGACGGGCAGAGAAAATCTTAAATATGGCGACGAGTCTGGTGACGGAATTGGAGCGGCTGGCGGAAGCGCTGGACGTGGAAGGTGCGGAGCCGGTGGAGATCCCGCTGGGCGCGATGGCGGAAAAGATCGCAAAGAACCTGGGAGTGCAGACGGATGAGGTGGCGATCCTGGGAGTTTCGACGCGGTGGAGGCATTTGCATTTTCTGGTGCCGCAGGCGCTGAAGAATGTGGGATTCATCCCGCTGTCGAGCACGTCAGCGCTGGCGGCGAAGACGGTCCGGGACAGCCGGCCGGAGATCAACAATAATTTTTCGGCAGTGCGGCACGCGACGGTATTTGAAGGCGTGAAGGCGCCGACGACCACGGGAGAATCGATCCAGAAAATCATCAGCGCGCCGATTTTGTGCGAAGGGAAAGTGGTGGGAGTGATGCAGATCAGCAGGAAGGGCGCGACGGCTGCGGACGTGGGAAGAGATTTTACGGCGGAGGATTTGGGGAAGGTGCTGGCGCTATGCCGGCCGTTGGGGAAATTGGTGAGGCATCTGGCGGGGGAGTGAGTGGGAGCAGTCGGGAGTCGGGAGTCAGTAGTTGGTAGTCAGCAGAGGGCCTTCCACCCTTACGCTTCGAGATTCAATTCGCAATTTGGACGTTTTTTGGAACCGGTTGAGTTGAGTTGCGTTCGCGAAAGAAAGAAGGCGGCGTAAAGCCGCCCCTACGCTGAGAAAGAATGCGGCGCGCGGGATTTTGGGCTGATATTGCATTGACACTCAGTGTGAGACTTGTTACTTTTCCACAGGACGTAAAAATTTTAAAAATTTCAGACATGGATGGTGACCCAGCACTATGGCGTTTGTCGCAAAGAAGATTTTCCTGACCAAGGGCGTGGGAAAACATCGCGAGAGGCTGTCGAGTTTTGAGCTCGCGTTGCGGAACGCCGGAATTGCCGCGTGCAACATCGTGCGGGTGTCGTCGATTTTTCCGCCGAACTGCAAATTGATTTCGCGGAGCGAAGGATTAAAGCTGATCAAGCCGGGGCAGGTGGCGTTCACGGTGATCAGCGAGAATTCGACGAAGGAGCCGCACCGGCTGATCGCGGCGAGCATCGGGCTGGCGCTGCCGAGCGAGCGGCCGATGTACGGATATTTGAGCGAGCACCACTCGTTTGGCGAAACGGAAGAGGTGGCGGGCGAGTACGCGGAGGAGCTGGCGGCGGAAATGCTGGCGACGACGCTGAACGTGGAGTTCGATCCGGACTTGTCCTGGGACGAGAAGAAAGAGGTTTACCGGATTTCGAACAAGATTGTAAGGACGATGAATATAACGCAGTCGGCGGTGGGGGATAAGAGAGGATTGTGGACTACGGTGCTGACGGCGGCATTTTTGATTGGGGACGACGACTAGAGGCAGTCGGGAGTTTGTAGTCGGTAGTTGGTAGTTGAAAGAGAAGATTGGCGGCCCGCTGAAGTTGGCGGGCCGTTTGATTTTGGGGAGGATTGCTATGACAAAGAGGATGATTCGGCTGGTGCTGGCGCTAACTTTGATGGTTGTGGGCTGCGCACGGGTGATGGCGGCGGACAAGGTGACGATTTTGTATGACGCGTTTGGGGATTCGAAGGAGTTGACGAAGGATTGGGGATTTTCGGCGCTGGTGGAGCATGACGGGAAGCGGATTTTGTTCGACAGCGGGAACAACGCGGAGATTTTCGAGCGCAACGTGAAAGCACTGGGCGTGGATTTGACGAAGATTGATTTTGCGGTGATTTCGCACCGGCACTCGGATCATGCGACGGGGATCAAGTACCTGTTGAAAGTAAATCCAACGGTGACGATTTATGTGCCGGCGGATGGGGCGAATGGATTCGGGGGGATGCCGGTGCCAGCGGCCTTTTTCCGACCGGATGCGGAATTGCCGGGGAAGATGCGGTACTTCGGCGGAACGGCTCCGGAGCATTTGAATTCGGGGAAGCTGTACGACACCGGGAACATTGTGCTGGTAAGCAAGTTGACGGAGGTGATGCCGGGAGTTTTTCTGGTGCGGACGGTGTCGGAGAAAAAAGGGACGCTTGAGCTACCGGAATTGACGCTGGCGATCAAGCGGCCGAACGGACTGCTGCTGGTGGATGGATGTTCGCACGCGGGAATTGAGGCGATTCTGGAGGCGGCGAGTTCGATTGATCCTCGGACGGAGATGGTGTTTGGAGGGTTGCACCTGGTGACCACGCCCGTGGAGGAAATTGACACGCTGGTTGGGAATCTGCAGACGAAGTGGAAGGTGCAGCGGATTGCGCCGGGACATTGCACGGGGGAGCCGGCGTTTGCAAGATTGCAGAAGGCGTTTGGGGAGAAGTATGTGTATGCGGGGTTGGGGACGGTGGTTAGCTTGGAGTGAGGGGAAGTTGAAAGTTGAGAGTTCAAGAGTTAATGAGTTCAAGAGTTCAAGAGTTCGAGAGTTCAAGGAACGGGCAAGAATCAGCCTGCAACTTAGGCTGGATGGGCGGC
>DASSGJ010000457.1:0-10145 GCA_035693545.1 Candidatus Acidiferrum sp.
CTTTTGCGGATTTCCGCCCTTTCTGCCCTTCTTGCGGTTGCGGCATTCACTGCGCCCGCCCAGCAAGACACCTCTCAACCATCCACGAGTGACCCGGTCGCAGACGCTGCGCGCAAGGCTCGCGCCGAGCAAAAAACCGCCCCAAAACCGAAAAAAGTTTTCACGAATGACGACATCCCTTCGGCCATCCCGCCCCCGCCTCCCGCCGCAACGGACGCGACCGCCAAGACCGGAGCGCAGGCCCAGGCCGCCGATTCGTCAGCGCTGAAGTCCACGGACCCCGAGGACGACCCAAAGCAGGAAGCCTACTGGCGCAAACGCTCCCGTACTCTGCGCACGAAACTCGCCACCGCCGAAAAGGAACTGGACGTCCTACAGCGCGAACTGAGCAAGGATGAGTTGCAATATTACCCGGATCCCCAGAAAGCCCTTCAGCAGCAATACAGCCGCTCCGACATCAACGAAAAACGCGCCAAAGTAGACGCAAAAAAGGCCGAGGTCGAAACCCTCAAACAGCAGGTAGCCGACCTGGAAGACTCCGTCCGCAAAGCCGGCGGCGACCCCGGCTGGGTTCGCTAGCCACAATCTTTCGTAAATCTCCGCGTTCTTGTTTTTAAGCGGGTTCTCCGCGAAAATGCCTCGCACGGGTGTCGCGCACCGCCCGGCTCCGCGAGGACCCATGAGGCAGCTCCACAGCCAATCGCCCGCGTTTCAGCAAGCCCTTCGGCAAAGCGAACGTCTTCGCATCTATCTGCTTCTCGGTTTGCTGGCTTTCATCCTGATTCTTCGCGGCACGCGAACCATCCTCGCTCCCACCTCGGACAATATCGCCACGCTGTACATGTTCCTGACCCTGATCGGAATCCTCGGATCAATTGAATTCGTAACCCTCTACGCTCTAGGCCGTGCCATCCGCGATTCCAAGCCGCTCGCAAAGATCTTCTGGTTCCTGAATATTTTTCTCGAAATCGCCCTTCCCGCTCTCAGCATCGCCAGCGCCGCAAGCTCCGTCATCCTTCCGGGCTATCGCCCACTCGCCAATCCGTCTTTTCTCATCTACTTCCTGTTGCTCTTGCTCACTGTGCTTCGCCTCGACCCCATCCTCAGCGTGGTTTGCGGATTCCTGGCTTCGGGCAGCTATCTGGCCGCCGCTTATCACCTGGGCTGGCGGCCACTGCAAGCCAGCGCGGAAGCTTCCATCTACTCTCCGCAGAAAAATGTGCTTACTTACGCCATCAGCCTGATTGTTGTGGGGGTAACCGCCGCCATCGTCGCGCGCGAATTTCGCCGCCAGGTGGAAGCCGCGTTGCGCGAAGCGGAAACTCGCCGCGAAATGGAACACCTTCAGCACGACCTCGACGTCGCCCGCTCCATCCAGCAATCCCTTCTGCCTCATTCCATGCCCCAGGTCACCGGGTGGGATATCGCCGCGTGGAATCAGCCCGCCGACCAAACCGGCGGTGATTACTACGATTGGCAGCCTCTTCCCAACGGCAAATTCGTCACCGCTCTCGCCGACGTCACCGGCCACGGAATCGGGCCCGCCATGCTCGCGTCGGTCTGCCGGGCCTACGCACGGACAAATTTTCGGAATCAGGATTCGTTTCTGAAAGCAATGGAAGAGATCAACTCCGCGGTCGCAGCCGACGTGCGCGAAGGCCGCTTCATCACCTTCGTCGCCGCTATCTTCGGCCCGGGAAGCTCAACGGTCGAACTGCTCTCCGCCGGCCACGCCCCGCTCTTTCTCTACCGTCGCAAGAGCGACAGCTTCGACATGATGGAAGCCCACGGTTTGCCGCTCGGCATCTCCGACGCTTTTCTCTCCGACCCGCCGCACAGCCTGGAACTCGCTTCCGGCGATCTGCTGCTCCTCGCCACCGACGGTTTCTTCGAATGGGAGAACGCTCACGAAGAACAATTCGGGCACGACCGCCTCGGGCAAACCATCCGCGCCGCACGCGATAAATCCGCCGCTGAAATTATTTTCATTCTCCATCAGGATGTTTTGCGCTTTTCAGGCGGCACAAAACAAATGGACGACCTCACCGCCATCGTCCTCAAGCGCGTTTAAATCAAGTTTTTGTTGGGAAGAAAAACGGAAAACCGCTTAATTGACGTACCCGCCGTCGCCCAGCGACTCGGCCCCTTCAAGAATCGCCAGTCCTTCGCGCAGCGCCTCGGTGCCCTGTTCCAACGCGTTCCACGCCACCCGCTCCGATTCCTTCGCAATCTTTTCCAGGCAGGCTTCCAGCGCAATTTCGTCTTCCAGGATCCGCGTGTCCAGCAGCTCCACCATCCGCTCCATCGCCTTCTGGTGAATCTCTCCAAACGCCTTTTCCAGCGAAACCTGTCCCACGCACAGGTCGCACACCAGTTCCGCGTAACTCGACTCCAGACCGCTGGCCTCGATGCGGTCTTGCAATTCGCGCAGCGCCAGTTCGGCCACGCTCGTGTCCATGGCTTGTGATTCGGTCTGTGTTCGGTTCATGGCGTGGCTCTCCTTCCGGCCTTCGTCCGTCCCGCTGAGACTACTGGCTCCTTTCGTGTTGCCACAATAGGCTAGTCGTATCAGTCAATACTCCACTGCACACAAATCCAGACTGCTCCAAACTGGCTATTTCCCGTTCTTTTTACGCTTCCCCGCTTTCGGTTTCTGGAAATGATCCATGCGTTCCCAGCGAGCCACAAATTTGCTCACCCGGCGCTCCAACGTGGCCTGCGACTTGACGGCCACCAGGTAGCGCACAATCTGCCTCCGCAGCGCCGTGCTCACAGCTCGGAATCGCTTCTGCGCTTTCGGTGCATGCCGCAGCGCCAGCACCAGGGCAGGTGGCAGTTCCGGCTCTCGCGAGTCCTCGTCCAGCTCAATCGCAATCTCCACCACCGCTCCGGAGTCTGCTCGCAACTTCTTTCGGATCGTTCCGTGGATGGCCATGCGATAACAGCCTTTGCCGCGCGACACGAGCGTGGTCCGAACTGGAACACCCTCCACAGTTCCAGCGACCGGAACATGTGGGCCGCCTCCAAATTTCTTCGATGCCTCCCGCGGCACATCCACATACCGGATGACGCCTACCTTGTAGATGCTTGCCGCGAACACCTGGATTCCAGAATTCATGGCCGCATCATAACGCAAGACCCTTCCTTCCCCGCCAGGCCTGTGGTACAAACTGGTGTCCTTGTGGTGAAGGCTGCATTCGCGAGTGCGTCCACCGCTGCTCTCGTGGGAGGAGTAGTACATGCACTCGACTCCGCGCACCGCTGCTCGTTGTTTCCTTTTCCTGTTTTTCGTCACGCTAACTGCCGCCCAAACCCCTGTTCCGGACGACGCCGAGGCCTTCGCCGATAAGGCCTACCAAGCTCACGATTGGCAGGCCTCCGAAGCCGCCTATTCGTCGCTGGCACAAAAAGCTCCCGCGAACGCCCGCTTCTGGTATCGCCTTGGCGCGGCGCAAAAATCACTTGGCAAATACAACGACGCTCTCGCTTCCTTCGCCAAAGCCGAGTCCGCGGGTTCTCCACGCTACTTGTCGCAATATGCGGTTGCGGAAACTCAGGCGCTGAACGGCAATCGCGCGGCCGCCTTCGCGGCGCTCGACGAGGCGCTGAAAGCCGGCTACGCCCTGCCTGACCAGCTTTCGTCCGACCCCGACCTCGTTTCCCTGCACAGCGACCCACAGTTCGCCAAACTCCTCGATCAAGCCCGCCGCGCACAGGCTCCCTGCAAGTACGGCCCGGAATTCCGCCAGTTCGATTTCTGGATCGGCGAATGGAGCGTCGTCACCGCCAAAGGCGAAATGCCCGCCGGAGACAGCCGCATCGAACTATCGCTCGGCGACTGCGTCATCGTCGAAAACTGGGCCAGCAAGAACAGCCTCTACGCCGGAAAAAGCTACAACGTCTTCAACACAGTGGAGAAACGTTGGGAACAGTTTTGGGTGGATAACAGCGCCGGCATGATTCACTTTTACGGCGGGCTGAAAGATGGGGCGATGGATTTCTATACCCGGGACCAGACCCTGCCCGACGGCACTTCCAACCAGCGCCATCTTCGCTTTTTCCCGCTCGGCCCCGACAAGGTTCGCCAGTACAGCCAGGCGTCCAGCGATCACGGCAAGACCTGGACCGACGAATACGATTTCATCTATACGCGGAAAAAGAACTAGGCCTTCACGCCGATGTGAATCGCAACCGACTTGAGCATCATGAGGATGTAGCGGACGTTCGTGTAGCCCACTTCGGTCATCAATTCGGCGAGTTCGTTGGGATGGAAAAAGCGCGCCACGGATTTCGGCAGGTAGGCGTACGCCGCGGCATCCCCGGAAATGATGCCGCCGATCTTCGGCAAAATTTTCTGGCAGTAAAACCGGTAAGCATCGCCGATCAGTCCCGGCGCGGGCTCCGTGAACTCCAGAATCGCCAGCGTCCCGCCGGGTTTCAGCACGCGCAGAATCTCGCGAAGCCCTGCCTCATAGTTCGCCAGATTGCGAAATCCAAACGCCGTCGTCACCAGATCGAACGAAGCATCCGCAAACGGCAGGCTCAGCGCATCCGCCTCAAAGAACGGTACGGGCGGCGAGCCATTCGCTTCGGCAACGGCCTTGGCCCTCGCGCGCACCAGCATCGTATGCGAAAAATCCGCGCCGATAATCTTCGCCTTCGCCCCGCGCGCCAGCGAAAACGCCAGGTCACCCGTTCCACAGCAAAGATCCAGCACCCGCGCATCCGCCCGCTCCAGAATTGGCCGCAATTCCCTGGCAGTCCGCGCCCGCCAGCGCTTGTCCATCTGCCCGGAGAGCAGGTGATTCAGCAGGTCGTAGCGCGGCGCGATCCGCGTAAACATCTCGCGCACTTTTCGCGAAGCATCCTGTTCGCTGCTGGCACCTTCGGGCTGCGTACCCTTCGGCAAAGTTCCGCTTTCAACCATTGCACTTACCCAGCGTTTCCACTGGCTTCACAAACACTTGCGGCGCGCAGCGCAGAATGCATTCGACCGTCTTTTCCGGCACGCCATCAAATGTCCTGGCTTGACCCAGCTTCTTCGCCAGCACAAAGCGCAACTTCCCGCCGCGCGCTTTTTTGTCCGAGCGCATCGCGTCCATCATCTCTCTTGGCGCCGCGTCCGGCCACGGCGGCAGCGGCCCGATCTGCCGCACCAGGGCCACAATCCGCGAAACCACATCGGCCGGTGTCCCGGCCACTTCGTGTCCCAACAGCGCCGCGCACATCATTCCCCACGCAATCGCCTCTCCATGTTGGAAATGCCGGTAGCGCGTCACCGACTCCAGCGCATGCCCAAACGTGTGCCCGAAATTCAAAATCTCGCGCAAGCCAGATTCCTTCTCGTCCTTGCTCACCACCTGCGCCTTGATCGCAATCGAGCGCTGGATCACACGCTCCAATGCCCTCGCATGCCGGCGCAGAATCGCGTCCATCTGTTTTTCCAGAAACGCGAACAGTCGCGCGTCCGCAATCACGCCGTATTTGATCACTTCCGCCAGTCCGCCCCGAAATTCCCGTCCGGGCAGTGTCGCCAGCAGTTCCGGATCCGCAATCACCAATCGCGGAGGATAGAACGCCCCAATCAGGTTCTTCCCTTCCGGAAGATTTACTCCGGTTTTTCCGCCGATCGCGCTGTCCACTTGCGCCACCAGCGTCGTCGGCACATGCGCCAGCGAGACTCCTCGCAGGTATGTAGCCGCCACAAATCCGCCGACGTCTCCCACCACCCCGCCGCCAATCGCCACAATTAAGGCGTGCCGGTCCGCTCCCGCCGCCACCAGCGATTGCGCCAACCCCTCCACCGATTGCAGATTCTTCTCCGACTCCGCATCGTCAAACAGGTGCACAAAGGGGGCGACCCGCGCCGGAATTCCGCTCCGGATTTTCTTTTCCAGCACATGCCACACCGGCGGAGACGACAAGATGTGCACGCTCGAAAACTTTCCCAGCCGCGCAATCTCTTGCTGCGCGTTTGCGATCGCACCGCTTCCGCAGACCACAGAGTACTTGCCGGTGGCGGCGCGAACGGCGATGGCCTTAATCTTTGTGGATTTCATGTCTCTAAGCGGGCAATTTCAATGTAGCACAAGCGCGCAGTTCACCAAACTCAGGGTGTGAGCGATTCCCTTACAGTTGCGTGGATGTAGCCGAACGGCCATAGAATGAATCCAAGGTCGGGTGACTCGCGGCCTGCAATCTGAAACGGAGAACACGTATGTCCAACAGCATCTCGACCTTGCTGCTTCGCAATCTTCAAGAAGTCTTCGGTGAAAACGACCCCGCCCGCCGGCGAGCGGCCGTTCACGAGCTATACACCGAAGACGGCGTGTTCTACGACCCCAGCAAGGGAGTCTATCGGGGCCGAGACGAGATCGACCGTATCGCGGGTGAGATCAGAGCTACCCACCTTGACTTTAAATATCAGCCAATTGCCGAGCCCGAGGAAGCGGGAAACGGGGGGCGGGTCCGATGGGTAGCAGGCCGCCCCGGCGACGCACCGGCTTACGCGGGAACTGATTTCATCGTTGCCCGCGATGGGCGGATCGCCGCGCTTTATCTCTTTTTCGACAAGCTGCCCTAAAGCAAAAATGGGCGGCCCGGCAACCTAGTGCGCGGCGGCCGGCTTTCCCGGCTCCCACAATTCGAGCGGATTTCCCTCGGGGTCTTTCAGGTGCGCAAACCGCCCGTTGGGATAAGTCTGCGCGTCAATCTTGACCTCGGTTCCCGCAGCTTGCAGCTGCGCCGCCATTTTGTCCAGATTCCGCACGCGAAAGTTCAGCATCCAGCCCTTCTGTGGATCGAAATAAGTGCTGGTCTCCTTGAATGCCATGAAAGCCGTGGCTCCGGCCTCTTGCTGCCACGGGGATTGCTCGGCGCTGGTTGGAATCAACGAAATCCCCAAGCGCTCCTTGTACCAAAGCATCAGCGCCTTCGGATCTTTGGCCCGGAAGAAGAATCCTCCGATTCCCGTGACTTTTTCCATTTCCGTTCTCTCAGCGCTCTCATCGCGAACGGTTTTTTCCGCCGTCTGCGCAGCTACGCCGAGTTGATTCCGACTCAGGATGAAGCCCGACCCGAAAGCAAATGACAGATTTTGAATCAGCTTGCGTCTTGGAAAAAGCATTCCATCCTCCTTAAGAGAAGTGCGCGGACGCGCTACGATACCGGAGCAAGCGCAGTTCTGGGAAGCTTCTTTTCCGAACTGTTTCAGAACCCAAGGCGCAGCGCGTTGTATACTCTTGCCGCCGGAAATTCCGTCCGCGTTTCCGGCGATTTCCGAACATTCCACCTCGGGCGGATCTCCCGAAACTGAGTTCGTCACAGCGCACGCTCGTTTCGTATTCGCAACCAGGGCCAAAAATAAGAGATTGCTGATTCAGAGGAGCATCTTCATGGCAACAGCGGCGGTTTCGCAAACGAAGCACCCGGAGCGCGCCGGACAACAAGATAGGCTGTTCTTCTCCGGAATAGCTTTGCTGGTCCTCATCGCTGTCCTGGCCGGCTTTGCGCGAACGTATTTCCTGGCTGGTGTGTTCTGGGCGAAACTCGCCAACGCAATTGTTCATGTGCACGGTGCTCTATTCACGCTTTGGATTGCCTTGCTGGTGGCCCAAGTCGCCCTTGTCGCAAGCCGCCATACACGCTGGCACATGCGACTAGGTGTTGCCGGAATGTTCCTGGCACCGCTGATGGTAATTACCGGCTTCGCCACATTGATTGGTGCAATAAAGAGAAGCTTCGCCCCTCCGCCTGTCCTTCGAATAATTACCGCGCAAGACATTCTCCTCCTCTGTCTCTTTGCCTTTCTAATTGCATGGGCTTTTCGTGCACGTCGTGATGCAGCAACGCACAAGCGGCTTGTTCTGTGCGCTACATTTTTGATCATCATCCCTGCAATTGCGCGTTGGCCGATCGTTGGGAACATAGTGGAAAACCCCGCGCCCTTTTTCATTTTTGTGAATAGTTTTCCCGCGCTTCTGGTGGTCTACGATCTCTGGACTCGACGTTCACTGCATCGCGCCACCATCTGGGGTGTGGTGCTCATGATCGCTTTGCAGCTGGTCACTCCCGTCCTTGCGCAATCGGCATTGATAGGCCGCACCATCGCTTGGCTGCAGAGAACCTGACGGAAGAACCAAAGTGTTCGCGGTGTATACTCTTTGCCGCCGGAAATTCTGTCCGCGTTGCCGGTGATTTCCGAAGATTTCATTCTCGCCTGCCCAGCCGCCCGTTCCCTTCCGTACTCCACGGCGCTGTGCACGACAGGAGTCGCTTCCAACATGTTTCTCTCGAATGCAAAGTTCCGCCGTAGCTTGATTCTCGCCTTCGCCGCCCCACTCTTTCTGGCACTCCCTCTCAGCGCCGACAACGCCTCCACCCGCCCCGGTTATTACCGCTTCCCCGCGATTCACGGCGACACAGTGATTTTCACCGCCGAAGGCGATCTCTGGTCCGTCAGCGCAAAGGGCGGCCCCGCGCGCCGCCTCACTTCCAGCCCTGGGCAGGAAGTCAACGCCGCTATTTCTCCCGATGGAAAAACCGTCGCTTTCAGCGCGGACTATGAAGGGCCGCTGGACGTATACACCATGCCCGTTGACGGCGGCCTCCCCCAGCGCCGCACCTGGGACGCCGGCGCCGTTGTCGCAGGCTGGACTCCCGATGGCCGCGTCCTCTTCCGCACCCGCCGCTATTCCACACTTCCTGATCCCAAGCTCGTGGCTGTGGATGCCGACGGCAAGCGCGAAATTTACCCTCTCTCACAATCCGCCGAAGGCGCTTTCACTCCCGACGGAAAATCCCTCTTCTTCACGCGATTACCCTGGCAAGGCAGCTCCACTAAGCGCTACCAGGGCGGCACCGCCGAGAACATCTGGCGCTACGATTCTGGCTCCGAAGCCGTTCCTCTCACCTCCGACTACGCCGGCACCTCGCACAATCCCATGTTCTGGAGCGGCCGCGTCTATTTCCTCTCCGACCGTGACGGCACCATGAACGTCTTCTCCACGGACCCGCAGGGCCACGACATCAAGCAGCACACCCATCACCGCGCATTCGACGTCCAGTCCGCTTCCCTCTCCGAGGGCCGCATCGTCTACCAGTGCGGCGCCGACCTCTGGCTGCTTGACCTCAATACCAATCAGGACGCGGTCATCCCCATCACGCTCGTCTCCGATTTCGACCAGCTCCGCGACCACTGGGTCAAGAAGCCCCTCGACTACCTCACCATGGCCCATATCGCGCCCGATGGCACCTCCGCTGTCTTCACCGCGCGCGGCGAAGTCTTCGCGCTGCCCGCCGCCCCCAGCGGTCGCATCGTCAAAGTCGCCGGCGACTCCTCCATTCGTTTCCGCGAAGCTCGCTACTCATCCGACGGGAAGTCCATCATCGCCCTCTCCACCGCCACTGGCGAAACCGAGTTCTGGAAGTATCCCGCCAACGGCATCGGCAAGCCGGAACAACTCACCAAGGACGCGAAAGTCCTCCGCTGGGATGGCGTTTCTTCTCCCGACGGCCACTGGTTCGCGCATCGCAACAAGGATCAGCAACTCTGGCTTCTCGACCTGAAAACAAAAGCCGACAAAATGATCGCCCAGTCCATGAACGGCGATTTCACCGACCTTGCCTGGTCGCCCGACAGCCAGTGGCTCGCCTACGCCGAAACCTCCAACAACACCTTTGACCAAATCAAAGTCCTCAACGCAAACACCGGCGCCATTCAGGTGCTCACCTCGGATCGCTACAACAGCGGCAACCCTGCCTGGAGCTCCGACGGCAAATGGCTCTATTTCCTGTCCGATCGCATGCTCAAAACGACAGTCCGCGCACCGTGGGGCTCTCGCCAGCCGGACCCGTATTTCGATCGCTCCATGAAAGTCTACGAACTTGCTCTTACCCCCGGCCTGCGCTCTCGTTTTGCGCCCGTGGATGAACTTCATCCCGATAAGCCGGAAAAGTCCGAGGAAAAGAAAACCGATAAGCCGGACGATAAGAAGGATGAAAAGAAAGATGCCAAGGGCAAGAAAGAGGGTGAAGAGCAGAAATCTGCCGACGATAAGAAATCCAGCGAAGAAAAAAAGGCTCCGCCTGCCGTTAACATTGACTTCACGGACATCGCCGCCCGCTTGAACGAAGTCCCCGTTCCC
>DASSGJ010000458.1:0-3148 GCA_035693545.1 Candidatus Acidiferrum sp.
GCCGTCCCGTGGTTCGCGCGTTTTTTACCTATGCGAACTGGACAGACGGCTACAAGGGCTTCGTCGGCGGGATCCCCTACTTCAATCAGAACGCGGGCCTGTCGTTCGGACTGCAGGCCGAATCGTGGTGGTAAACGAAACACCGGCCGTTGTCCCGGGCTCACTAAAATGCTTCACTCAATCCCCAACTTGCGTTGCAACTGCTCCAGGCTGACGCCTTTGGTCTCCGGATAAAAGAAGAGCACCACAAAAAACTGCACCACCATCATCACTCCGAACAGGAGGAACGGCGCTCCGCCGGAAGTCTTCGCGATCTGCGGAAAATAATAAGCGATAAACGCGTTCATCATCCAATGAGAAGAACTCCCCAGCGCCTGGCCCTTCGCTCGTACGCGATTCGGAAACACTTCGCCGATGTACACCCAGATCACGGCTCCCTGCGAAATCGCGAAAAACGCGATGTACGCCACCAGCAGCCACAGCAGGGAACTGCGGTGACTTTGCGTGTAGAAAACTTCCGCGACTCCAAACAGACACAAGGCCGTTCCTACCGCGCCGATCAGCAAAAGCGTTTTCCGCCCGATCTTGTCGATCATGGTCATTCCCAGCAGCGTCGCCACCAGGTTCATGCTGCCGATTGCTACAGACTGCAGACTTGAGGAGAGCTTGCTGAATCCAGCGCCCGAAAAAATATCGGGCAGGTAATACAAAATTGCATTGATGCCCGCCAGTTGGTTGAACATGCCGATGGAGATCGCCAGAAAAATCGGCAGCCGGTATTTCCATGCGAACAGCGGCTCGGAGGTCTGGAGCCTGTCGATGTGGATGGACTCCACAATTTCCCGCAGCTCTCCTTCCGCGTCCTCCGCACCCATCGACTGCAAGACGCCGCGCGCTTCTTCCACGCGTTTCTGCGTTACCAGCCAGCGCGAGCTGGGCGGAATTCCAAACAGGAGAATCAGGAAAATAAACGCCGGCAGCGCCGCGACGCCCAATTGCCACCGCCATTCCGCCGCTCCCAGCCCAAAGCTGGCGATGACGTAGTTGGAGAGGTACGCCATCAGGATGCCGATGACGATGTTGATCTGGAACATCCCCACCAGGCGCCCGCGCATTCTTGCCGGCGCGAGCTCCGCGATATACACGGGACCGAGAACGGACGATCCTCCAATGCCCAGTCCGCCGATGAAGCGCGCCGCCAGCAGCACGTACCAGTTCCACGCAAACGCGCAGCCCAACGCCGAAATCACGTAAAAGACGGCGAGGACCCGAAGCGTTTCCCGGCCCCCATATTTCTGCCCGGGAATGCCGGCCGTCATTGCGCCAATTACGGTTCCGATGAGCGCCATGGAGACGGTCAGGCCCAGTTGCTCCGGAGATAAATGATAGACGGCGGTCAGGGCTTGCGTGGTGCCGGAAATAACGGCGGTATCAAAACCGAAGAGAAAACCGCCCAGTGCTCCAACCGCTGCCGCCTTCGTCAGGTTTTTGTTCACTGTGTGGACCTGGATCCGGCACCCGTCGCTTGTTTGTTGTTCAGTCGTAACCGCACAGTCTTGATCTCAAATGGCTTGGTATGTACGGTTACTCCATCCTGCCCAACATCCAGAGTTTTCACAGGCCTCTCCATCAAGTCCGTTTCTTCCGCGCTCGCCACGCCGGAATCCGGCCGCAATACAATGTCGCTCTCTTTGCCGGCCCATTCGTAAAAGCGATAAATGACCGCGCCATCCTCTTCGGCTTTCTTCACCGCCGTCAGCATCACGTTTTCCGCTTTGAGTTCCAGAAACGAATGCCGCTCCGGCAGGGAGCCGGCGTGCTTTTCCGTCTGCCGCGAAAGCAATGGGTAATTCAATTCGTAACCTTGCCGCACCGTCAGGGCGTCCTTCCAATTCCCGCCGTGCGCGTATAGCGAATAGGTAAAATTGTGCAGTCCCTCATCCGCATGTGGGTCAGGCCATTCCGGAGAACGCAGCAGTGAAAGCCGCAGCACGTTGCCTTTCGCGTCGTAGCCATATTTGCAGTCGTTCAGCAGGCTCAGCCCGTGATCCGCGTCCGACAAATCCGCCCACTGCAACGCCGGCACTTCGAACTTGCCCTGTTCGGCCCGCGTGTTGCGTGTCGTCGGCCGCTCGATGCTTCCATAAGGAATTTCGAATGTCGCCGTTTTGTTGTGGGCGGCTAGAGGCATGGCGACTTTGAGCAGAATGTGCTTTTCGTGCCAATCCGCCGTCATGTTCACATCTACGCGTGGCGAACCGGCGGTAACAACAATGTCCCGAACGAACGTCGAATTCTGAAAATGGTTTTTGACCCGCAGAATCGCCCGTAAGGGACCGCTCTCGATCAGCGTCACCTCATCGGCCTTGTCCAGATCCCAATGTTCTTTCTCGAAGTCGGCGTCAATGTTCCACGCGTCCCACTGCTTTGGTTTGTCTCTGAACGTCTGCAACAGGTTGCCGCAAATCGAATCCTTCGGACCGCCGCTGTCTGTTTCCGCCGGGGCCAGCGCCTCGCTCCCCGTATGCTTGTCGAACAAACTCGTCATGCAACCCGTTTGTGCATCCACCTTCACGCGCACGAATTCGTTCTCCAACGTATCTGCCGTCGCTTTTACCGAAGCAGAAGCGGGTGCCGATTTCTCTGCCGCTCGGACATAGTAGGTTGAATATCCAAACGCCGGCACATCCGCCTTGAGCAAGAGTCGTATCCGCCGCGTGTTGCGCTTAGC
Source organism: Candidatus Acidiferrum sp. (assembly GCA_035693545.1). Classification (GTDB taxonomy): domain Bacteria; phylum Acidobacteriota; class Terriglobia; order Acidiferrales; family UBA7541; genus Acidiferrum. The sequence goes on from DASSGJ010000458.1 coordinate 2,732, forward strand.
CGAAATCACCTGTGAAGCAACCGGTTTTCCAACGGCATCCACCACGAGCACCGAATTTGCCGCCTCCGGCAACCGCACGTCAACCTCAACTACTTCGTCGCGCGCCCAGGAAAGGGAATTGAACACCACGACCGGCACTCCGTTTCCCTTCACGTTAATGTTCTCTACGATCTCGTCCAGCGCACCGTCCAGAATCTCCTGGCCCACGCGTCCGACATCCTCCAGGTTTCTCTTCGCGTCCAGATAATTCACTCCAATCCCCGAACCTGGAAAAATGTCGTGGAAATCATCGAACAGCAGATCCTTCCAACTGCGATCCAACTCCTCGGACGGATACTTCCTTCCAAACAGGGTGGCGGCCGTGGAAAACTTCTCGGCGTTCAGCAGCAACTCCTCCGTCTTGCGAATTCTCCGTTT
>DASSGJ010000459.1:0-8329 GCA_035693545.1 Candidatus Acidiferrum sp.
GCGATCGCCACCCCATCAAAAAAAGTGTGAATCGCCAGGCCAAGAAAGATCGCGCTTTGCGCGTGGCCATGCTGCATCTCTTCGGTATGCGTCTCTTCGCCAAAATGAAAATGCGGCGCAATCGTGTGTTCGAAGAGATGAACCAGAAAGAATCCGGCCAGAACGTAAATCAACGCGCTTTCCCCGCCCAGGTGAACTGATTCCGGAATCACCTCCAGAAGCGCCACTGAAAGCATGTATCCCGCGCCCAACGCCAGAAAATATTGCAGGTACCGCCGCGGCCATTCGCGATACACCACGAAATACCCACCCAGCAAATTCCCGCCCGCCGCGATAAGGCCTAGCAGTGCGGCAAGCGCGATGCGAAATGACAGATCGTGATTCATGGGGTGCAGAATGCTTTTAGCTTTTAGCTTTCGGTGAAGCCATCTGGCTCTGCCGACATGATTCTCTCGCAATCATGTCCAGCGCAGGTGTCATCCCGAATCCCGCGGTTTTTGCGGGTTGAGGGATCTGCTTTTCGTCCTTTGGCTACCGTAAACTAAAAACTGATAACTAAAAACTAAGAACTGAGCCCTCTCTCACCCGCTGTGCCGGAACAGAATCACGTCGCCTTCCTTCACGATGTACTCTTTCCCTTCCAGCCGCACCTGTGCTTTTTCCTTCGCCGCTGCGATGCTCCCCGCCGCCAGCAAGTCCGCGCAACTCACCACTTCCGCGCGAATAAACCCTTTTTCAATGTCGCTGTGAATCTCGCCCGCGGCCTTCACGGCATTCGAACCCTTCCGAATCGTCCACGCCCGAACTTCCGGTTCACCCGCCGTGAAATACTGGATCAACCCCATCAAATCGTAAGTAGCGCGGATCAGCCGGTTCAGCCCCGGCTCCTTCAATCCATAAGAAGCCAGCAGTTCCGCGGCTTCCTTCTCTTCCATCTCGGCCAGTTCCGCTTCCAGCCGCCCGCAAACCGCAACCACCGCGGTATTCGGCCTGCCCTGCAGCGCAGCGAGTTTATGCTTCTCGACAGCCTTGTCCATCTCGGCCGCCTCGTCGTCCCCAAGGTTCAGCACATAAAGCATCGGCCGCTGCGACAGAAACAGAAACCCGCTGATCGGCCGGCGCTCCTCCGCCGTCAGTTCCAACTCGCGCAATGGCTTTTCCGCTTCCAGATGCGCCTTGCACTTCTCCAGAACGTTCTTCTCCAGCTCCAGCAGCGGGTCTTTCTTTTTCTTCAGGTCCTTCTCCACCCGCTCCAACCGCTTCGATATCTGGTCATGGTCCGAAAGGATCAGCTCCAGGTCCAGATTCGTCGCGTCGCGCAACGGATCGATCCCGCCCTCCGAATGCGGCACGCTGGGATCGTCGAAAACGCGAATGACGTGGGCAATCGCGTCCACATCCCGCAGCGTCGCCAGGCTCTCGCGCATCCGCTCCTTCTGCACCCCTGGTAAATCCACATATTGCACGGTCGCGTAAGTAATTTTCTTTGGATTATAGAGCTTCGCCAGTTCCAGCAAGCGCGGCTCCGGCACCTTGGCGACGCCAACATGCGCCGTCTGCCCACCCTTGCCGTCTATTTGCGCTTTCGTCAGAATCCGAAACAGCGTGGTTTTTCCAACCTGCGGCAGTCCAATAATTCCTGTTTGCATAAACTCCGAATTTTAGCACACCTGCTGCCCTATTCCCCGCATCACACGTTTGGATTCGAAACGTGTTTTGCTTACCAACGCGGGTTCTCCGTGCTATGTTTTTTCGCCCCCTATGACCACCAACCCTCCACCAAACAATCTTGCTTTTGAATTGCCCGAGGCCATCCGCCACCTTTCCGAACGCGACGAAATCCTGCGCCCCCTCATCGCCGAACTCGCTCCATTCCAGATTGACGTCGCCGACTCCCAATCCCCCTACGAGGTCCTCCTCGAATCGATCGTCTATCAATCCATCTCCGGCAAAGCCGCCGCCACCATTTTCGGCCGAATCAAAGCGCTGGGCACAGGCGGCCGTCCTCCTTCGCCTCAACAAATGCTGAAAATCCCACCGAAAAAGTTGCGGAAAGCCGGCCTCTCCGGCGCAAAAGTTCTCGCGATGAAAGACCTGGCCCAAAAAGCCCTCGACGGAATCGTCCCCACTCACGACGAAGCGCTCAAACTTTCCGATGACGAATTGGTCGAACGCCTCGTCTCCGTCCGCGGCATCGGCGCTTGGACCGTGGAAATGTTCCTGATCTTCCGTCTCGGCCGCCCCGACGTTCTCCCCATCCACGACCTCGGCGTCAAAAAAGGCTGGTCCGTCGCCTATGGCAAAAAACACATGCCCAAGCCCAAAGAGTTGCTGAAATTCGGCGAGCGCTGGCGCCCCTACCGCACTGTCGCAAGCTGGTACATGTGGCGCGCCTTCGAACGCGCAGGCTACAAGGTCACCAACAAGATCCGTCCCAAACCCGTCCGAAAAAAGAAAAACCGCAAGTCGGTCGACAAGAAAAAAGGTCGCAACCGAAAGTAGTAGCTCCGAGGAATTTGTTCGAGTCGTGTTCGTCCCGAAATCAATCCAGCCGAGTCTTTAAAGTTCTCTAATCCCCTCACGCAGTAGCGGCACGCCAAGTGCTCCTGAACCCGGGAATCTTTGCGCCTCTCGATTTGCGGAGCCCAAACGGGTTATGACAACTACTCCCGACACTTTGCACCTCTCCTCTCCCGAAACGGGAACCACTTCGGAAGCTCTGCGCAATTCGGTACAGCAATCCGCCGTCACTATCGCCAGTTGCAGCCACGCCATGACTAACCTGGCCGCAACTTCGGGAACCATCGCCGATGCGGCCAACCACGTCGCAAAACAAGCGGAAGAGATCCGCGGCGCCGCGCAACTCACCTTGAGCGAGGCCGAAGCTGCGGCAACCGAGGCCGACAAGCTGAAAGAGGACGCCATCCATGGCCAGAAATCCCTGAGTTCCATCGCGCAACAAATGGCTGGTGCGGCACAGCAGGCGGAGCAGGCCCAATCCACCATCAGCGCCTTGCACTCAGCCATTCAGGCCATCGAAACGGCCGCAACCGCCATCGGGCGTATCGCGGCGCAAACACGCCTGCTGGCACTGAATGCTTCGATCGAGGCAGCACGCGCCGGCGAAGTCGGCAAGGGCTTCGCCGTGGTGGCATCCGAAGTTCGCCAGCTTTCCAGTTCCAGCAGCGAAGCTGCGCAAAAAATTGCTGCCACGGTGGCAAATGTGCGTGGCGAAGCCCTGCGTTCCTCAAAATCGATCGGCGCCATGGGCGTGGAGGTGCAGCGCTCCGCCGAATCAGTCAAACAGGTCGGCGAAGAGTTGAACACCGTGCTCGAAGCCGCGATCGCCATGCATCAGCGCATTGGCAACATCCGCTCCAACGCAAACTCCAGCGCCCAATCCGCCGAACAGATTGCCACGAATGCAGAACAAAGCGCGGGCGAGACCACCCGGCTGGGCGAAAAACTCAGAACCGTCGCGGCCGAGATTGATACCAGGAGCGAAGAGTCCTTCGAAAAAATGATCCTGGCGGGCGTCAGCTGTGTCCACGAAACGTTGTATCAGGGTGCGCTCGATTTAGGTGCGAGGGTTTCCGCCGTACTCGAAAGCGCGATCCTGCGGCGCGATTTGACCGAGGCGGCCGTGTTTTCCACCCGCTACCAGGAAATCGCCGGCTCCAATCCGAAAAAATTTCACACTGAATACGACGCGTTCACAGATCGCGCCGTCCGCCCGCTGTTGGAAGAATTTCTGTCCTCGCACGCAAACCTGACCTACGCCATCGCGGTGAATATCGAGGGATATTGCCCCACGCACAACCTCCGGTTCAGCCACGAACCGACCGGCAACTATCAGTTGGACCTGTCTCAAAGCCGCAGCAAGCGCATTTTCAACGACCGGGTCGGCCTGCGCAGCGCTTCTCACGACCGCAAGCTCTTGTTGCAAACCTATCGCCGCGACACCGGAGAAATTCTCCATGACCTCTCCGTGCCTCTCTTCATTAACCGCCGCCGCTGGGGCGCGATCCGTCTGGGTTACCCGGCACAGGAACGGAACAGTTCACCTGGATAAGACCGATTAAACTTCCGAAGCTTCACGCACCAGCAAAAACATTCCGGCCAGCCCAAGCAACAACACCGCTCCTTCAAACGCGACCGATCGGTGATGCAGTCGGTTGAACTCCAACCGCCGCGGATCTGCTTCCGGCGTGTTCTGCACCGACACCATCTCTTTTTTCAGCGCTTCCATGCGATTGCTCACTGTGAACTGGGACGCCCCGGTAAGCAGCACCATTAACACCACGCACAGGGCGGCAGGACTTGTAAAACTCCCGAAATCGTGAGTCCGTGCCAGCCGCGCAACCAGGAACACCAGCCCCAGAAAAATTCCCGCAAAGTGCAGCCGCCCCAGCGCAAATCCCACCATCATCCCCGCCGCATCCCGATTCCCCAGAATCGCAAACGCCCCCGGCGCCACCACAAAACTGAGAAAGGCATCCGCCCCCAGCCACAGGCTGAGACTTAGAAATTCGATGCTTCGAAAAAGGGCCATTATGAATGCTTGACCTTGCCTATTTGCTTCATCGAGGGCTTTTGTCCCGCGTGGGAAGGTTCGCGCAATTTCTTCCCGAGAGCTTCCGTTACAAACTGACTTAGGGAAATACCTTGCAGGACGGCCCTTGATTTTGCACGACGGTGGACGGCGTCTGGCAGCACAAGAGTCACTTTCATGGACTCGATTCTCCCATATTCACGAAGGTGGGACCATGAATCCTTAAAGCTTGGCAGAATACCTTCCTCACACGTATGATGCCGCCAGAGTGTACTTTAAACATGGTAACTAGCCCCCTCTTTCGGAAGGACTTTAAGCTCATTGCGGATCTTCGTGTCAAAGAAGCAGAGATTCTGCTAAAGGGAGGCAAACCGAACGGCGCATACTACTTGGCTGGCTATGCGGTGGAATGGCTTTAAAAGCCTGCATCGCAAGGCAAGTCAAGAAATACCAGTTTCCACCAAAGGCAGATAGGGCAAGAAAACTATATACGCACAATCTGGACGAACTGATTTCGGAGGCAGGTTTACAGGCCGAATTGGTCGCCGAGATCACCCGGAATCCTGCATTCGCCGCAAATTGGGGCACGGTAAAGGGGTGGACTGAGGAAAGCCGTTACAAATCAACCGGACTGAACGGAAAAGACATGTACAATGCGGTTGTTGGGACGGATGGGGTATTGCAATGGATAAAACAACGCTGGTGAACATCGACCAGGAGATTGAGGGCCTTATTGTAGAGGCGCTTAGCCGCAATAAAACACCGGTCACAGCCTTAGATTGGACCTGGGTCCCACAATTTGAGGCTGGGCAGTTGGTGGTTGTGACCTCGCTGTATGACGGTAAAGGGCCACGAGAGACCTACAGACGCATATTTGCCGCCCTTGAGGCTGCGCGAGTTTACGAGAAGGCCCCCATAAAAGAAGTATTTGTTATGAGCCCCGAAGATCCCCTGGCGAAAGAGCTTGTTCGTCAACTGAAAGCCATCACGGAAGGATCGATCCATATTCTCCGAACCAACGGGAACCATAGATTCATTTATTCTGTCGTTTTTACCCCATATTTGGGGACGGGCGGAGCTATTCCTTCCGTTAAATTGCGAAGCGAAGGCGAACTGCGTTCGTTTCTTGAGAAACGCCTGGGCATCCAGCCCTTTGCTGTAAACGATGCTTTAAATCGGCTCGCTTTCAAGGGCAGCGTTTCTATTGCAAACGTGCAAGTCAATCACCGACAGATCAAAAAGCTCGGGCTCGCAGCATAGTGCCCTGACAGCTTTGAACACACGCCTTCCCGCTAACTGACTCGCCAAGCTAAACATCGTGGGACAATTAAAAGGAATGGTGGGCGATAAAGGATTTGAACCTTTGACCTCTCGCGTGTGAGGCGAGCGCTCTAACCGCTGAGCTAATCGCCCGTCTCTGAACGGGTACCCTTTGCAGGGGAACATTGTTGCTCTTGGCCGAAACGCTTCTGCAACAACGTTCATCTATTTAAGCAGGAACACCTGGGGTTTTCAACCGATGCCGACCGCCACCTCTCACGTGGTCTCACAACTGCAACGCTCCATTGCCCGCGCCATCTTCGGGAAGGAAGACGTCATCCAACTTTCCCTGATCACTCTGCTGGCCCGCGGCCACCTGCTGATTGAAGACGTCCCCGGCACCGGCAAAACCACCCTCGCCCAGGCCCTGGCCAAGTCGTTCCACTGTTCCTTCCAGCGCATTCAGTTCACCTCTGACCTCTTGCCCAGCGACGTCCTCGGCGTCAGCGTCTACAATCCCGAGTCCCGCGAATTCGAATTCCGCCACGGCCCAATCTTCGCCAACGTGGTGCTAGCCGACGAAATCAATCGCACCACCCCGCGCACCCAATCCGCCCTTCTCGAAGCCATGAACGAAGCCCAGGTCACCGTGGACGGCCGCTCCCTGCCCCTTCCTCAACCCTTCCTCGTCATCGCCACGCAGAACCCCGTCGAACATCACGGCACCTACCCGCTCCCCGAATCGCAACTCGATCGCTTCCTGATGCGCATCAAGATGGGCTATCCCTCGCACGAAACGGAGAAAGCAATCCTGCGCAACCGCGCCACAGACGACCCTATTGAAACCCTCGAACCGATCGCCGATGTCGCCGACGTCCTGACCATGCAGCAGGCGGTCACCCGCGTGAAAGTGGACTCAAGCCTTCACGATTACGCCCTGGAAATCGTCAACCGCACCCGCAGATCGGATCAACTCGCCTTGGGCGTCAGCCCTCGCGGCACCCTCATGCTGCAGCGCGCAGCTCAGGCCCGCGCATTTCTCGAAGGCCGCGATTTCTGCCTTCCCGACGATTTCAAGCAGCTCGCCGTTGCCGTTTTCTCGCACCGAGTCGTTGCCAGCGCCCGCCACGCCTCATTGCAAAAGAAATCCGAGACCACCGAAAACGTTCTGCGCGAAATCGTGGAATCGGTCCGCGTACCGCTGTGAGCAGCACAGTTTTTAGTTTTTAGTTTTTAGTTTTTAGTTTTTAGTTTTTAGTTTTTAGTTTTTGGCTTTTAGCTTATGGCTTACGGCTCATGGCTTCCGGCACTCAGGTCTTTGGTTTCCGGCCCTTGGTTTTTTCAAACCAGATCGAACCAAGGGTTACTAAAAACTTAAAACTAAAAACTTAAAACTGAGTCCCCCATGTCTTCCCTCACCTCCACCGTCAACGCTCTTCTCGCCAAATCCGATCGCCCCGCCGTCCGCGCGTTCCTTCTCTCCATGGTTGCGCTGACGATTGCCCTGATTCTCGCTCTCTATTCCGGTGCAGCCGCGCAACTTGGCAATCTCTTTCTCGCCAGCGCTTCGGCGCTCACCGCGCTGCTCATTGCCGGGTGGGTTGGCGTCACCCTGGTGCCCACCCTCGCCAAACGCACTCCGCTCCGCTGGATCGGCTACCGCATGGAGTACCGCATCACTCGCGACGGCTGGATCTACATCGTCGGAATCGTCCTAGTCTCCATGGCGGCCATCAATACCGGTAACAATCTGCTGTTCCTGATTCTTGCCAGCCTCATTGCCACCATTCTTATGTCCGGGATTTTGTCGTCCATTACCCTCGCCGGCGTGGAACTGAAACTCCACCTTCCGGAGCACATCTTCGCCGGGCAATCCGTACGCGCCTCCGTGGAACTCCGCAACGAAAAGGTGACGCTGCCGTCTTTCTCCCTGCGCGTGGAAGCCGCCAAAACCAAGCACCAGCCCGCTGCCGCAATGCTCGAAACTCCGGTCTACTTTCCTTATCTGCCCCGCCAACAAGCCGTGAAACAATCCGTTCCCCTGCTCTTTCCCCAGCGTGGAGCCTACCGCCAGGAAGCTTTCAAAATCGTCACCCGCTTCCCTTTCGGTTTCTTGCAGAAAGCGCGGCTCATGGATCTGGCCACCGAAGCGCTGGTTTATCCCGCTGTCGCCGCGTCCTCCGAATTCCTGGAAGTTCTCCCTGGCTTGCAAGGCGCGATGGAAAGCAATGCCAAGGGCCGCGGCCAGGACCTCTACGCCCTGCGCGCGTATTTGCCGAACGACAGCGCCCGCCACGTACACTGGAAAGCCTCCGCCCGATTCGGTGAACTGATGGTTCGTGAATTCGCCCGCGAAGATGATTGCCGCGTCCTGCTCGTCTTCGATCCGCAAAGTCCCGCTGCCGCCTCGGCTCCCCAATCAAATGAGAAGGAAGTCTTCGAACGCGCCGTAACCTTCTGCGCCGCCCTCGCGTGGAATTTCCACGAACGCAACGCGCTCCTCGAATTCCGCAGCTC
>DASSGJ010000460.1:0-3384 GCA_035693545.1 Candidatus Acidiferrum sp.
AGCAATCTGGATTTCCAGTTGGCGGCCAAAATCAACGAAATTTTTGGCAGCTAGGCTGCCGCTGCTGAATGATTGGCGCCCACCACACAGGAAATCTTAACAGCGGCCGATTGTTGATTGCGCTGCGCTGGCTGGCGGCGGTAGCGGTGATCGGTATCCTGCTGCGCTTTCTTCCGTTGGGCCTGCTCGGTGAGGCGATCCGGCGTGTTCCCCTTGCAACTTTCCTGGCGATTTTGCTTGGTTACCTTTGCGCCCACGCCATCGGAATCGCCAAGTGGCGGATGGTGGTGAACGCGGCGGGAGCGCAGCTTGATCTCCGCACCAGTGCCCAGTGCTACGCGGGAGGCCTCTTCGGCACACTTTTCTTGCCCTCGATTATTGGCGGAGATGTGGTTCGGCTGGCAGTAGGGTTGCGGCGCAGCCCTAATCCAGCCGCAGTGCTGGCGGGCAACGTGGCAGACCGGTTCATAGATGTCGCGGCTCAAAGTGGACTTGTTCTGGCTGGTATTCTGCTGCTCCCCGGAGCGCTCCCAATGTCGCTTCAGAGCCAGGCACGGAAGGCCTTGCTCTACCTTGGTGCCGCTGTCGTCGCATTCATCTTCGGTGCCTTGCTTCTCTATCGTGCGGTCCTACGAGGGCGCTCCGTCCGGTTCCGGCGGCGGCTGGCGCGTTTGCGGCACGCGCTCCGCAGCGTTTCGGGAGCACCACATGTTCTGCTAGGTGCATGGCTGATGGGAACGGCCATTCAATCGGCGTTTCTGGTGCTGACAGCGAAGCTGGCCGAAACCTGTGGATTAGTACTGCCGTTGCGCGACTGGTTTTTTGCGTGGCCCCTGGCGAAGTTGGCTGCGGTTTTGCCGCTCACGCAAGGAGGAATCGGAGTGCGAGAGGCAGCGCTGGTCGGGCTACTGTCCCCTTTTGGGGCAGCACCCCACCTCGTTCTGGCGGCGGGACTGATGTGGGAGGCAGTAGTGATTAGCGGAGGGCTCCTCTCGGGGCTACTCGCATTTTTCCTGGGCCGGAAAAAATCGGCGGATTCTTCACACTGACCGCAAAAACATTAAATTTTCTTGACTTCAACGTTTCACTGACAAATACTGTCGTCCCTTCCGTAAGCAGCGCGTCTCCATCCATGCTTGAGTTGTTGTTCGAGCAGTTGTCCCTTCCGCGTGCCGCTCACCAGAGTTGAAATGTTTCAGGAGAGACCGGACGTTCCCTTGAGGTCGACCATGGGCACGGTGACAGTCGAAACGAAAAGTTCCATCTCCTCCGTACGACTCTTGCGGCTGCTTTTGCTGGAACAAGACACGTCGGACACGGCGGAGATCCTCCGCGAATTGAAGCGAGCGGGCCTGGAAATTGCACCTTGCGTTGCCGGGAACGAACTGGAAGTGAAAAACGCGCTCAGCTCAGGGAAATTCGACGCGGTGATTTCCACATGGACTCATTCTGATAATGCCGGCAAGGAAGCACTGCAGATCGTCCGCGAGAGCTGCGGAGAAACTCCCCTGGTGCTGGTGACGGGAGATTCCGGAGAGAAGGCTGCCGAAGAGTGCGCCAGGTGCGGAGCCGCCGATTACATATCGAAGGACCGGCTGGCGCGGCTTCCCTTCGCGCTAAAGCGACTTCTGAGAGAACAACGTCTGCAAGAAGAAACCACCCGGCTGCGCGCATCGCTGGGGAAGGGCGAACCCAATTCACGCGAACTGGTCGAGAATTCCGTTTACGGTACTTTCCGCGCGGGCGCAGACGGCCTCTTTTCCTCAGCTAACGATACTCTGTTGAGGATTCTTGCCTGCTCCAGTTTTTCCGAGGCGCAGGCATTAAATCTCGGGAGTGACGTGTTTCGTTACCCCGAAACCTTCGCAAAGCTCCTGAGCGACTCCCGGGAGCGGGCCATCGTGCACAATCTGGAAACCGAGTGGCGGCGTCGCGATGGTGGATTTGTGTCGGTGCGGCTGCATATTCGCTATATTTCCGGCACAAGTGTTCCCTATAGCCTGGAAGGAATCGTCGAGGACGTAACCGAAGTTCGTGCCCTGGAGCGCCAGCTTCAACAAGCGCAGAAATTCGAAACCATCGGGCAGCTCGCCGGCGGAATTGCGCACGATTTCAATAATGTGCTGGGCGCGGTACTTGGCTGGGCGGAGATCGGCTATGAGCAGAGCCGCGAACACCCGCAAATCGCGGAATATTTCGCGCACATCCGGCAGCAGACAGACCGCGCGGCGGCGCTGACGCGGGAGTTGCTTACCTTTGCGCGCCGCCAGCCGCTGCAGCCGCGGCCCGTCCAGCTGAACCATATCGTCGAAAACCTGATGAGTTTTCTCGACAAGGTGATCGGGAAAGACGTCGAAATCAAGGTGGTGGCGGGAAACCTGCAAGCGGTGAAAGCGGAACCCGCGCAGATGGAGCAGGTGCTGATGAACATCTGCCTGAATGCGCGGGATGCCATGCCGGACGGGGGCCTGCTGAAGATCGAAACGGAAATGATTGTTCTGGACGATTCCTTTTGCCACTTTTATCCCGGAGTGATCGCCGGGACCTATGTGGTGCTTTCGATTTCCGATACCGGCGCAGGCATGAGCCCGGAGGTGCGCGATCGCATCTTTGAACCGTTTTTCACCACAAAGGAACGCGGCAAGGGTTCAGGGATGGGGCTGGCCACTGTTTACGGAATCGTTCGCCAGCACGGTGGATTCATCCACGTATATAGCGAACCGGGGCAGGGCACACTTTTCCATGTCTACCTTCCGGTTATGGAGAACGCTTCGGCGGAATCGGCGCGGGAATCTGCAAACGCCGTCAACCCCAAAAACTTGCATGGAACGGAAACCATCCTGCTTGCTGAGGATCATGACTCGATTCGCGAACTGACGCGGCAATCATTGACCCGGCTCGGATACCAGGTGCTGGCCGCCTCCGATGGGCGGCAGGCGCTTCGGTTGGCGGAACTGGAGCGGCCGGACCTTGCGGTACTAGACGTAGTGATGCCCCACATGGGCGGAGCGGCGACCGCAGCCCAACTCCTCCTGAGCCTGCCCGGACTGCCGATTCTCTTCACCAGCGGATTTTCCGAGAACGCAAACCATGCCGTAGCCCAGGTGCCGGGCTCACACTATCTGCAAAAGCCCTATGGCCCGACATCTCTGGCAAGCACGATCCGCGAAATCCTGGAAAAATGATGCGCCGTATTCATTTGACGGCATCGCCTTTACAAAACCGGATTATCGTCCTTTTTTCATTGACACTCACTGTTCCCAGTGTTAGAAAACCCGAAAGACAAGCCCTCTGGTGGTGAGTCTCTTCGCGATGGCAGTCGCGAACCGCGAGTGAGATGCAGGCCTGCCTGGCAGGGCAGGCGCTGCTGTCGCCCCTTAGGGT
>DASSGJ010000461.1:0-2435 GCA_035693545.1 Candidatus Acidiferrum sp.
GGAGTGGAACACTGGCTATATGGAATTCGAGGCGCTTGCCAACCAGCACAAGGACGAAGTCTATCGTCAAATGATCCGCGCCTGCGGGAACCGGGAAGACGCGGAGGATGTGCTTGTGGAAGCGCTGCTGAAGGCTTACAAGCACCTCGACCAACTGCGAGACGTCGCGACATTTCGCGCATGGCTGGCGCAAATTGCCCGGCGGGTCTGCTGGCAACTGAAGCAGCGCGAGGCGCTCCACCCGCTGCTGCAACTTTCAATGGTGGAGGAGGAAGGGCACGAGATTCCGAGCGGCGAGCCGCCGCTGGAGCAGCAGATCGCTCTTCGACAAATGAGCACGCTGCTGCACGAAGCGGTGGACAAGCTGGGCGAGGAATACCACAACGTTTATGTATGGCGCGACCTGGAAGACGTGCCGGCGAAGGAAGTGGCGGAAAGGCTGGGTATTACGGTCGCGGCGGTGAAGTCTCGGCTGCATCGCGCGCGGGAAAGCGTCCGGAATGCGCTGGACGCGGCTTTAGTCCAGCCGCCAGGCGCGAAAAAATTGTGAGTCAAAAGGGTGGAGCTTCGCCGAGACCTGGCGGCGAACCTCATGGCCGGGAGGAATAGATGGAAGTCACAATCGAACATCTGGGCGCAGTCCAGTTTGCCATCAAGGCGAGGGAGCACAGTATCGTCAGCGACCAGCCCGCGGAAAATGGCGGATTCGACGAAGGCATGACGCCGCCGGAGCTGTTTTTGTCGTCGCTTGGCGCGTGCGCAGGTTTTTATGCGGCGCAGTATCTGAAGAAGAAGGGACTGGCGACGGAGGGAACCCTGGTGCGCGTGTTCGCGGAAAAGGCAAAGAATCCCGCGCGGCTGGATAATTTCAAGATTGAAGTAGACGTGCCGGCGAGAGTGGACGAAGAGCACCGCAAAGGTGTGGAGGAGGCCGTGCATCATTGCCTGATCCACAACACGCTGCAGCATCCGCCGGCGATCACGCTGGATGTGAGATCCGCGGCGCTGGCCACGAAGTAGATTGTTTGGATCCTTTAGTGAGGCGGAGGTGCCGGTTCGATTCGGCCGGCACCTCCGCTTTCAGTTTGCATTCGCGTCTGAACTACTGCTGCGGATACGTAGTGTCGCTTGGGTAGGTCGTCTGGTATTGGTTCGTCACGACCCGGGTGGTCGAGTAGCCCGAATAGATGAAGTCGCGTCCTTCATCTCCGCCGCCGAAGAACCAGCTGGTCACAACCGGCGGATATCCTTCATCGGTTCCCCGCATGTCCAGGACAAAATACGCCTCCCCCGAAGGATTCGGGTAGGAATCCCCAACCGTCATGAGGGTGGAAAGAAGGTGCATCTCGTGCTCGGTCCAGATCTGCACGATGTTCCGGTTCGAGCTGCTGCGGAACAGTTTGAAGACGTAGGTTCCAGCAGGCAACACCTGGCCGGGAATCTCCACGTCCTGGTCGAAGGTCACGATCGTTTTTTTATCCCATTCATCTGCGTTTGTACGCGGACTCAACGGCAAAACCATCAGCACCGCTGCAAGCAGCAGCGCAACAATCGAAAACTTTTTCATACTTGACCTCCTTATGAGTTCGGGTGGTCATTGTTATGTGTGCAGCATAGGTGCCACTCCCGCCACAATTTCCTCTCCATCCTGCTAAAACTTTCTTTTCGGACGACTTATTTTTCTGATTCCAATTGCGCGTTTTCGCGCACTGCATGCCAGGCGTGCACATTTTCCACGCTCCCGGTCATTCCTTCCGGGTGCCCGGAAGCCGGTTGCGGCGGCAAATTCCCTTCGCAAAAATCTCTTTCGTGGCCGCAACGCCTTGCGCGAGCTAAGAAACTCCGCTACGCTGACTCTGTTGCCAGCGGTGGCTTCCCCCCTCACTCGCTACCCGTTGTCCCGGTTGCAATTCAATTTCCTGTCAGCGAAGGATGATCTATGACGCGCACGAACACCTGGGTGAAGCTCGCAGTGGCATTGGCGCTGAGTTTGCCTCTGGCTGCCTGCAAGGACACAAAAACTCTGCAAGAGAACGAGCAGTTGAAGACTCATCTGGCCGACATTCAGAAAGAAAACGGCCAATTGAGAAACGACCTGGATGCAGCAACCGCTGCCCGGGATGAGTTGACGAAACAGAACGAGGCGCTTCAAGCGGAAATCAAGACGCTGAAAGCGAAGCATTCGGGAAAGAAAGCGAGCCGAAAACATCATCGGGCCTGAAACTGAGGTTCGAGTTAAACCCGCGCGCTGTTTCGAGTGAGCAAAGCAAAGCAGTTTTGTATTCCAATCATCAGAAAAGAGAGGGTTCGAGAATGAAAACATTTGACGTGCAATTTCGCTTTCGGAATCGAGAGGAAGAAACCGTGGAATCGACAGTCACGGTGGAGGCGTCGAGCCTTCCAGGCGGAGTCGGTAAGGCGGTACGCCAGTTCGT
>DASSGJ010000462.1:0-7289 GCA_035693545.1 Candidatus Acidiferrum sp.
ACCGGCAGAGTCGATTCCGGCGGTGTGCAAGCCGCTCTTGATCGGGTCAACACCGAATTGCCGCACTACCGGCAGGTTCGGAATTTCACGATTCTCCGGGAGGCGTTCACGCCCGAGAACGGCCTCCTCACCGCCAATGGCAAGCTGAAGCGCGACGTCATTAACAGGCGTTTCCAGCATGACATCGATCATATGTACAGCAAGCACGCTGTCGCTGCGGGAAGCAACTCATGAAAAAAAGACGGCGCAATCTGCTCCCGGTCAAAGAATTCCGCGGCAAAGGCCTGCGCTGGGAATGGCGCGATGGTGTGGTGGAACTGATCCTGGACCACGAACCGCTTAATGAAATCGGCACGCTGCTGCTTGGCGAACTTGAGCAGTTCGTCGCTGCCATTGACGGCCTCGCTCCCATCACCAGTGCCTGCATTATCAGCAGCGCGCGGCCCGGCGGCTTCAGCGTCGGCGGCGATCTGAAGGAGCTGTACAACAATGCGCTGAATCTTTCTCCGAAGGCACGTGTTGCCGGCTTGCGAAAATTCATCGAGCGCATTCACGAAGTTGCCAACGCCATTGACGCCGCTCCGTTCATCACTCTTGCGGCCGTTCATGGCCTGTGCATGGGTGGCGGGCTCGAACTCGCGCTGCTCTGCGATCTGATCGTTGCGGACAAAATGGCGCGTTTTGGTTTTCCGGAACTCCGCCTGGGTTTCATCCCCGGCTTCGGCGGAATTCCGCGGCTCCGGCGCGACGCCGGGAACAGTTTTATACGCGATCTGCTCTTCACGGGGCGGACCGTGAAAGCCGAAGCCGCGCACCAGGCGGGCCTGATCACGCATCTCGCCGGCGAAGGCTACGCTTTGCAGGTTGCCCGTTCGATGGCGCAGCAAATCACCAAGTTCGATCCGGAAGCGCGCGTGGCCGCGAAGAAATTTATCAAGCCCATCCCTTACAAGGAACTTCGGGAGGAAGTCGACCTGTTCTGTAAACTCTTTAACCGTCCTGAAGTTATGGAACGGCTCCGCCTCTTCGTCGAGTCCGATGACCCAATGAAGCATCTCCCCGTCGCCCCCAAATCGTAATCCGCCGTTCGTCATTTCTGTGATCTCTGCGTCTCCTCTGTGAACTTGTGTGTCGAAATTTTGTCGACCCACCTAGCCAAATGGCGGATGTCCCGAATTTCTCCGTCTGCCACTCTAATGATGGAGGTAGGAAACATGTCATCGGAATGGGCAACACTTTCAAAAGAACTGGCCGAGACCACGGCGCGCGCGGGCGCGCATGCCGTCGCGGTGCACACCGAATCCCGCGGCTCTTCCAGCGGAGTGATCTGGCGGCCCGGCATTGTGGTTATCGCGGAGCACGCGCTGCAACGAGACGAAGATATTCAGCTGACACTGCCCGACGGCAAAGTAGCTGCTGCAAGACTCGTCGGCCGAGACGCTTCCACGGACATCGCCGTATTGAAGTGCGAAGAAGCAAGCACCGCCGTTCCGTCATTCAGCGACACCACCACGCTGCACGCCGGCAATGTCGCGCTGGTCGTGGGGCGTACGCGAGCCAGCGGCCCGATTGCGGCGCTGGCTTTCGTCAGCATGGTTGCGGAGGAACGCCGCCTCTGGGGCGGCCTCACTCTCTCACCCTACGTTCGCCTGGATGTCGCTCTTCCTCACACCGCTGTGGGCGGCGCTGTCATTGATGCTGAAGGCCGCGTCGCCGGCCTTGCCACGCCGAAATTCGCTCCCGCCGGAGCACTGGCCCTGCCGGTTGCTACGGTGAACGGCGTGGTGGACACGCTTCTCACGCAAGGCCGCATTCTCCGCGGCTACTTCGGCGTCGGGCTGCAGCCGGTTCGCATCCCCGAGAATCTTCGCGAGACGTTGCAACGACGCGAGAAAACCGCTGCCATTGTGCTGGAAGTCGAGGCCGGTGGCCCGGCGCATAATGCCGGCGTGGTGATTGGAGACATTCTGCTTTCGCTCAACACCAGACCGGTCACGCGCCTCGAAGATGTCCAGGCGCATCTGTGTGGCGAGAACATCGGCAAATCTGTTACGGCGCGCTTTCTTCGCGGCGGCGAGCCGCGCGACGTCAACATTGCCGTCGCGGAACGCCCCAACGGGAGGGAGTGAGATGAGCATCCGGGGACTCGGAGAAATTGCCGAACAGGTGCGCCGCTCCACCGTTCTGGTACATCCGGGTGGGCGGGGCAGCGGCTCCGGCGTGATCTGGTCGGACGACGGATTGATCATCACTAACGCCCATGTTGTGCGCGGGCCTCGCGCGAAAATTTCTCTTTGGGACGGCCGCGAATTTTCTGGCGAAGTCACAGCTAAAGATTCTCGCCGGGACCTTGCGGCTCTCCGCATTAACGCAACGGGACTTGCGTCCGTAACGTCCCGCGACTCATCAGAAGTTCGCGCGGGAGAAATTGCACTTGCTGTGGGCAATCCGCTCGGCTTTCTGGGCGCACTGACCACCGGCGTCGTTCACGGCGTTGGTCCTTTGCCGCGTCTCGGCACTCGAAATTGGGTGCAGTCCGATGTCCGCTTGGCGCCAGGGAATTCCGGAGGTCCGCTGACGGATGCACAGGGCCGCGTCATCGGCATTAACTCCATGGTCGCGGGCCGGCTGGCGCTGGCCATCCCAAGCAACGATGTGCGGCGTTTTCTTCAGGGGCAATCGGGAAGAAATTGGCTAGGTGTTACGCTTACGCCGGTTCGCCTTCCAGGCGCCAGCCGGCAGGAGATTGGGCTGCTCGTTCTTGGCATCGAGCCATCCGGACCTGCTTCTTTAGCATCGCTGCTCCCGGGCGATATTCTCCTCGGCTCAGAAGAGAAGACCTTCCGTTCCGCCGACGACCTGGCCGATGCGCTCGATGACAACAGTGCCGCGGTGTTGCGCCTGGCTTTTCTGCGCGGAGACTACACGCGCGTGCGCAAAGTCAGCGTGCAACTCCGCACGAGGAATAGTCGTGCAGGAGCCGCTGCCGCGTGATCCGTGTGCAGATCGTCGCGGCCGCGGCCCGCGCCCGGCGAGGGCTCGAATCCCTACTGCAAGCGCAGGGCTTCGAGGTTGTGGGCGCCTTCGCGACGCTCGAAGACGCCGGCGACGAGTTCGGAGAGAAAGGGCTCGACGCCATCGTCTTTGACGGCAGCGAACTCCCAGTCGAAGAGCTCCTCGGATCATTGCAGGAAAGCGGTGTTGCGCGCGAAACACCGGTGATCCTTTTGCTCCCCGACGCTTCGTCCGGAGCGGTTTCCCAAGCCCTGCGTCTCGGCGTGCGTGGAATTCTCCCGCAATCGCCCGAACCCCGGCAGCTCGCCGCGGCGCTTGAAGCCGTCGTTCGCGAACTAGTCGTGCTCGGCTCCGAATCAGGCGCGCCGATGCGTCCGGCCGCCAGCCGTTTAACTCCTGTGGACGAATTGACCGAGCCGTTGACTCCCCGCGAAAGGGAAGTGCTGCGCCTGCTTGCCTCCGGCCTTGGCAACAAGGAAATCGCGGCGAAACTCAAAATCTCCGAACACACGGCAAAATTCCACGTTGCCTCGATCCTCGGAAAACTGGGCGCCGCCTCTCGCGCCGAAGCCGTCTCCATCGGCATGCGCAACGGCCTTATCCTCCTCTAGGGTTTTTCCATCGATTCGCCAGATTGCTCGAGCAGGGTGCGTGTGATACGTTTGCGCGGTTTGCGGATGAAGGAGGTGAGCTGTGTGTCAGAAGGTAAACCATCCTGGACATACCCATAACAAGCCGGATACCGCCTCTCGCCGGGCGTTTCTTTCCTCGCTGGTATCCGCGTTCGTGTTCCTACCGGTCGCCTATGGGCAGGAAAAGACTCCGGCCGGAATGGCGGAGCAATTTCGCCGGATGTCGGAAGAGGCTGAACAAAAAGGCCTGGCCGCGGCGTTCCGCGGCATCACGACGAATTATGACGTGATGCCAGGGCTGTTCCAAATTAGTCCGAGCGGGGTTTCCACGGAGCCGGTTCGAAATGCGGCGGAGAAGTTCATTGCGTCCCTGACCAGCGTGCAACTCGCCAAGACCATGTTTCCGGTGGACGATAACCAATGGCGAAAATGGATGAATCAGCATTTTTACGTGCGGCAGGGCATCAGCATGCAGGAGATGAGCCAAACGCAGCGAGATTTGGCCTTCGGGCTGATGCGAGCGTCGCTGAGCACGAAAGGATTCGAATTAACGCGGAATGTGATGCGCTTGAACGAGACCCTGGCGGAACTTGCGGACGACCCCGTATTTCTGGGGGAATGGCTCTACTTCATAACCATCATGGGCGTACCGTCCGCAACGCAGCCGTGGGGCTGGCAGTTCAGCGGGCACCACGCGATCATCAATTTTTTCGTATTGGGCGACCAGGTGGTGATGACGCCGGTGTTTCTTGGATCGGAGCCGGTGAAGGCGACGTCGGGAAAATACAAAGGAATCGAAGTGCTTCAGCAGGAACAAAAAGACGGGCTGGGGATGGTGCGAGCGCTGACGGTGGCGCAGCAGCAGAAAGCGATACTGCAGTTTTCCAAGACCGGGAATAACAATTTGACCGAGGCATTCAAGGATAACGTCGTGCTCGAATATGCAGGAGTCCGGGCGAAAGACCTGGAGACCCCGGCCCGGAAGCAACTGAGGGACCTGGCGCAACTCTATATAAGCAATATGGATGACGGGCACGCGCGGGTAAAAATGAGCGAAGTGGAAAAACACATCGAGGACACGTGGTTCGCCTGGATCGGGGGAACGCAAGACAGCAGCGCCTTTTATTACCGGATCCAGAGCCCGGTGATATTGATTGAATTCGACCACCAGCGGCCGGCAAACCTGGCAAAGTTCGCGAAGGACCCCAATATGCCAACGCAACAGCACATTCATTGCGTGGTGCGGACGCCGAACGGAAATGATTATGGGAAGGATCTGTTGAGACAGCACTACGTCGCGCACCCTCACGAAAGCTGAAGCGCATGCCACTGGGAGGTTCGGCGCATCCGGCCCGACATTTTCTTTCACGCCCCGGGAATGTTAAATTGAAGGTGTATGCGCACCATCGAACAGACGACGCAGGAGATTCTTGAGCTCGCCACGAAGCAGTTCAAGGTGGCTGCGGGCTCTCTTGCGGCGGACGACGACTTCTACAAGAAGCTCGGCATTGACAGCTTGCAGGCTCTCGAGATGCTCTCCCGTCTGGAAAATCATTTCCGCATCGAGTTGCCCGATTACGAAGTTCAAGGCGTCAGCGATTTCAAAACGCTGGCGCAGCGGATCCAAGCCCGCCTCTGATGCTCGATTTAAAAAAATACAGTTCCGTCGGCGAAGCGCTTCGCGACGCTTTGGAAACCTGGCCGACCGAAGTCTGCCTGATTGAATCGGATCGCGGCGAAGAAAAGCAGCGCCTCACCTACCGCAATTTCAAGGACAAAGCCCTGCCGCTGGCGAGATCGCTGCAGGACCTCGGCATCGGCCCGGGCGACCGCGTCGCCATCATCATGACCAACCAGTCCAAGTGGCTGATTTCCGCGTATGCGGTTTTTTTCTGCGGCGCCACGCTGGTGCCTCTCGACTTCAAGCTCAAGCCGGAAGAGCAGTGGCAGCTCCTGAAACACTCCGGCGCGAAGGTGCTCATCACCGAATATGGAATCTGGCGGCAACTGTGCGTGTCTCCTGCGCGTGCCGCGGCGGCGGCTGTGAAAACCGTTCTGGTTACTGAGGCACCGGATGACGCCGATCTGTTTGGAGCGGAGCGCTGGGAAAATGTTAAGGGCGCAAACCCGCCCGCCTTTGTTCCGCAAAAACGGCAGGACGTTGCCTGCATTGTCTACTCTTCCGGCACCGGCGGGACTCCCAAGGGTTGCATGATGACGCACGAAAACTATCTCGAGCAGTGCGTCGCGCTAACGTCGCTCTATCCGTTCTGGCCAGGGGTGCGCTACCTCAGCATTCTTCCAACGAATCATGCAATTGATTTCATGGTTGGCTTTTTCGGGCCGTTCACGTGCGGCGCGGCTGTCGTCCATCTGCGCACATTGCGCCCCGAATATGTTCGCGAGGCGTTCCCGAAATATGAAATCACTTACGTCAGCCTGGTGCCGCTGGTCCTGAAAAACCTGCAGAAAGGACTGCAAGCACGTTTTGACGCGCTTCCCGAATCCAAGCGCAAAGCCTTCGAAGCCGTTCGCGGCATCAATCGCGCGCTCACGAAGGATCGTCCGCGCCTCTGGCTCAGCCGAAAACTTCTCAGCGAAGTTCATGCGGCGTTCGGCGGCAAGCTTGAAGCAATCATCGTCGGCGGCGCCTTCACCGAACCGCAAACGTTGCAATTTTTCTATGATTTGGGAATTCCCGTGGCCAATGGGTACGGCCTCACCGAAGCCGGCACCGCGGTCACCGTCAACGATTTGAAGCCGTTTCGAGCGGACACCGTGGGCAAGCCGCTTCCGGGCATGGAAGTGCAAATCCGCAATTCCGATAACGACGGGATCGGCGAGGTTACCGTCCGCAGCAAAACGGTCATGGCCGGCTATCTGAACGAGCCGGAACTCACCGCTGAGACCATCGTGGATGGCTGGCTGCGCACGGGCGATATGGGGCGCTTCGACTCCACCGGGCATCTCCAGCTTTTCGGCCGGAAGAAAAACATGATCGTCACCGAGGAAGGAAAGAACGTCTATGCCGAGGATGTCGAGCAAGCGTTCGAAGGGCTGAAAGTGAAGGAGTTCTGCGTGTTTGCCGCCAACTTCATCTGGCCGCAGCGGGCCATGGTGAATGAAAAACTTCTTCTCGTCATCCACCTCGAGCACGGCGAGGCTTTCACGCCCGAGCTTAAATCCGAAATTTCCGCGCGCAATGCCTGGCTGACGAATTACAAACGCGTCCATGGCCTGGTGATCTACCAGGAAGATTTTCCGCTGACTGCTTCGCTGAAAATCAAGCGCAACGAATTGGCGCAGCGGCTTTCGGCGCTTGATCGGGAGCAATCCATCCTGCCGATCTAACATCTGTAGCTTGCCCCTTCAGGGGCAAGGGTTTTCACAGCGCGGGCAAAATCGCGCCATGGCAATGAAAAGCCTCAGGCCTGAAGGCCTGAGCTACAAAGCAAATAACCAATGATTTTTACACGCAGAGTTCAGATAGAATGCCCAATCCGGCAAAACCGTGACCGATAAATTTCTAGCCATCGTCAATCCGGCGGCGGGCGGCGGACGCTCCGCAAAGCTCGCCGGCACCCAACTCCGCCGCCTGAAGGCGAAAGGCCTGCGCGTGGATGCCATCGCCTCCATGGCTCC
>DASSGJ010000463.1:0-36285 GCA_035693545.1 Candidatus Acidiferrum sp.
GTCGTAGTATCTGGCGCGGTAGTAATAGAGGCTAGTTTCCGTGTCCCATTCCCGTCCCGTGTAACGGAAGTTGTTCACAATGCTGCCAGAAGTGGCGACGATGTTGCCGAAGGAGTCGTAAGTATAGTTCTGCGCCACCGCGCCTGCGCCGTTGCTCAAGGAGGTAACAGAGCCTAGGCCGTCGGCTTGATAGTAGCTTGTTGTCGAGCTACGCAGCATGGCCAAGGGTTCATCGATGTTCAGCCCTTGCGAGTACCGGGCAACCACACCACCTGATGCGTTGGTTTCTTCAACCAGGTTGTCACCGTCAAAAGCGAAAACGGATGTCCCTGCCGAGGACGACTTGTAAATCCGCCTGCCAAACGGGTCGTATTTGAAACTGACGGTTCCACCGCTGCCCGGCAAAGTCACTAAGGTTAAACGATTCTCAAAGTCCCAGGTGTAGTTTGTCGTGCCCGTGGAATCGGTCTTTGTGAGTGTGTTGCCGTTGTTGTCGTAGGTGTAGCTGACCCCCGGCCGTGAGGTGAGTTCGTTGGAGGTGTTGTTGCTCCACCCGGAGCCGGACAGATTGCTCAGGCGGTTGCCCACCGGATCGTAGGTATAGCTCTCGGTAGTGTTCGCTCCCTGAGTGGCACTCAACAACTCGTAGATGCTGTCATAGCCGGGTGGCACATAGGATTTTCTTGCCTGATGGAAGGGCACGGGCAGAGTATACCATTTGACAGCTTCTCCTAAAGATACTAGGTTGCCAGCGTGGGTTGCCGGGGTGGTACTTTCGTACTACCATCGAAGGCAGGACGCCCAACTTCCTTCCGAGTACCGTCACGCTATAGGTTTAGCCGGTCCGGCCCGCTATCTTGTACTTACTGGCGGTGTTCAGATTCGCCCAGGAAGGCAGGCGTTTATGGGGTACCCGTTCGACCAGATGACCAAAATCAACAATCCAGGCGGTATCACTTCCACACGCTCCAAGCAGACGGAACGCCGCAGCAGCCGGCGTTGCAAAATCACGCAATTGATGCGGATCAGGCCCTCTGACCCGAGCCGCGATCCTTTTGACGATATCCGGGGAACCATCAGTGTTTCCCGCTCGGGTGTCTATTTCCAGTCGAGTGTAACGACCTATGAGGTGGGCATGCGGCTGTTTGTGACCATGCCCTATTCCAACCAGCCTGGTTCAATGAACCGTGAGTATCTGGCGGAAGTCGTCCGCCGCGATCACCTTCCCAACGGTCTGTTTGGCGTCGGGTTCAAAATTCTGATGGAGATGGGTCTGCAGCAGAGCAGTTTTAGTGGCTACTCGTTTGGTGGGAAGTAACTCGAAAAAGAAATCATAGGGATCAAAAACGGAAAGGGCGGGTGGCCGAAGCCATCCGCCCTTTCCGCGTTTGGGGGGTGGGGAAACTCGTCAGGCTCAGCCCTTGCCGAGCACCGAAAGCGTCTTGTGCCGCAGTTGGCCGAAATGGCGGTTCAGCGGATGCTTGCGGCCCAGGAAGCTGAATACGGGCGCCCGGCGCGGGGTCAGCTTGGCCATGGCGATGCTCAGCCGCACATCGCGGCGGGCATATTTCATCCCGGCGATCAGGGCTTCACGGGCATCTTCCCTGCGCCCCGCGGACATATAGACCTCGGCCAGGTTCAAATAGAGCTGTGCCTGGTTGCGCTTGATGCGCACAGCGCTGTCGCAAAGGCGCTCGGCGTCCGCCCACTTCTGCTGGGTGCGAGCCAAGGCGACTCCCAGGTAAGACATGTAGTAGGGATTGTTCTTTTCCAGCTCGGCGGCTTTCTGAATGTGGTTCAAAGCGCGATTGGCGTAATTGTCTCGAAGAAGGGTGAGGCCGGTCTTGAACTCTTTGAAGGCTTCCGTGTCCATCATAGATCCACCTCAGTCATTAGCAAGGATTCCCCGGGAAGCGGACAACTCCGGTCGCTGGGTCAGGCTCATCTCGCCAGGGGAAGAAAGCGCTCGAGAAGGGGGAGAGAACGCGCTTTACTTTCCGGGACTCAAGGGAGGGCGAGTTGGCCGAGGAAGTTGTCATTTGCCGGTCTTTGCTGACGTTACGGGGAAGAGAGCGGAGAAGCTACTGACCGGAGGGACAGAATTCGTCCAACGTCTTTACGTTCTAGTGGTAGGCGAGAAACAGCCCGGGACGTGTTCTCGAACTTGTGCTGGTTCACGAAAAATCCAGCAGTTTGAAGGCCTTGGCCAGATCAAGGCAGGGACCCGCTCTTGCGCCGCCATACTTTCCAATCGTCCAGGGTAACCTTCAGCATGGCCTTTGCCGCCCTGTGCAACCAGCGGCCTTTCCGTGCGGCCAGATCGTGCCTCACTGCGGGGATTGCTCTCTGGCTGCCCAGATGGATGTTGGCGGTCTCCCACCCCATGTAATAGAGCAGCCTCTCTTCGTCGCGCTCTTCGGGGAGAGAGCGGATCTCGATGTGACAGCAGTCCGGAGCCAGCCGGCGGACGATCCAGTGATCGGCGAAATGCACGTGTGGGTCGCGAATGCGCACCGCAATGGCAACCAATTTGCGGCTCAATATCTCCGCCGTGTGAAGATGCCTGGCCCAGATCCAGGCTGAGGGCGTCAGTTGCTTCGCCTCGCGGACGATATGGGCTCCATGCCATTCCGCCAGCGCCAGAACGCGCGGGTGGCCCAGGCTGCCGAGGCCGGCGATGCGAGACTTGAATTCGTACGCCGGCACGCGCAGCGGCATCGAGGCGTCCAGGAGTTTCACGACATCCTTCGGGATGTGCCCCTTAAATCGCTGGCAGCTATTGATTTTCTTCCAGAAGAGAACCGGATCGCGAAGCTTGTTGAGGGCCAGAAGCCGCAGCCAGCGATGATGTTCGGCAAGCACAAAAGGCGCGCCGCCTCTTGCCAGCGAGTCGCGGTAGCCCTGCTCGATAACCCGGCAAGCCCTCTTGCGGGTAATGGAAAGGTGTTCTTCTTCGATGGCCAGGTAACAACTGGAAACCAGGCGCACCAGGTCCACCGCATAGGACGCCGGCCAGGCTTCGTCGAAATCGTTCACACCCCAGATGAGCCGGCCCTCCAGGTCTCGCCACGTGCCGAAATTCTCCACGTGCAGATCGCCGACGGCGAGTACCTGCGGCGCCCGGGCCAGGTGCGGGCAGATGATCGGCCACCATTGGGCCCAGCGATAAAACGTGGCGCGGAAAAAAGGGAACGGCGCATTGGCCATGTTCTGGTGCTTCAGCTTCACGTCGGACTGGACCATCCGCACGTGGCGCGACGCCCATTTCTCAAAGTCCGCGGTGGCCCGGACAATATCGGGCAGCTTATGTTCTTTTTTGCTCATAAATCTTTGCTGTCGCTCAGGCCTTCAGCTTGCCTGCGGCAGGCAGGGCCTGAGGGTTTTCATTCCGTTGGCACAATCTCAGTTACGCCTGGGAACCCCTCACCCCTAAAGGGGTGAGCTACAGGAATATCAGAATGTCTGGCGATCCTGGAATACTAAACGCGCGCGTGGGTGGCCGCGGGCCGGGTGCGCGACTCATAGATGGGGAAACGCGCCGCCAGTTCGGCAACCTGCTTCCGGACTTTCTGCTCCAACGCAGCGTCTCCGATGTGGGTAAGAACTTCCGCGACGCCGTTCGCGATCAGCTCCATCTCCGGTTCTTTCATGCCACGCGTCGTCACCGAGGGACTTCCGAGACGGATGCCGCCCGCCTTCATCGGCGGCAGAGGATCGAAGGGGATGGCGTTCTTGTTCACGGTGATGCCCGCGCGGTCCAGCGCCTTCTCTGCGTCGCTTCCGGTAATGCCGCGCGGATGCACTTCAATCAGGAAAACGTGATTGTCCGTTCCGCCCGAAACCACCCGGAATCCGTGGCGTGAAATCGCATTCGCTAGCGCCTTGGCGTTCGACGCCACCTGCTTCTGATACTCAATGAACGAAGGCTCCATCGCCTCCTTCAAGCACACGGCTTTGGCCGCAATCGTGTGCACCAGCGGGCCGCCCTGCGTCCCGGGAAACGTCAGCTTGTCGATCTCTTTCGCAAACGCGGCCTTCGAAAGGACCATGCCGCCGCGCGGCCCGCGAAGGGTTTTGTGCGTGGTGGTGGAGACGATGTCGGCATGAGGCACCGGGCTTGGGTGCACGCCCGCCGCCACCAGGCCGGCGATGTGCGCCATATCTACAAAGAAAATCGCGCCCACGGCCTTCGCCACTTTGGCGATTCGTTCGAATTCGATGACTCGCGAGTACGCACTCGCACCCGCTACGATCATTTTGGGCTTGTGCTCCTGCGCCAGCTTTTCGATTTCGTCGTAGTCGATCTGCTCGGTGTCCTGCTTCACGTGATATTCAACAAACTTGTACATCCGCCCGGAAAAATTCAACGGGTGCCCGTGCGTCAAATGGCCGCCGTGCGCCAGCGCCATACCCAGGACAGTGTCGCCGGGCTTCAGCGTAGCCATATAGACCGCCACGTTGGCCGAGGTCCCGGAGTGCGCCTGCACATTCGCGTGGTCCGCGTCGAAGAGCTGTTTCGCGCGATCAATCGCCAGTTGCTCCACCTTGTCGGCAACTTCGCAGCCGCCGTAATAGCGCTTGCCCGGATACCCCTCGGCATATTTGTTTGTAAAGATCGAGCCCATCGCTTCAAGGACGGCTTCGGAAACGAGATTTTCCGAAGGAATCAGTTCCAGTCCTGTCGCCTCGCGGACGGCTTCTTCGCGAAGCAGGTCGGCGATTTGCGGGTCAACCTTGTCGAGGGGCCGCTGCATCCGGTTATTCGCTTCAGTGGTCATGCTCTTCTCCCAGAATCGCTAGCGCAAGGCTGCCGCTAGGCTTTACGTTCCGCATCACGCTTCTTGCGGCTGACCTTTTGAGAGAGTCTATCGGAGAGTACAACTCACCGCAATCTGAGGGCAGCGAAGGAGAATCCACTCTCTGGCGATAAACTCAGGTCGCGGCTGCTTCGCCCGGTGTGGCCGGGCTCGGCAAGCGGGGCCAGAGTACATCGGCCAAAGCCGGGTAGCGCGCCGCCAGGAAATAGATGGAATACGCCGGGAAAAATACGGCGGAGGGAACGGAAATCAGCGAAATCATGAAAATCAAAATCGCCAGGGCTATGCAGCCCGCGGCCACGGCAAGCGTGATGGTATACACGTTCCAGGTGAGTGCCAAATTCTTCACGCTCATCCAGATGACCGCTCCCAGAGCGCCGAAGGGAACCAGCAGCACCAGAATTACCATCACCGAAATGATGGTAAGTGCTATCCCCGCGGCCACCGCCAACACTATCTTCATGCCGATATACGTCGCATAGCCGCCCTTCTCGGTGCGCAACCACATCCACAACCTGCTCCATCCCTCAAATGCACTGATCCCTTCCAGCGCCATTTGAGGAACCACAAAGTCCTTGGTCATCACATGAACCACTGCCAGGACCACGATCAGGGCAAGAAACACCAGCAACAGAGAGATGCCGCCCAGAATCAGCCCGAACACATGATCGGACGCGTGAGTGAACCAACCGAGTCCCCAGGCGAACAGGACGGGAACTCCAATCAGCAGGAGCAGGGCAACGAAACTTAGCAGCATCAGCGTCAACTGCCACACGAACAAAAGCCAACCTTCGCGCCGCCGCCTGGCCCAACCTTGGCGGATATGGCATTCCTTGGCCAGGATGCTGTCGAACAGAATGAAACGCATAACACTGCCGATGTATGTGAAGAGCACCACCACGCCAAAGATCGCAACAACCAGAATCGCGATAAAACTGGCAGACATCAGAGGATGGTCGCCAAGCAGATTGGGCCACCCCTGAGCTAGAAACTGCTCAGTTCCTTCCGGGTGATGCGTGGCGGGCAGGTTGATATTCGAATTGCACCCTCCTCCGGAGCCGAGTTCTCCCGCCAGCATTCCAACCAGCGCCAGGCGGACCCACTGGCCGAAGCGAAACGGTTGCAGGAGTTGTTGCTTGGCGTGCTGAAATGCCGGGCTTATCGCGTCTACGGCGGAGATTGGCAAGCACGCACCTCGTTGGAGTGGATTGGCCTCGCTTGCAAAATACCCCGAAGGCCACGATAGAGCAATTGCTTTGCGTCTAACGGGCATTACCAAAACTTCTTCCGGGCATCAAAGTTTCAGATAGATTCAGCCTGCCGTTCCAGGGCCTGGAGTCTTATACTTGATCTGCTGTCCCGATACAGCAAATTCACTCTACTGAGGCACATCATGTCGAATATCTATGCGGACAACTCCCTGAGTATTGGACGAACTCCCCTCATCAAACTGAATCGCGTCACTGATGGCGCCAAGGCCACCGTGCTCGCGAAGATCGAGGGGAGAAACCCGGCGTACTCAGTGAAGTGTCGTATCGGGGCGGCAATGATCTGGGACGCGGAAAAGCGCGGGGTTTTGAAGCCGGGGATCGAAATTGTTGAACCGACCAGCGGCAACACCGGTATCGCTCTGGCCTTTGTGGCCGCGGCTCGCGGGTACAAAATCACGTTGACCATGCCGGAAACGATGTCGCTGGAACGGCGGCGCGTCCTGGCGGCTTTCGGCGCGACGCTGGTGCTCACGCCGGGTCCCGAAGGCATGAAGGGCGCGATCAAGAAAGCGACGGAAATTTACGAATCCGACAAGCAGCGCTACTTCCTGCCCCAACAGTTTGAGAATCCGGCCAACCCGGCCATTCACGAGGCAACAACCGGGCCGGAGATATGGAACGATACCGACGGCGCGGTGGACGTATTCGTGAGCGGCGTCGGCACCGGTGGAACGCTGACAGGTGTGAGCCGCTACATCAAAAAGGCGAAAGGGAAGAAAATCACTACTGTTGCCGTTGAGCCGGTGGTGAGCCCGGTAATCAAGCAAACTATGGAAGGTCAGCCGCTGACTCCCGCGCCCCACAAAATCCAGGGCATTGGTGGAGGCTTCGTTCCCAAGAACCTGGACCTCAGCCTGGTGGACCGCGTGGAACTGGTCACCAACGAGGAGTCCGTCGAAATGGCTCGGCGCCTCACTCGGGAAGAGGGCATCCTCAGCGGTATTTCCTGCGGAGCGGCCGCGGCCGTTGCCGTGCGTTTGGCGAAGCTGCCGGAATTCGCCGGCAAAACCATCGTCACGGTGCTGCCCGATTCCGGCGAGCGCTACATCTCGACCATCCTTTTCGAAGGGATTGGATAAGTAACCAAAGATTGGAATGTCTACCGCGCGAGACTGGGGAGCAGCTTTGCTGCACCCCGCTCTCGGCGTTCTGCATTCAAGAGAGTCGTGAACTTCCATGACGAAACCAAATAATGATTTGCAAACCCTGGCCCGGGAGTTTCGCCTGGCGCTTGAGGCGCGACTGACCGACGCGAGTATGTGGGAATATCGTTTGCCGTCGAAGGATGAGGTCGCGGCATTTTGCCGCTCGTATTTCGATGGTCTCTTTCCCTTGTACTACGCGAGGGAAGAAGTGAAAAATCCCGATTCAGCCGGCTTTCTGGCCCAACTCGATCTGCAGCTGGCGGAGCAGATCGTCTACGCGATGCGCTTCGATCTGAACTGCTGCGGCAAACCAGTGCCCGCGAGCCTCTCCGAAACTGCCAGCCACCTGGTTGCAGAGTTGCATTCGAGGCTGCCGAGGCTTGCCCAACTTCTCGGCACGGATTTGCAAGCCGCCCTGAAAAACGATCCGGCCGCCAGCGGCTATGAGGAAATCCTCCTGAGCTATCCCGGCATCGAGGCCATCACTATCCAACGCCTGGCTCACGAACTGTATCTGCTCAAGATTCCGTACCTGCCGCGCATGATGACGGAAGTCGGCCACAACCATACCGGAATTGACATCCATCCCGGAGCGACGATCGACGAGTCCTTTTTCATCGATCATGGCACCGGCGTGGTGATCGGGGAAACCGCAACCGTCGGCAGACACGTTACGCTCTATCACGGCGTCACGCTTGGCGCATTCAATCCCACCAGCCGCCGCGAGGGCGGAGAACTGGTGCGCGGCCTGGAAAACAAGCGCCACCCGGACATCGAAGACCACGTCACCATCTATCCGGGCGCCACAATTCTGGGCGGTGATACCCGCGTCGGCCACCACAGCGTCATCGGCGGCAACGTCTGGCTCACACATTCCGTTGCGCCTTACAGCCGCGTCACCGTCAAGGACCCTGAGCTACTGATCCGCAGCAAAGCGGAACAAACCGACAAAGAGTGGTTCCTTGGCAGTTCGATTTAGCTCTTATACGCCTCGCTATCCGGCTTAGGCTTTTGATCTCAGGACATCTCTTTCCCCGTGGTGTGTACAATAGGAGATAATTACTAAGATATTATATAAACAGGTCGAGGCGTTGCCTGGCAGCTGCTAGGAATGGGTTAGAAATGTGGTATAACTGTTATACCGGCTTGCGATTGCACTTCGACGAGGAGAAAAGCCGCAAGTTGCGTGCAAACCGAAAGCGCGCGGTTGGGTTTGAAGAGGCATCCGAGCTGTTCTGCCAGCCGCACTATATCGATCCACGCAGCGACGACCCTGAGCAGTATCGTGCGGTTGGTTGGGTGGCAGGAAAGTTGTACACGGTGATTTTCGAGATCAGGAACGATGATCTCGGCGAGTACTATCATCTCGTTACACTCTGGAAGGCGACCAGAGAGGACAGGAAGATATATGAAGCAAACTGCTAAGAAAAGAAAACCAATCAGTGCCGAGGCTATCGCCCGAATGGCCGACCAAGGCAAAGACATTAGCCGGTTTTTCACAAACAAAGGCAGGATGGTTTACCCCGTGCAGCGTGTAAACGTGGATTTCACCGGCGAAATGCTAAAGGAGCTTGATGAGGAAGCGGCCGGCTTGAACATCAGTCGCCAGGCGGTAATCAAAACTCTTGTCAGAGAAGGCTTGGACAAGCGTGCGCCACGGCGGGCCCGCGGAGTGGCTGGCGCCCTCAAAAACCGCGCGCGACGCTAGAACACAAACTCACCCCCCGCAAATCGCGGTACTGTCTGATCGCTAATCCTCATCCTACGCTGCTTAATCGAATTCTTATGTTTGGTGGTAAGTCGTACCCTCAGGGTTGCGTTGACAGTGTCGGATAGCGTCCGTTACGCTGAAAAGCTTACAAACTGAGACCGAATTCTACAGGGAGACGCATGGCGGACGAGAAGCTACCAACAAGGGCGGAAGATTTTTCGGAGTGGTACAACCAACTGGTGCTGAAGGCGCAGTTGGCCGACTATGCGCCGGTGCGCGGCTGCATGATCGTGCGCCCTTATGGTTGGGCACTCTGGGAGAACATTCAGGCGGCGCTAGACAGGCGGTTTAAGGCCACTGGCCACCAGAACGTCGCGTTTCCCCTGCTGATCCCCAAGAGCTTCATCGAAAAAGAGAAGCACCACGTGGAAGGCTTTTCGCCTGAACTCGCGGTCGTCACCATCGGCGGTGGCGAAGAACTCGCCGAACCACTAATCCTGCGGCCCACCTCTGAGACCATCATCGGCCACATGTGGTCCAAGTGGATCCAGTCCTACCGCGATCTGCCGGTCCTGATGAACCAGTGGAACAGCGTCATCCGCTGGGAGCTGCGCACAAAACTCTTCCTGCGCACGCTCGAGTTTTATTGGCAGGAGGGTCATACCGCCCACGCCACGCGTCAGGAAGCGGTGGACGAAACCCTGCAGATGCTGAACGTCTATACCGACTTCGCCGTGAACGAAGCGGCCATCCCGGTCATCCCGGGCGCCAAATCGGACGCTGAGAAGTTCGCCGGCGCCGATGTCACCTACTCGATCGAGGCGATGATGGGCGACGGGAAAGCGCTTCAGTCCGGCACTTCCCATTTCCTCGGCCAGAATTTCGCGCAGGCTTTCGAAGTAAAATATCTCGACCAGAACGGCGCGCTGCAGCACTGCTGGACAACCTCCTGGGGCCTTTCCACGCGCATGATCGGCGCGATCATCATGGTCCACGGAGACGATCAGGGGCTGGTATTGCCTCCCCGCATCGCCCCCATCCAGGCCGTCATCGTGCCGATTTTCAAAACCGACGAGGAAAAGGCGAGCGTCCTGAAAGCTGCAAAGGATTTGAAAGCCCAGTTGGTCAAGGCTGGCCTCCGTGTCCACCTGGACGAGCGCGAAGGTTTTAGCCCCGGCTGGAAATTTAACGATTGGGAGATGCGCGGCGTTCCGGTCCGTGTGGAACTCGGTCCCAAGGATGTCGCCAAGCAAGCCGCAATGCTCGCCCGCCGGGATCGCCCCGGCCGCGAAGGCAAAGTCAGCGCCTCGCTGGCGGACCTCCCCGCCACGATCGAAAAGCTGCTCGTGGAGATTCACCAATCCCTCTACGACAAAGCCCTGGCGTTCCGCCGCACGAATACCCGTGAAACCCCCACCTACGACGAGCTCAAGAAGGCCGTCGAAGGCGGTTTTGCCTTCGCCCTTTGGTGCGGAAGCGGCGACTGCGAAGCCAAAATCAAAGAGGAAACCCGGGCCACTATGCGCTGCATCCCATTGGATCAGACGGCAGTGCTGGGCAGGGAAGTCGCCAGCGGCGGCGTTTGCGTATATTGCGGCAAACCGGCGAAAGACCGGGCCATCTTCGGCCGGGCCTACTAGCGGCCGGGCGTTGCCCCTGAAGAACACCTGTACGCCCGGAATCTCGACAGCCCCGCAGCCCAGTGCTAGCGTAAACCGTAGGCATATATCCCGCCTCGGCGTCGGGGCGGCAACGGGAGATTTCTACAGTGAGCTGCATTACCTCAAGTTCGAAGCGCTCGCAACGCGGCGAGGGCAAGCTGAAAGCCATTATTTATACCGTTATTCTGCTGATGGCCGTCTACGCGGCCGTCAAAGTCGTCCCCGCCTACGTCGCCGAATATCAGCTCAACGACAAGATTACGGAACAAGCCCGGTTCGCCGTCGTTAACCACTATTCGGACGACCAGGTCCGGGACATCATCTTCAAAACCATTCAGGACCTGGACATCCCCGCCAATCGCGAGGATATTAAAGTGCGGAACACCAATCACGGGGTCATGATCAGCGTGAATTACAGCGTTCCCGTGGATTTCAAGGTCTACAAGACCGAGCTGAATTTCTCGCCTTCCAGCGAAGCGCCAGACCTGCTGAAATAAGCGGCGCGCAGGCAAACAGTCACGCCAGGAGGCTGACTCCTTCTTTGGGGCAAACTATGGTTTTGCTCCGTTTCCTTATTAAGAGACAATAGACGTTAGCCCACCCTCAGGGAGCATTATTTGCGATTGCGCATTCAAAAAGGTTTCTGGACGTCTGCGTTCGGACTGAGCCTGCTTGCGGCCGTGGCGGCTTGCTTCATACTTGCTGCCGCCATCTTCACGTTCTACTACGTGAAGTACTCCAAGATGATCGATCTCCGGCTATCCGGCCACGTGCTGCAGAACACCACCCAGATTTTCTCGGCCCCCGAACACATCTCCGACGGACAGGCCTGGGGCGTGGAAGATTTGATGACTTATCTCCAGCGCGTGGGCTATCGCCCGGAAGC
Organism: Candidatus Acidiferrum sp.; assembly: GCA_035693545.1. Classification (GTDB taxonomy): domain Bacteria; phylum Acidobacteriota; class Terriglobia; order Acidiferrales; family UBA7541; genus Acidiferrum. The sequence goes on from DASSGJ010000463.1 coordinate 11,492, forward strand.
CGATGAAAATGCGCTGGGCACCTACACCGTCCAGGGCAGCACGCTGGATATCCGTCCTTCGAAGCTCTCTTACTTTGCCGGTGGCAACGCCCTGGCCGTGCAATTCAACGGCAGGGTTATCCGCAGCATCCGCCCGCTCAGCGGCGGCTCGGACATGGGGACCGCCGAGATCGAACCGGAACTGATCACCAACCTCTTTGACAGCCTGCGCGAAAAGCGCCGCCCGGTTCGTTACGAGGATTTGCCCCCTCAACTGGTGCAATCCATACTCTCCGCGGAAGATAAGCGCTTTTTCGAGCATCCGGGCTTCGATTTCATTCGCATCGCCGGTGCGGCGTGGGCAGACTTGCGCCACAAGCGGATTGAGGGTGCCAGCACGATCACGATGCAAGTCGCGCGTACTTATTTTCTGTCTACGGATCGCACCTGGCGCAGGAAACTCGCTGAAGCCATGCTCTCCTTCGAATTGGAACAGCGCTTCAGCAAGCAACGCATTTTTGAGATGTACGCGAATGAAGTCTACCTCGGCAATCGCGGCAGCTTTGGCATTCGTGGATTCGCCGAAGCCAGCCAAGCCTACTTCGGCAAGGATTTGCGCCAGTTGACCTTGCCCGAATGCGCGTTTCTCGCGGGGCTGATCCGTGCGCCAAACTATTACTCCGTTGCCGACCGGCATCCCGAACGGGCCGCCCAGGCGCGCGACCGCGTTCTTGCCCAGATGCTCGAGAACAAATACGTCACGGAAGCCGACGTTCAGGACGCCAAAAATCTGCCGCTGAAGCTGGTTCGCTCCTCCGTTTCCGGCAATGAGTCTCCTTATTTTGTGGACATGGTCAAGGACCACCTGCTCGATAAATATTCCGAGCAGGATTTGCTCAGCTCCAATTACCGTGTCTTCACCACGCTCGATCCGCAATTGCAACGTGTCGCCGCCGCCGCCCTCGATTCGGGAATGAAGAACGTGGACGCCATGCTGGCCGCGAAATACGCAAAGACACGCAAGCTGAAGGGGAAGAAATCGGAACCGGAGCAGATACCCCAGGTCCAGGCTGCATTGATCGCTCTGGATCCCCGAACGGGTGAGATCAAGGCGCTCATCGGCGGAAGAGATTACGGGCAGAGCCAGCTGAATCACGCGCTGGCGCATCGTCAACCCGGCTCGGTCTTCAAACCATTTGTTTACGCCGCGGCGTTTAATAACGCGGTGGATGGCGCGCAGCCGGTTGTCACTCCGGCAACCACCGTTGATGACGAGCCGACGGTTTTTGAATTTGACGGCCAGGAATATACGCCAAACAACTACGGCGAACGATTCATGGGTAAAGTCACGGTCCGGCAGGCGCTGACGAATTCGCTCAACGTCGCGACCGTGAAAGTCGCCGAGATGATTGGCTATGGGCGCGTTGTGCAAATTGCCCGCCAGATGGGCTTGACGGCGAATATCCGGCCGACTCCGGCCGTCGCCTTGGGGGCGTACGAACTGACCCCGCTCGAAGTTGCCGGCGCTTACACCGCCTTTGCGACCATGGGCACGCGGGCCGAGCCTTATTTCATCAAATCGGTCGTCAGCGCGGGCGGCAACCCCCTTGAGAAATACGGACCGACGACGAAGCTCGCTCTCGATCCCCGCGTCACATATCTCGTGGACAGCGTTCTGAAGGACGTTCTAAACAAAGGCACCGGCGCACAGGTTCGTGCCAAAGGGTTCACCTTGCCCGCGGCCGGGAAGACCGGCACTTCGCGCGACGGTTGGTTTGCGGGATTCACCAGCAACCTGGTTTGCGTCATTTGGATCGGCTTTGACGACAACCACGATCTCGGCCTTGCCGGAGGAGCGACCGCCGCTCCCATCTGGGCCGACTTCATGATTCGCGCCACCGCCTTGCCGGGCTACCGCGACGTCCGGGACTTCGACAAACCGGAAGGGGTGGATTCCGACATTATTGATTCGGACACCCTCGAACTCGCGACGCCCAATTGTCCGGTAACCCGGGAAGAGGTCTACGTTACGGGTTCCGGGCCAACGCAATTTTGCGAACTCCACGGCGGCCACAACCCCATCAACGCTGCAGGGTCGTTTCTTTCCCACATCTTCGGCGGAGGCTCATCCAATCCTCCCCCTCCAAACACCTCGGGTTCCCCCAACGGCCAGGTTGACAAAAACGGTTCGCCCGTAGCGGGACAACCCGGGCAACCCGCCGGACAGGCTGTTGACCCGTCCAAGGCCCAGGAAAAGAAAAAAGGCCCTTTACAGAAGTTTTTTGGTATCTTTGGGGACAAGAAGAAAAAGGATCCGGTGAAACCCGACCCCGGATAAAGGAGATTCGCCATGACCAGGAACTTCTTGGCGATTCCGGCAGTGACTTTCCTCGCAGTTGCTTTTTCCCCTTCGTTGTTTTCCCAGGAAATGCTTGTTCAATTTGCAGATACGTCCATCTCCACGGCTGCGCAAAAGCCTGCGTCTACGGGCATCGCCGACGAGGAGATGGCCCGCTTGCACATGGCACGAAAGGAATACAAGGAAGCCGGAGAAATTTTCTATCATCTCGCTGTAAGCAATCCCAAAAATCCACTGTATTGGAATGAATTGGGGATCGCGCTCCACAACCAGGCCCAGCTGGATCAGGCCCTGAAATGTTATCAGAAAGCCGCTAAGGTGGATCCGCACTACGCCGACGCGCAGAACAACATCGGCACGGTTCTTTACGAACGCAAGAAATATCCCAAGGCGATCCGCGCCTATAAGCGGGCCATTTCCCTACGCGGCGATTTTGCCCCATTCTATTTGAACCTGGGCTACGCCTATTTCGGCCAGAAGGATTTCGAGGATTCGATCACATCGTTCCGCAAGGCTTTGGAGCTGGATCCGACCTCGCTTGACCCCACCCGGTCGCGCGGCGGCACTGTGATTCAGGATCGTTCCGTCAGCGTGGACCGCGGCCGCTTTTATTATCTCCTTGCCAAATCCTTCGCCCAGCAGGGCGATGTGGACCGCGCGATTCTGTATCTCAGAAAGGCGCGCGATGAAGGCTACGGGGACTTCAATTCCGTCCAGAAAGACCCCACGTTTGCAGCGGTCCTGAAGAGTCCCGCGGCAGAGGACCTTCTGGCGCCGAAGCCCGTCGAGTCCTCGCAACCCTGAGCCGCAACCCTGGTTTTCTCCGGCGCGTTTTCTGGTTTGAGCTTTAGTGTCTCCGCGTGAATAGCGGTTTATTTCGGGTAATGAAGGTCTCGCACAATTGCCTGGAACTCCGGCGCGTCCTTTACAAATGCGAACAGATCGTTCTGCGAGTTCCGAAGGCACAACAACGCGACATCGCGCTCCTGGTATGCCTTTTGCAACCATGCCAGGCTGTTCTGCCGGTCGCCCAGCCTGGCGTACTGCGCGGCAATGTCAAAGGCGGAAACGAAATGCTTCTCACGCTGGCTCAGCAGGTATTTCAACCTCTCTCGCAGGGCCATCTGCCGGGCAGCCTCGTAGCCTGACTTTTCATTCAGCGATTTGATTTTCAACGCCGTATCGCGTTGACCGCGCAGAAAGAACGCGGTTGTGGTTTCGTTGATTGCCTCTGCGTAATGCTTGTCGCGCTCGTAGATTTGGGCCAGTGAAGAATGCGCATTGTCGGATGCGGGATCCAATCCGATCGCGGCGACCAACTGCGCTTCCGCTTCGACAGGGCGTCCCGCAGCCATCAAAATGTTCCCCAGTGCCACCAGGTACTCCGCGTTCAGCGGATCCAGCTCCACCGCCGTGCGCAGCTCCTGGATGGATTGATCCGGCCTGCCCTGCAAGGAAAGAAATATTCCGTTCCATTCGTGGGCGCTCGGATCATTCACATTCAACGTCAGGGCTTTCTGAATCTCCACCTGTGCGCCCGCCCAGTCATAATTTACAGTGAGCAGCGCGTCGGCAAGATAAATGTGCGCCTCCGGATTTGATGGATTGATTTCGATGGCCTTCTCAGCGGCGATGCGCGCCTTTGCGTACGCATCCGTCGGCTTCAGCAGGCCAAGATTGGCTCCACGTTCGTAGATGCGGGCCAGCGCGGCGTAGGGAGGTGCGCAGTTTGGATCTTTCCTCATCGCGTCTTCGAAGGCTTGGAAAATGCGATCCAGACCTTCTTGCGTATGCACGTTGGACTCCGCCAGTCCCCGCAAATAAAGATCCATGGAGTCTGCTTTTTGCACGCGCTTGCGCATCGCGGGTTCCAGCACTGTGTGGACCATGTTGGCGATTTCGGTGGCCGCGTCGGTTTCAATGTAGAGCGGCTCACCGAATTCGTAATCGAACTGGTGGCTCCAGCGCGGCGACTGGTCCGCCACACGAATCAGTTGCGCGACCACCCGGACGCGCGAGCCTTCGCGGCGGATGCTGCCCTCCAACAGGTAGTCCGAATTCAGTTCGCGCCCGATTTCCTGCGCGCTTTTTCCGGAGTGTTTGTATTTCATCGCCGACGTCCGGGCGATCACTCCTAAATTCTGCGAATTCAGGCGGCCCAGTTGCGAGATGGTCTCTTCCGTCATCCCGTCGCTGAAATATTCCTGCGCGGGATCGTTGGTCAAATTTTCGAAGGGCAACACGGCCACCATCGTCCGGCTTGGCGTGTTGTTGTCCATGGCTCGCGCACGATGATTGCTCCAGTAATATCCCCCGCCAACAATCCCGATCAACGCGGTCGCAAGTAACACCACCCGGCGGTTTATCAAAGGACGGCGACTTCCGGGCCGATAGTAGAAGGGATTTTCCGCGGCGGTGAATTGCACGTTCAGTTTTTCCGCTCGAAGCTCTTCGGGGATCCGCGCAGGGGTTGCCTCGGTCTGAACCGGCGCGATGAACCGGTACCCTCGCCGGGGAACGGTTTCCAGGTACCGCGGGGAATCCGCCTCATCATTCAAGGCAGCACGGATTTTCTTCACCGCGGTGTTCAGCGCATGGTCAAAATCTACAAAGGTATCCTCGGGCCACACGCGCTGCCGCAGTTCTTCCCGGGTCAGCAGTTCGCCGGGGCGTTCCAGCAACGCCACCAGCACTTGAATCGGCTGTTCCTGGCAGCGAATGCGCATTCCGTTCTTCCGGAGTTCTCCGGTACGCGAGTCGATTTCATAGCTGCCAAATCGAAAAATGGCTCGGAGTGCATTCGGTGTACCCATGGTGACCTCGATGTATTGGACGAATCATCTCGAAAGTTGTGACAAACGCCTCGCCCACTCGCATCGCTTTTCTCCGAATAACTCCTGTCCTGAACTGTATTTATCCGGCCATCCACAATCTATCCGGAATCCACGGACAAACCCTTGTGATACCCCGCCGGGCCCCTACGGTCAGCAATACCGCCGGGGGAGCGTGCGGCAACTTTGCATCGCCAATTCATTCGCTTGGGTATCCTGTTTCTGGCCGGCTCTTGGATCGGGGGGGCATCGATGGCGGAGCCCCGCAGGAATCCGTCCAATCATTCTGACCATTCGATTCCGCGCCGGAGTATTCCGGTAAAGCTCTACCGTGGGTTTTTGGTGGTTGCTGAAGGCCAATTTGGCGCTGTAAACGAGCGCCAGAATTTCATCATAGACACCGGAACTTCGCCCAGCATCCTTAATATCGGCGCGGCACGTCATCTGGGACTTCCTCTCTCACGAGCAAAACTCTCTGCTATCGGCCGCCAGTCCGAAACCCTTTCCACCACCGTGCCGGAGATTCGCCTCGGCCCGCTTCAGGCTTTGGCTGTGCCTGTCCTTGTCACGGATTTAAGTCCGGTCGAGCACGACATCAATCTTCCGATCGCCGGAATCCTTGGAATGGATGTCCTCGCTAAGACCAGTTTCCGCCTCGACTACGGAAATCAACTGCTCGAATTTGGCGAAATCGCTCCAGTGGGGATCCCGGTAAACCTGTCCGCCCGCGCCGATCTTCCCATCGCCGAAATTAGAGTCGCCGGGAAACTGATGCATCTTGTGGTGGACACCGGAGCCGAACGCATCGTGTTTTTCGGCACCCGGTCCGCCGCTGAACTTTCGCCCAACACCGCAAGTGACCTGTTGCAAGGCAACAGCGCTGCAAGCGCCGTTCCTATCCGTGCCATTTCCCAACTGGACTTCGAGCTGAGTGGCGAACGTTTCCGCCAGAATGCTTACTTTGTTCCCGACAGCGAAGAACCGCTCTTCGATGGCTTGTTGAGCGTTCGTTCCCTGGGTATTCGCGTGCTTTCGCTTGATGCAAATCGCCGCATCATCTATTTGTCAAAGTGACGCGGCTGCCTCTGTTAGAATGTTCGCTTGATGGAAAAACAGCGGCAATGGCTCCGCAAGCTATCTCTGATTTTGTGTGGTGGTGTGCTGCTTCTTTGGCCCGGCGCAACGCCTGCTCAGCAGAGCGTGCCTTACTCGCCCGGGCGTTCACCCGCGCTGCCGCAAAGCGGCGTATTCCTCGTCTTCCCGTTTGAAAACTCCGGCGCCTCCCCTCGCCTGGACTGGATTGGCGAGGGCCTCGAAGAGCTCACCATTCAAAAGCTTTTTGCCGCGGGCCAACAGGTTTTCTCGCACGAAGGCCGTTTGGACGAGATGGACCGCGCGGGCCTTCCGCCCAATGCAAAGTTGAGCCGGGCTACGATGCTGCACGTCGCGCAGGACCTCGATGCCGACTACGTCGTATTCGGGAATTTCACCTCGGACGGAACGTCGCTGACCGTCAATGCCCGCGTGTTGCGCGTCAACCCCGTCGCGCTTCTTCCCGCTGTGCGCGAAACCGGGCCGCTCGATTCCATGATGAATCTCCACACGCGGCTCACGTGGCGCTTGCTGACAACGATTGACCGCAAGTTTCCCCTGAATCAAGCCGAGTTTTCGAAAATCCAGCGCGTGCTCTATCTGGGCGCTTTCGAGCACTACATCCGCGGTTTGATGGCGAACGAAGATGAGGCTAAAATCCGTGAACTTAAGGAAGCCATCCGCCTGGAACCAAACTGGCCGGACCCAACCTTCGCGCTCGGCCAGGTCTACTTCACGCGTAACGATTGCGCTGCTGCACTGCCGTGGTTCGCCCGCGTGCCTCCCACGAACGAACGCAGCGTCGAAGCGATTTTCGCAACTGGGGTTTGCCACTTGAGACTCAGCCAGCCGGACAAAGCCGAAAAAGTTTTCAGCAAACTCGAGCAAGACCTGAAGGTCAACATGGTAAGCGGCGCGGAGTTGCCTGAAATCCTCAACAACGTGGCGATCGCGCTTGCGCGCCAGGGCAAGGTCGCTTCCGCGATCCCCGCGCTCTCCCGAGCCCGCGATCTGGATCCCGACGAAGACGATTACCCGTTCAATCTCGGCCTGCTCTCCCTGCAGAACAACGATCTCACTGCCGCTACTGCGCAATTCCGCGAAGCCGCCGAAAGGGAGCCCGACAACGCCGAGGATCGGGCATTCCTGATTTACACGATCGAGCGGGCAGGGAAGAAAGATGAAGCCGCCGCGGCTCGAGACACCGCCTTCGAAGCATTTGGCCCCAACGGCCTTCCCGCGCTGAAATTGGATGGCAAACCGGAGTCTCTCGCAAAATACCAGCGTGTGAACAGGGAACTCGACACCACGGCGCTGCGCATGCAACTTGCCACTCCGGCCGCAGCCGGCGGCGCGCCCGAGGAATCGGCAACTTCTCTCGACCCTGCAGTAGCGCACATCCGTCGCGGCCGCCAGGAACTTGGCGCCGGGCGTCTGGACACGGCCGAAAAGGAGTTCCGTGCCGCGCTCGCCGCTGATTCGAAGAATGCTCTCGCTCATCGCGAGCTTGCCGATATTGACCGCCGGAGAGGTAAACTCGACGAAGCTGTCCAGGAACTGCAGACTTCTCTGGCCCTTCGTGATTCAGCAACCGGCCGGGTGATGCTGGCCCGCATTTATCTGGAACAGAAAAAGCCGGAGTTGGCCCGCGCCGAAGTGGAAAAGGCAGTGAAGCTGGCCCCGAACTATACGGAAGCGCGGCAGTTGCTGGAACACCTGGGAAAAAGCAAGCCCACGGGAGGTGTAAAATGAACGCTCGTGGCCGGTGGTTTCAGACTCCCGCGGGAGTCTGTGCCGCAGCTGTTTGCCTCACACTGCTCGTCGCTGGCTTTTGTCTCCTGCATGCCGCAACTCCAACCGAACAAAATGCGCCGCTTGTCCTTGAACTAAAACTCGATCGCGAAGTCGAGCCGGTTCTCGCAACCTATATAGATGAAGGCCTCGCCGACGCGGCCCGCCGGCAGGCTTCGCTCGTGCTGATTACCATGGACACCCCCGGCGGCCTCAGCGATTCGATGACCGACATCATTCATCACATTCTGGATTCGCCGGTACCCGTTGCTGTTTTTGTTTCGCCCGCAGGGGCGCGCGGGGCCTCCGCCGGTTTTTTCATTCTCTTGTCCGCCGACGTCGCGGCCATGGCGCCCGGAACCCGCACCGGAGCATCCACGCCGATTCTGCTTCCCGGCGGATTCTCCGTCCCGGTAGACGAAGTCCTGCGCAAGAAAATGAACAATGATGCGACGGCCTTTCTCCGCAGTTTCACCGAAAAGCGCAACCGCAATCCGAAGCTGGCGGAAACCTCCGTTACCGAGTCGCAGGCCTTCACTGAAAATGAAGCCCTCTCGGGCCATCTTATCGATCTGATTGCCCGCGACAACGCCGATCTGCTCAAGCAGTTGAACGGCCGTGAGATCAAGCGTTTCGACGGCAAAACCGCAAAACTCTCGCTGGATAATTACCGCCTTGATGAATTCCACCTCTCCGCCCGGCAAAAATTTCTCGCCTACATTGTGGATCCGAATATTTTCTTTCTCTTGATGCTCGGCGCAGTTCTGGGCCTCTACACCGAATTCACACATCCCGGGGTAATTGCACCCGGTGTGATCGGCGGCATCTGCGCGGTGCTGGCCCTTTACGCGATGCATCTGCTGCCGGTGAATTTTGCGGGAGTGGTGCTGATCCTGCTCGCTTTCGCGCTGTTTATTCTCGAGGCCAAATTCAGCAGCCACGGCGTTCTCCTTCTCGGTGGCGTCGTGTCCATGTTCCTGGGCGCCATTTTTCTAATCCGCTCGCCGCTCACGCCCGGTGGTGTCAGCATGGGCGTCGCCTTGGGCGTGACTTTGCCCGTCGCAATTCTGACCGTGTTTCTCATGCGCCTGGTGCTGAAATCCCGCCGATGGAAAACAGCGACAGGGAAGGAAGAAATGCTCGGCGCCGAGGGCGTCGTCACCGCGGCAGTCCCCGCTCAAGGCGAGGGAATGATCCGGGTGCATGGCGAGTTGTGGCGCGCCGCTGCCTCTTCGCCCGTTCCCGAAGGAACGCTGGTTCGCGTAACGCGCGTTGATGGTTTAAAACTGTTTGTGGAGCCGAAGCAAGCTTAGGTCACTGCAATCAGTCGGAGTTGGCGTAGGTCCGGAGGCACATCATGTTCGAGTTCTTTGGTTTGGGCACGCTGATCGTCGTCGCTCTTTTCTTGCTGTGGGTCTGGAATTCGCTCTACATCATCAAAGAGTGGGAGCGCGGCGTTGTCCTTCGCCTGGGCCGTCTGCTTCCCGAAGCGAAAGGCGCGGGAGTTCGGCTTGTGTTCTGGCCCATTGAAACGCTCTACCGCATCAGCCTGCGCCTTGAGACCCTCGATGTTCCGCCGCAGGACATCATCACGCGGGACAACGTCAGCGTGAAAGTAAACGCCGTCTGCTATTTCCGCGTCGTTGACGCTAACCTGGCCCTTTCGCAAGTGCAGAACTACCAGTATGCGACCTCGCAGCTGGCGCAGACCACGCTGCGCAGCGTAGTCGGCCAATTCGAACTCGACGAAATTCTCTCGCAACGCGACCGCGTCAATGGCAAGCTGCAGATTATTCTCGATCAGGACACCGAGCCCTGGGGCATCAAGGTCTCCAAAGTCGAAGTGAAGCAGGTGGACATCCCTGAGCAAATGCAGCGCGCCATCGCCAAGCAAGCCGAAGCCGAACGCGAGCGCCGCGCCAAGATCATTCACGCCGAAGGCGAGTTCGAAGCCTCGCAAAAGCTTGCCGACGCGGCCAAAGTCCTGGAGACGCAGTCCTCGGCCATCCAGTTGCGCTACCTCCAGACCCTTACCGAGATAGGTGTCGAGAAGAACACAACGATTGTGTTTCCCCTTCCTATAGATATTATTAATACATGGATGAAGTCCGCGGGGGGCGCAACTAAGTAAATGGCATCTGGGGGGAGACGCGGCGCGGGCGATCGCGTGCTGGAGAGCAGGCACGTAATCGGCCTGTTTTTGCTCATGCTGGTTTTTTCCGGCGTGTTCTTTGCGCTGGGCTACGTGATGGGCCGCAATCAGTATGACGGCCAAGTGCGCGCCGCAACGAACGGCATGAGCAGCGCGGAGCCCATCGTAAACTCCAAGCCCGATGTTGCTCCAAAGAAAACAGCGCCGGCGCCAAGCGAGTCCACGGACTCAGACCCCGCCACGTCCACTGCCACCGACTCCACCTGGAATTTTTACGATAAAGAGAAGACCTCGAAGGTAGCGCCGCATTTGGAAGCGCCCCAGAAGGCTTCCCCAACACAGCCGCTTGCGAAACAGGTAAGCACCCGGAATTCCGCGCCGCCGAGTGTCGCGCCTCGTGCTCCCGTTGAGAGAACCTCTACCAGCGCGCCGCTGGTATCCAATGGCGCGATTGTTTTACAGGTCGCGGCCCTCGCGAAACAGGATGACGCGCTGGCTCTCGCCGGCAGCCTGCAGAGAAAGCATTTTTCCGCCTATGTGCAGGCTCCCCACAAGGACAAGTATTACCGCGTGCAGGTCGGACCGTTTAGAGACCAGAAAAGCGCCGATGCCGCGAAGAAGGGCCTCGAGAGCGCCGGCTTCAAGGCATTCGTCGTAAAACACTGATGGCGTCGCGTCCCTGGTATTCCTCCCTGGGGCAATTGCTCCCCCCGGAATTTCCCGCAATCGCCCGTCTTGCCCTCGCCGCCCTTAGCGGCGCGATCCTGTCTCTCTCTTTTTATGGCGCACAGCCCAGTTTTTATTCCTGGTTTTGCCTGGCGATTTTGTTGTTCAGTTTGCTCGGCGCGCGGGCGCGTGTCGCCTTTTTCTGCGGCTTCCTTCACGGTCTGATCTTTGTTGTGACCTGCGTTCCTTGGGTCGCCGAGGTGCTCTCCGTCCACGGCGGAATGTCCGTCGCCGCGGGCTGGTCCGTGTTGTTGCTGATTGCGACCATCTGGGGCTGTTCCATCGGCCTATACACCTGGATGGTCCAGCGGTTGTCGCTGCGCAGCGTCGGCCTCGCTCTTTTCGGCGCTCCCTTCCTCTGGATTTCCACGGAAGTTCTTCGCGCCTATCTCCCCGAAATCAGTTTTCCCTGGGGATTGCTCGGCTATCCCGCCGCTGGAAATCCAGCGGTCGCGCAGCTGACCACGATCACCGGAATCTACGGCGTGTCCTTCCTCGTAGCCGTTTTCAATTCGCTCCTGATCTGGATTATGGTGAGCCCGTCCGAGAGAAGGAAAAACAGGCTGGCGGTTGGCTTCGCAGTCCTCGCGATCCTTCTTGCAGCGCAGATTGTCGGCCCGCACTTTGTCCCCACCGCCACTCCCAGCCACGTTGCCCGCGTTGTTCAGCCGAATTTCCCGGAAAATGAAGGGTATGTTGGCGACTGGTACGCGGATCACAAAACCGACATGGCGGAACTCGAGCAACTCAGTCTGCGGCCCTCCAGCGGCTCGCGGCAGCCGGATCTCCTGGTCTGGCCCGAAGCGCCGGCTCCATTTTCCTTCCAGGATCCGCATTTCGGGCCATACATCTCGCACCTCGCTTCGGAATTCCAGCATCCTGTTCTTGTCGGAATCATTGATTGGAAACCGATTCTGGAAAGCGGCAAGGGAATTCCGCGCACGGGACTCGTTCCGTATAACAGCGCGGCAATGCTGAACTCCATGGGCCAGAAAACCTTTATGTACGACAAGATCCATCTCGTCCCCTTCGGCGAGTACGAACCATTTCCCCTGATCCATCAAGTTGTCACCAGCGTGTCCGAGGAAGTGGGCGGATTTCGCAAAGGCACGGCCCGCAACGTCGGCCATTTATCCAATGGCAGCACTTTCTCGGTTTTCATCTGCTATGAGGCCATCTACGCGGGCGAGATTCGCCAGTTCGCCAACAACGGCGCGCAACTGCTGCTCAACATCTCCAATGACGGCTGGTTCGGAAAATCCGTGGCGGCCGAGCAGCACCTCCGCATGGCCCGCGTGCGCGCCGTCGAAAATCGCCGCTGGCTCATTCGCGATACCAACAGCGGCATCACCGCCGCCATCGATCCTTATGGAAATGTCACTCGCGTGATGCAGCGCGATGCCCGCGGCTCCGCGGACCTGCCCTACGATTTCCGCACCGACAAAACCCTTTACACGCGCTTCGGCGACTGGTTCGCCTGGATGTGCGTCGGCGTTTCCGCTATTCTAGTGATGCTCACTTTCCGAAAGGCAAAATCGCCCGGCCCCGCCAGGGCATCGCAAACACCGCATGATTCTTGAAGATTTGCAGCACCAGTATGAAGGACTGAAGCAGCGCATCACTCTTGTGCGGAGCTTTCTTTGACGCTCCCCAGAACCGAGCGCGCCTGAAAACCCTCGAAGAGCGCACCGCCGACCCGAATTTCTGGAGCAATCAGGAAGAAGCGCAAAGCGTCCTCCGCGACCGCAAGCGTGTGGAGGATCAACTCGCTGCCGACGAGAAACTGGAATCTCTCTCAAGCGACATCGAAACGTATATCGACCTCGCCAAAGGTGAATCCAACGCCGAGCAAAAGGAAGAATTGCTGAAGGATCTCAGCAAGGAACTCTCTGCGGCGGACAACTACATCGGCGAACTCGAAACTCAAACTCTGCTCTCCGGCGAAAACGATCATCTGAACGCCATCATGACCATCAAGCCCGGCGCCGGAGGTACCGAATCTCAGGACTGGGCCTCCATTCTTCTGCGCATGTATCTCCGCTGGGCGGAACGCAACGGCGTTACCGCCAATCTGCTCGACGAAACTCCCGGCGAAGAGGCGGGCATCAAAAATGCCACGATTCAATTCAGCGGGGAGAATGCTTACGGCCTGCTTTCTGGCGAAACCGGCGTTCACCGCCTGGTGCGCATTTCGCCCTTCGATCAAGCCGCGCGCCGGCATACATCCTTCGCTTCCGTATTTGTCATCCCCGAAGTCGACGACCGCATCGAAATCAACATCAAGCCCGACGACCTGAAACTCGACACCTTCCGCGCCGGCGGCAAGGGCGGCCAGAACGTCAACAAGGTGGAAACCGCCGTCCGCATCACCCACATTCCCACTGGAATCATCGTCGCCTGCCAGATGGAACGCAGCCAGCACAAAAATCGCGAGATGGCTATGAAGATGTTGCGTTCGAAACTCTACGACCTGGAAATCCAGAAGCGCCGCGACGAAACCGACCGCCTCGACGAATCCAAGCTCGAGATCTCCTTTGGCAGCCAGATCCGCTCTTACATCATGCAACCCTATCGCCTCATCAAGGACCACCGCACGAAATTCAGCGTAGGCGACGTGGACAAAGTTCTTGATGGCGACCTCACCCCGTTTATCCGCACCTACCTCATGGCCAAAAAGACCAAGGGCAAGCTCGAAGTCACAGTCGACGACACCGACGACGCCTAACTTTCATTAGGGTGCGATCTTTTTTCCCTTGCGCGCAGCACCGCCCGCGGCGGGTGCATTCCTGCCACCAGCGATCTTCCGGGTTGTCTTGTAATACATGGCGTATTACAATGATGATGAGGAGAGAGAAAACATGGAACCTCCTGTCACACTTCGCCTCGATCCCAAAACACGCCGCCAGATTGCCCGCGTCGCCAGCCGCAAGGGGATCTCCAACTCGGAGGTTATTCGCCGGGCCCTGCATTCCTGGCCGGAGTTCACCGAATCTTCTGTTACTCCCTACGAGCAACTTGCCGACCTGATCGGCGTCGTGCAGGGAGGCAACCCCCGGCGCTCGGAAAAAAGCGGTAAACAGTTCAAGCGGATTCTCGCAGCCAAACGGAAGCGTTCGTGATCTTGGTAGACGCGGGCCCTCTGGTCGCCCTGGTTGACTCCGACGACCAGCATCATCAGAAATGTGTCGCAGCTCTTCGGCAGATCAAGGAACCTCTGGCCACCGTCTGGCCGGTACTTACCGAGGCTCTTTATCTTCTCAGCGATTTGCCAGCAGGCCAGGAAGCAGTGTGGGAATCGATTTTGCGGGGAGCGATTGGCATCCTTCCACTCGACGTTGAAGACATCCCGCGCATTCGCGAACTGATGCGCAAGTATCGCGACCGGGGCATGGAACTTGCGGACGCGGCGTTAGTCCGGACCGCTGAGCGCGAGAATGTACGCAAGTTTTTTACGGTTGATCGGTCAGACTTCGCGGTTTACCGATTGCATGGCCGCGTACGGCCCCTCATCCTGCCATAGCCCGCCGCTTTGGTGTGCGCGGATGCACGGTTCCCTCTGCCGCTAAATGTCTTTAGTTTCTGTTCGATGCGCTAAAATAACCACTCGCTGCAACCATAACCCGTGCAAAATCAATGCGTTGATTCCGCTTGGCGCGGGTGCTACTCTAATTTGGTTAGAGTCTGCTTTGCCTTCGGCACGTAGGCCCTATGGGTGTTTCACACCTTCCTGAAATAAAGAAGTCGAGCATAGAGGAGATTTGTTTTGAGCGACAGAAACATGCGTAATTTTCTGTTCACCTCCGAATCGGTGACAGAAGGCCACCCGGACAAAATTGCCGATCAGATTTCGGATGCGGTACTCGATGAAGTCATGCGCCAGGATCCCAAGGGCCGGGTCGCCTGCGAGACTTTGGTAACGACGGGCTTGGTTGTCGTTTCCGGTGAAATCACTACCTCGGCCCACGTTGATTACGACGAACTCATCCGCAAGACCGTCCAGCAGGTTGGCTACGACGACGCTCTTTTCGGCTTCGATTCCACCACGTGTGCGGTCATGTGCACCATCAAGCGCCAGTCGCCCGACATCGCCATGGGTGTAGATACCGGCGGCGCCGGCGACCAGGGCCTTATGTTCGGTTACGCCTGCGACGAAACCGAAGAACTGATGCCCATGCCGATCCAGCTGGCCCACCGCCTCACGCAGCGCCTCTCCGAAGTCCGCAAGAGCAAGAAAGTCAATTTCCTCCGCCCCGATGGCAAGTCCCAGGTCAGCGTCGAGTATCGCAACGGCAAGCCTGTCCGCGTTGATACTGTGGTCATTTCCACGCAGCACAGCGACGCTGTTTCGCACGAAGATCTCGCCAAGGCGATCATGGAGCACGTGATCAAGCCGATCATTCCTGCCCACATGCTCGACGCGAAAACCAAATACCACATCAACCCGACCGGCCGCTTCGTTATCGGCGGCCCAATGGGTGACGCCGGCCTGACCGGCCGCAAGATTATCGTAGACACCTACGGCGGTTACAGCCGTCACGGTGGCGGCGCTTTTTCCGGAAAAGATCCTTCGAAGGTGGACCGCTCCGCTTGCTACATGGCCCGCTATATCGCCAAGAACATTGTCGCTGCGGGCCTCGCGAGCCGCGCCGAAGTGCAACTTGCCTACGCGATCGGTGTCGCCGAACCGGTCTCTGTGATGGTCGACACCTTCGGCACCGCCACCATTCCCGAAGAAAAAATCACCGAGCTGGTTCGCCAGAATTTTTCGCTCACGCCGAAAGCGATTATCGAAACGCTCGACTTGCGCAAGCCCGTTTATAAGCAGACAGCCGCGTACGGCCACTTCGGCCGCTCCGGCCCCGGTTTCACTTGGGAAAAGACCGACCGCGCCGATGCTTTGCGCAAGGCTGCGGGAATCGGCGCTCCGGTGGAAGCGGTTGCCCGCCGCTAGTTTTCGCCGCGGCTTTTCTTGTTTCGCAGAACAGTTTCCCTCTCGGCCGCAAATTCGCCCCGCTTAGCGGCAGAAGGCGTCCCGGTGCAACTATTCGCCCAGCGAGTGCAAATTTAACTTGTGAGGAATCCAGAAATGGCTACGGCAGAACTTAAAAAAGGTGACGTAAAAGATATCGGGCTGGCCGATGCCGGCAAGCGCAAGATCGAATGGGCCGCGCAGCAGATGCCTGTGCTGCAGTCCATCCGCAAGCGCTTTATCAAGGAACAGCCGCTAAAGGGCCTCCGTGTTTCCGCGTGCCTTCACGTCACCAGCGAAACCGCGAACCTGATGATCGCCCTGCGCGACGGTGGCGCCGACGCCGTTCTCTGTGCTTCCAATCCTCTCTCTACTCAGGATGAAGTTGCCGCTTCGCTGAATCGCGACTACGGCATTCCGACGTACGCCATCAAGGGCGAAGACAACGACACCTATTATCAGCACATGAAGGCTGCGCTCGATCACAAGCCGCAGTTCACCATGGACGACGGCTGCGACCTTGTCACCATGCTGCTTACCAAGCGCCAGGACCTTGTCGGCAATGTCATCGCCGGCACCGAAGAAACCACCACGGGCGTGATTCGCCTTCGCGCCATGGCCAAGGACGGCACGTTGAAGTATCCGATCATCGCTGTCAACGACGCGATGACCAAGCATTTCTTCGACAATCGCTACGGCACCGGCCAGTCCACGCTCGACGGCGTCATTCGCGCCACCAACGTTCTCATCGCCGGCCTCAAAGTGGTCATCGCCGGCTACGGCTGGTGCGGCCGCGGCGCGGCGATGCGCGCCAAGGGGCTCGGCGCCGACGTCATCGTCACCGAAATCGATCCCGTCAAGGGCATCGAAGCCGTGATGGATGGCTTCCGCGTGATGCCCATGGCCGATGCCGCCAAGGAAGGCGACATTTTCATCACCGTCACCGGAAATAAGAACGTCATTCGCCGCGAACACTTCGAAGTGATGAAGAGTGGCGCGATCGTTTGCAATTCCGGCCACTTCAACGTCGAAATCGAAATTCCCGCGCTCGAATCGCTCTCGTCCGGCAAAAAGGAAGTTCGCCCGTTGGTGGACGAATTTCAGCTTAAGGACGGCCGCAAGGTTTATCTCATCGCCGAAGGCCGCCTGGTCAACCTCGCCACCGCCGAGGGGCATCCCGCTTCCGTGATGGACATGAGCTTCGCGAACCAGTCGCTCTCCGCGGAATATCTCGTCAAGCACCACAAGGACATGAAGCCGCAAGTGTACGTCGTGCCCGAGCATCTCGACCGCGAAATCGCGCGCCTCAAGCTCGAATCGATGGGCCACCGCCTCGACAAGCTCACTGCCGAACAGGAGCAATACCTCGCGTCCTGGCAGGAAGGCACGTAACCGCGAAGCGCTTCGCAACCGCATTTGATTTAAAATGGGGCGTTTCGACAAAGTCGGGGCGCCCCAAATTTTTGTCGCTCCATTTCGGTGATTGCCATGTGGGACTATTGCGGACATTCGCTCGACGTAGCTCGCGTTCGCGGCGCAACCTATGCCGACGTCCGCGTCATGCATCTTCGCCAGCGAGATCTGACCACAAAAAGCGGCGAAGTCGGCACTCTTGGTCAGAGCGAATCTATTGGTCTTGGCATTCGCGTTGTCGTCAACGGCGCCTGGGGTTTCGCTTCCACCGACCAACTCACCCGTGAAGGAGTCGCCGCCTGCGCCGCGCAAGCCGTCTCCATTGCCAAAGCTTCCGCCCTTGCAAAAAAAGAAGACGTGCAACTCGCCGCCGAGCCCTCTTACGTGGACAGCTGGCAAGGTGCCTGCCAGAAAGACCCTTTCGAAATTCCTCTCGAAGCGCAGATCGATCTTCTGCTCAAAACCGACGCCGCGATGCGCCAGACCAAAGGCGTCACGCTCACCGAAACCGACATGCAATTCCGCAAGATCGATTCCTGGTTCGCTTCCAGTGCCGGCTCCAAGATTCACCAGCGCCGCTACCACTCCGGCTGCGGCATCGTCGCCACTTCCTTCAAGGGCGATGCGATTCAGAAACGCTCCTATCCCAACAGCTTCGGCGGACAGCACATTCTCGGCGGTTACGAACTGATCGAAGCCATGGATCTTCTAAAGCACGCGCCCCAAATGGCCGAGGAAGCGGTCGCACTCCACTCCGCCGCCCAATGCCCTGAAAAAAAATCCACGCTGATCTTGGGCGGCAGCCAGCTTGGCCTGCAGATTCACGAATCTGTTGGGCATCCCATCGAACTCGATCGCGTCCTCGGCCAGGAAGCGAATTTCGCCGGCACCAGCTTTCTCACACTCGACAAACTGAATAATCTTCGTTACGCCTCCTCCATCGTGAATGTCGTCGCGGACGCTCGCCCAGCGCATGGCCCCGGCCTCGGCACCTTCGCCTACGACGACGAAGGCGTTCCTGCTCAGTGCATTGATGTCATTAAGAACGGGGAATTCCGTGGCTATCTCTCGAGCCGCGAAACCGCGCATCTCATCGGCCTTCAGCGCTCCGGCGGCACCATGCGCACCGAAAGCTGGAATCGTCTCCCGATGATCCGCATGACCAATGTCAGCCTGCTTCCCGGCACCTGGACGCCGGAGAATCTCATCGCTGACACCGACGACGGCATCTTGATGGAAACGAATCGCTCGTGGTCCATAGACGATCGCCGCTACCAGTTTCAGTTTTCCACCGAGATTGCCTGGGAAATCAAAGCGGGCAAAAAAGGCCGCATGCTGAAAAATCCCAGCTACAGCGGCATCACCACCGAATTCTGGAACTCCTGCGACGCCATCTGCAACGCCGAACATTGGGTTCTCTGGGGCACGCCCAACTGTGGCAAAGGCCAGCCGATGCAGACCATGGGCACCGGCCACGGCGCCGCTCCCGCGCGTTTTCGCAACGTAAAAATCGGAACGGCATTTTCAAATCAATGAGCCCCGCGAAGAAAATCCGGTCGAGACCCGCTGAAGTATCTCTTCGGCCCGAAAGGGAATTGCGCGCCATCACCGATCGCGTCCTGCGCATCGCCAAAGCGGGCGGCATCCCTGAAACCGAAGTCCACGTCGACGAAGTAATAGACGCCCTCACACGATTTGCCAACAATTCCATCCACCAACACGTTGCCGAACACGGCCTGACCGTTTCTCTCCGCGTCGTCATCGACGGGCGCACCGCCCGGGTCACCACCAACCGTATCGAAGAAGACTCACTGCGCGCCTCTCTTGAGTCCGCTGCCTCGTTAGCCGCCAGCCAACCGAAAGATCCCGGCCTCCTGCCCTTGCCCGGCAAACAAAAATACCGATCCGTCCGCCGCTTCTCTCCCGCCACCGCCGCGCTCGCTGCCGACTCCCGCGCGCGCGCCGTGAGAAGCGCCTGCGCTCTTGCTGAAGGCAAAGGCCAGGTCGCTGCCGGGATTTTCTCCAGCGGCCAAAGCCAGTCCGTCCTCGCCAATTCCCGCGGCCTTTTCGCTGCTTACCGCCAGACCCAAGCGGAATTCTCCGTCACCATGCAGCAGGGTTCCGCCACCAGTTGGGCTAAAGCCAACGCCGCTGACTTTCGCGCCTTCGATCCTCTCGCCCTCGCGAAAGCCGCCAGCGAAAAAGCCGCGCGCGCAGAAAATCCAACCGAACTCGCCCCCGGCAAATACACAGTCATTCTCGAACCCGCCGCCGTGCTGGATCTCGTTGGCTTTCTCTTCTACGATTTTGCCGCCACTGCCGTTCAGGATCAGCGCTCCTGTTTTTCCGGCCGGCTCGGCAAGCCGCTCCTTGGAAAAAACATCACCATCACCGACGACGTCTTTCATCCTGAGCAACTGGGTGCTCCATTCGATGGCGAAGGCATTCCTCGTCAGCGTGTGACGCTTGTTGATCGGGGAACTCCCCGCAACCTCGTCTACTCCCGCCGCTCCGCGAAAAAGGCCGGCGTGCGCCCCACCGGCCATGGCTTCGCTTTGCCGAATGAATATGGCGAAGCTCCCATGAATCTGGTTATCGGCGGGGGAAAATCATCGCTCGAAGAAATGATCGCCGGCACGGACCGCGGCCTTCTCGTCACCCGCCTCTGGTATATCCGCGAACTCGATCCCTACGAAAAAGTAATGACCGGCATGACCCGCGACGGTCTCTTTCTCGTGGAGAAGGGCAAAATAGGCCGCGCCGTGCGAAATTTCCGATTCAATCAATCGATATTGCAAATGCTCCAGAACGTCGAGGCCCTCGGCCCCTCCCGCCGTGCCACCGCCGAGGAATCCTTCGAAATGGTTGTTCCGCCAATGAAAATCGGCAATTTCCACTTCAGCGAAGCTACAAAGTTCTGAAGCACTTGCCCGTCTTCACGCCCCTGCATTCCTGATGCATTCCAGAAAAATTCTGCATTGTACTTCGCTGCAGCCACCCTCTATTACTCTGCTATGTGTAGCAGGCGGCGCCAGCCGAACTGGGGGCACCCGGACCACGATGCCTGTGGTACAGGTTTCGTCGCGCGCCTTGCTGGACCTCCTACCCACGAAATCCTGCAATTCGCTCTGCAAGCTCTCGAACGTCTTTCCCACCGCGGCGGTGTGGACGCCGACGGTGCCAGCGGCGATGGCGCCGGCATCCTCAGCAGTCTCCCGGTAAATTTCTTCCGTGCCCGTGCCGCCGAGATCCAGCTCCCCCTCGGCGAAAACTTTGGCGTGGGAATGCTTTTCGCCCCGCACACCCTTTTAACTGATGCCCAGCGCTCCATCGAAGAAGCCATCGGCCGCAGCAAGTTGCGTTTCGCGGGCTGGCGCAAGGTCCCCGTCAATCCGAATGCCCTTGGCCGTCGTGCGTTTGAGACTATGCCCGAAATCTGGCAGTTTTTTATCGAGCCGGCTCCTGCGAAAATCCCGGTCGTTGATGCTTCCGCAAAATTTGAGCGCAGCCTCTCGCTGCTCCGCAAGCGTGCCGAAACTCTGATACCCGAGCGCTGCTACATTGCATCCCTGTCCTCGCGCACCATTGTCTATAAGGGTCTCCTGACACCCTGGCAATTCCCGCACTTTTACGAGGATCTTCGCAATCCCGAATTTGTCGCGCACTTCGCAGTCTTTCACCAGCGCTATTCGACGAACACCGAACCGTCGTGGCAACTCGCGCAGCCTTTCCGTTACGTTGCCCACAATGGTGAAATCAACACCATCGTCAGCAATCGCCGCTGGCTGCACGCCCGCGAGCGGGAAATTCGCAAGCGCATCGGCGTTGGCGAGTGGTTCCCGATGCTTGAGGATTACGTCAGTGATTCGGCGAGTTTCGACAACGCCCTGGAACTGAAACTTCTGGAAGGCAAGTCGGTCGAAACCTCGATGCTTTCGCTGGTGCCTACCGCTTTTGCCGAGGATCCGTTTCTTTCTTCCGACGTTCGCCGCACGCTCGAGGTTCTTTCACGCGAAGGCGAGCCTTGGGATGGCCCGGCCGCCATGGTTTTCAGCGATGGCCTCTCGGTTGGAGTGAAACTCGATCGCAATGGATTGCGCCCCATGCGATACCTGGTCACGCACGACGGCCTGGTGATTGCCGGCAGCGAAACCGGCCTGGTGGACCTTGACGAGTCGCGCGTCGCGGAACGCCACCGCCTTGGCCCCGGCGAAATGATTCTCGCCACACCCCAGTCCGGCGTCTTTCTGCGCTGGCGCGAACTTCTGAAAAGCGTTACCACTCAAGTCCAGCGCAAAACGACCGCCGTCCCCGCGCTGCTTCAACTCGCAGGCGATGCGCCGCGCTCTCCTGTGCCCGAGCCCCGGCGTCTTGCTGGCGCATCCGGGTGGACCGACGATCAGTACAAAATTCTTTTCCACCCGCTTCTCAGCGGCAAGGAAGCCGATTGGAGTATGGGTGACGATGCGCCCCCAGCATTTCTGTCCGCGCTGACGCGGCCCCTTTGGGACTACTGTAAGCAGCGCTTCGCGCAGGTCACCAATCCTCCCATCGATCCTTTGCGTGAAGCCCATGTGATGTCTCTCGAAGTTTCGCTCGGCAAGTCTTACTGCTTGCCCGGCCCTATTCTTAGCGTCGCTGAGCTTGCGGCGCTCTGCGCAGCAATTCCCGTGCTGCAGGTTGTTGACACAAGCTTTCCTGCCAACAATGGAGTCTCGGGCGCCCGCCGTTGTCTCACTCAGTGTTTGGCTACCCCTCTGAGTAACGGCGAGCGCCCGGGGCTCCTCCTCCTCACCGATCGTAATGTCGGCGCCGAACGAGCCGCGCTCCCCGTGCTCCTCGCCGCTGCGAAGCTTTGGAAGGGCGCCGTACGCCAGGGATTCGCGGATGTTCCGCTGATTGTGGAAAGCGCGCAAGTCTTCGACACGCACCATGTGGCGATGTTGTTGGCCGCGGGTGCCAGCGCCGTTGTGCCGTATCTCGCTGAGGAATTCGCCGAGGCGGAAGAGCCCGGCGCATTCAAGAAAGTTCGCTCAGGCATGTACAACGGCTTGCGCAAAGTTCTCGCCCGTATGGGAATCTCCACGCTGGCCAGCTATCGCAACAGCCATTTGTTTGAGGTGCTGGGTCTCGAAGAGCAGGTATGCCACGAATTCTTTGAGGATGCAGGCCGGTATCCGGGCACAAAGTCCCTGCTGAATGTCCTGCAGGACTATTTGAAAATGCACGCCGCGGCCTACGCGGTCGGCGGGGAAAATCTCCCCGATTTTGGCCTCTATCGCTTCCGCAAAGGCGCCGAGCTGCATGCCAATTCGCCCGAATTTATCCGCCGACTCCACACGCATGCACGCAAGCCGCAAACCGAACACTATTCCGCCGTCGAAGAACTCGGCAAAGCCGCGGGAACTACATTCCTTCGCGATTTGTTGGAAGTGTTGCCGGAACAACCGGTGGCTCTTGAGGATGTGGAATCCCTCGAATCCATCCTCAAGCGCTTCAGTACGCAAGCCATGTCCCTCGGCTCGTTGAGCCCCGAAGCTCACAAAACTCTGACGCTAGCGATGAATCAGATCGGCGGCCGCAGCAACACCGGCGAAGGCGGCGAGGATCCCGATCTCTACGCAACGCCTGGCACCGCCAGCAAGATCAAGCAAGTTGCCTCGGGCCGTTTCGGCGTCACCGCCGAATATCTTGTCCGCGCCGAAGAACTCGAAATCAAAATGGCCCAGGGCTCCAAACCCGGGGAAGGCGGCCAGCTCCCGGCCCGCAAAGTTACCGAATATATCGCGCGCATTCGCCACGCCACGCCTGGCACGCCGCTGATTTCTCCGCCGCCGCACCACGACATTTACAGCATCGAGGACCTGGCACAACTCATCCACGATTTGCGCGCCGTAAATCCGCAAGCCCGGATCGGGGTGAAGCTCGTCTCCGGCACCGGCATCGGGGTAATCGCCGCTGGCGTTGCCAAAGCCGGAGCCCATGTCATTACCATCAGCGGCCACAACGGCGGCACCGGCTCTTCTCCGCTCACTTCGATCAAAAACACCGGCCTGCCCTGGGAAATCGGTCTCCGCGACACGCACGAAACCTTGCTGCGCGCCGGCTTGCGCTCTCGCGTTTCTCTCCGTGTGGACGGCGGACTCCGCTTCGCCCGCGATATTCTCATTGGCGCCATTCTCGGTGCCGACGAATTTGGTTTCGGCACCGCGGCTCTCGTTGCGATCGGCTGCGTTATGGCCCGTCAGTGCCATCTCAACACCTGTCCTGTTGGCATTGCTACGCAAGACGAAACTCTGCGCCTCCGCTTCAACGGCAAGCCCGAAATGGTCGTCGCCTATTTCCGATCTCTCGCGGAAGAAATTCGCCGCAACATGGCGGAGCTTGGTGTCCGCTCGCTCACCGAGCTTCGCGGCTGGTACGATCGCCTTGAAACCAAATCCGGCCTCGATGCTTTGCTGGTTATCCCTGTCGCGAAGCCGGCGCGCGTCGTGCCACAGCAGACTCCAGTGCCGGAATCCAGCGGCGCGGAAGTGGAAGAGCTCTTGCAAACAGCCCATTCCCATGCTGCAAGTCCGACGGCCATCAATAATTTTCATCGCAGCATTGGCAGTCATCTCA
The DNA here is from genome assembly GCA_035693545.1 of Candidatus Acidiferrum sp. Taxonomy (GTDB): domain Bacteria; phylum Acidobacteriota; class Terriglobia; order Acidiferrales; family UBA7541; genus Acidiferrum. The sequence goes on from DASSGJ010000463.1 coordinate 35,425, forward strand.
GCGGCGAACGCCTGCGCAGTCGCTTCCAGCAGCCGGGCGTTGCCCCGTCCGTTCACGAATTTCGCGGTACTGCCGGGCAAAGTTTTGGCGCTTTTCTTTCCGAAGGTTTGACGTTGAATCTTTACGGAGAAGCGAATGATTACGTCGCAAAAGGACTTTCCGGCGGCTCCATCGTCATCCGCGCCGGGCAAAACGCCTCCAAGCGCGGTGATGTCCTCGCCGGCAACACGGTTTTGTACGGCGCCACCTCTGGCCAGCTGTTCATCGCGGGGCAAGTCGGCGAACGGTTCGCTGTTCGCAACAGTGGAGCTATCGCCGTTGTCGAAGGCGTCGGCCAGCACGGTTGCGAGTACATGACCGGTGGTATCGCCGCGATTCTCGGCCCCGTCGGCCTCAATTTTGGTTCCGGCATGACCGGTGGCCTCGCCTACATCCTGCGCGGCGAGATGGAAAATGTCCTCAATCGCGAATTTGTCCAATCGCACGAACTGGAAGAGCAGGAGGAATCCTGCCTCCGCGCGCTCATCGAAATTCATCGTCAGTATACCGGCAGCCCGCGTGCCGCGCGTTTTCTGGCGCAACGCTCGCTGCACAACTTCGTTCGCATTCAGCCGATTCACCTTCAGGAATCGCTCGAAGGCGTCTGGCGCGCATTTTCCGGCGGCGTGCGCGATCCGGTTGCAGTCCCTCCGACGGTGGCGCTTTCCGTTCCGGCTTCATCTGCTCCGCAGTATGCCTGATGGATTCGTCTTAACCGTTTTCTAATGTAGAATCCGCTATATTTATCTCTAGAGAGTGGGGGATATGGATTTCGACCAACTTACTACTTTTGTCCAGGTCGCCAAGCTGAAAAGCTTTTCG
>DASSGJ010000464.1:0-11266 GCA_035693545.1 Candidatus Acidiferrum sp.
GGCGGCGAGAATCCCTTCCTTGACCGGCGCGGAATTCGTGGCCGCCTGCGGGTAGGCCATCGAAACAATCGCAGCCGAAACTAACATGGCCGGCAACAGGCAAAACATCGTGCGAACCCTCATGAGATTCTCCTTGGACAAGCCAGTAAATTTGCAGATGGCATGATTGTACAACCCGGCGGCAGGGGCCGGAAATCGAATCGCAATGCGCGAAGGCTCCGCGACATTAGACCATTCCCGTACTTCGTTCCGAGTAAGGTAAAGTATTGGGACCGTGATTATCAACCTGGCACGCCGCGCGCACGACCATAATTGGGAATTGGACCCGATTACGCGGTCTCTGCTCGATACCGATTTTTACAAACTGCTGATGCTTCAGTTTATCTGGAAGCAATTTCCAAAGACCACCGCCTCTTTTTCCTTCCTTAACCGGTCCGCTGAAGTCCGCCTCGCCGACTTGATTGACGTCAACGAACTTCGCGAACAACTGGATCAGACCAAGAAATTGCGGTTTCACAAGTCCGAACTGATCTGGCTTGCGGGCAATACCTTCTATGGGCGTCGCGGCATCTTTGAGCCGGCCTTTCTCGAATGGCTGGAGCGCGATTTCCGTCTTTCCGACTTCGAACTGGGTGTCCAGGACGGCCAGTTCACCCTCTCCTTTCAGGGCCTCTGGACGGAAACCACCTTGTGGGAGATTTACGCGCTTTCCGCCATCAGCGAGCTGAAAACGCGCGCCAATCTGAAGCGCTTGAGCGAGTTTGAACTGGATATTCTTTACGCCCGCGCCAAAACAAAACTCTGGGAAAAAATGGAGCGCCTGCGCTGCACTCCCGGATTGCGCCTCAGCGATTTTGGCACGCGGCGCCGCCACAGTTTTCTTTGGCAGGAATATGTCGTGAAGGCGATGAGCGACGTGCTCGGCAGCACTTTCGGGGGCACTTCCAACACCTATCTTGCGTACCAGCACGACCTGGAAGCGATCGGCACAAATGCGCATGAGTTGCCCATGGCCTTGGCGGCGATGGCAAGAAATGACGAAGAACTGAAAACGGCGCAATACCGCCTGCTGGAAATGTGGCAGAAAACCTATCAGGGCGAGCTGCTCATCCTGTTGCCGGACACCTTTGGCTCCACGCAGTTTTTCAATAATGCTCCGGACTGGGTCCCGGACTGGACGGGCCAGCGCGCCGACAGCAAGGACCCTTTTCTGGCGGGCGACGAGTACATTTCCTGGCTCGAAAAAAGAGGCCGCGACCCGCGGCAAAAACTGTTCATCGCCTCCGACGGCCTCGATGCCGACACCATTCTCGGCCTTCACGCCCATTTTTCCGGAAAAATTCACACGGGATATACTCCCGCCGATTTCCGCCAGGCCGGCGATTTTCTCGACGAAAAAAAATGGACCGCCGGCCGCCGCATCCGCTTCAGCGCCGGCTGGGGCACCTTGCTGACCAACGATTTCCGCAATTGCAATCCCAACGGTGGCGCCGACTTCAATCCGCTAAGCCTGGTCTGCAAACTGAACGACGCCGACGGCCGGCCCGCCGTAAAGCTTTCCGACAATTTTCAGAAGGCCCTGGGCCCGCGTACCGAAGTGGAGCGCTACCAGCGCGTCTTTGGCCTGGCGGGCGTTGCCGAAGCTCCCGTTCTCACCTGACGCAAGCGCCAGCCTGCGATCCCCAATTTCTTTCTCGAGTCTTCAATCCGTAATACTCCCATCACCGTCCTGTAAGACGCTCCTGCTATCTCTAGTTGGGCGCGATGTTCGTTTTTCAAGCGAACCAGGCGGCCTGAACAACTACAGAGAAACCGCGCAAATCCTACCTTGGAGGCTTTCGATGCCGTACCCCAGATTTTTTCGTACCTTGGGAGTGTGTGCCCTGTTCGCAGCAGCGGGCTCTTTCCCCGTACACGCTCAGGAAGTCAAAACTGTATTCGTGATCGCGATGGAGAATCACAATTGGACTCAGCCGGCCAATCAGTTTACCGGCGGCATCCAGCAGATTTATCAGAACCCCAACGCGCCCTTCATCAACAGCCTGGTGAACGGCACGGCAACGGCCGTGATTAACGGCTCCATCGTCAACATCAGCGAACAGACCGCTTACGCCACGGCTTACACCAACGTGCTGGCCACTGCCGGCGGCAACAACCGGCACATCCATCCCTCCGAGCCCAATTACATCTGGGCGGAAGCTGGCTCCAACTTTGGCGTGTTGAACGATGCGGACCCCTTCGTCAGCGGCAACAATCAGAACACCACCCAGCACCTCGTCACGTTCCTCACGCAGGCCGGCAAAACCTGGAAGTCCTACCAGGAAGACGTTGACCTCGCCGTGGACGGCTCGGGGAATCTCACCAATGTTCCCCTGCCGCGGGCCCAGTGGACCGTGCCCATCACCAGCCATTCGGGAGTCTTTGCCGCCGGCAATTTCAACGCCTTCAACGGGTCGAATCAGTTCAATTACGCCGCCAAGCACAATCCGATGGTCTTCTTCACCGATAGCAACGGCGGCAACGATTCCACTCCTGCGAATCCGCTCTCTTCGCAGTACGCGCCGCTGCAACAATTCTTCACCGATCTCGCGAACAACTCTGTCGCCGATTACAACTGGATCACTCCGAACCAGTACAACGATATGCACACTTCTCTCACGGGAGGCTACAAAGGCCTGACCGGCGACGCGGCAAACATCAAGCAGGGCGACGATTTCCTCAGCCAGATCGTCCCCGTCATCATGGCCTCCGAAGCCTACAAAAATCACGGCGTCATCATTCTCTGGTGGGACGAGTCCGAACGCGATGGCGTCGCCGGTGACAACCCCGACGACCTCAACCACACCGTCGGCGAAATCATCATCTCCGACCGCGCGCACGCGAACGTGAACGGCCTGCCCTACGCCAGCCCGCTCCCCTTCACGCATTCTTCCGACCTGCGCACCATGCAGAACATCTTCCGCACCGCCGGCCCCTATCTCGGCGACGCGGCCAACGTCAACGACCTCTCCGACTTATTCAAACCCGGGTCGGTTCCCAAGAAGCCATAAGTAATCGGCTCGACTCACAATCCCAGTTCCAATCATTCCGCCGGCGCAAGGAACACCACCCCTTGCGCCGCTCTCTTTTTGCTTTGGCAGGCGCCGACCCGAAAAAAAAAGGGCCGGCTCAAGAGCCGGCCCTTCGGGTCAGGGGGGGTTACTGCGGAGACGTTGCTGTTGCCACCGGCTGCAGCACAATCGTTCCGATCGTGGTGCCGATCACTTCGCCGGACACGATCAGTTCCACCCGGCGATTCTGCTGGCGTCCTTCGGAAGTGTCGTTCGATGCGACGGGCTGCGTCTTTCCAAAACCCCTCGCCGTGGTTGACGATTCCGGAACGCCTTGCTGGGTCAAGTAGCTGCGGACACCTTCGGCGCGCTGCTCCGAAAGTTCCTGGTTGTAAACGTCGGTTCCGACGCTGTCGGTATTGCCTTCAACCGCCAGCCGCAAGGAAGGATATGCCAGCACGATGCCCGATATTTTGGCCAGCTTCTCTCGTGCCAGGGGGCGTAGCGTGTATTTGCCGGAGTCAAACAGGACGTCCGACATGTTGACCACCAGGCCTCGCGCGGTGTCGCGCGTTTCCAGGATCAGGTTGAACTGTTGCAGCAGGTTGGCGCGAAGCTGTTCGCGGTCGCGCACGGCCTGTTGCAGTTGCGCATCAGAGGAAGCAGCAGCGGCGCGATCCCGGTCGGAATCGGCTTCTGCAACGTGTTGCTTGTGTTGCGCGTCGTTGCGGTCTCTTTCCGCGTCGGCTTGGGCTCCAGCGGCTTGCTGCAGTTGGGCGTCGGAAGAAGCGGCGGCGGCACGATTCCGGTCGGAGTCGGCTTCCGCCGCCTGTTGCCCTTGCTGGGCGCGGTTGCGGTCTCTCTCGGCATCGGCCTGAGCTGCAGCGGAAAGCTGCGCGGCGGCCTGCGCGTTGTTATTCTCGCGATTCGCTTCGTTGCGCTCGTGGTCGGCTTGGGCACTGGCGGCTTCGGCATTGGCCCGGCGCTGGGATTCGTCGTCCGCACGGTTGTTCGCCGCGGCTTCGCGTCCTCGTCCAGCCCGGCGTTCGCCCTCGGCGCGTTCTTCGTCCATGTGCTTCACGGAAATTTCCCGCGCGTCTTCCGCTGTCTGCACAACTTCGCGCGACATCGAAATCAGCGCTTTCCGGTTTTCATGCCGGGTGGAGGCCATGGCATCCGCATCGTTCATCTGGCGAACTGCCTTTTCATAACTCTCGGACGCGTAGCGATCAGCGCTCGCCGATTTCGCGATGCGCACGGCGTTGCGCGCTTCGTAAAATTCCAGCGGCAACCGCGCGCTTATGACCACGGGATCGAAGGTGTAGCCCGTCGGCATATAGCCCCCGCGATCGATTAATTCATACTTGGCGTCAACGAACTCGGTGCCTCCGGCAGTGTCCCGCCGCACGTAATTCTCGAGCACCACCACATTGCTGGGGCGCCGCACGGCATAATAAGGTTCCGCGGTTACGATCAGTGCGAACGCCTGCAGGTCCGTCGTCACGTCCAGCTTGCTGCGGTGGTTTTCGCCCACCAGCACTTCACCAATGTTTACCGGACGGCCTTCCGGCGAAATCGCCCACAACACGTAGGTCAGATACTCGTTGCCGAAACTCGTTGGCCTGCCCAGCCCGGAGAATTCAACCTCGATTTCCAACGCTCCACGCTTGCTCTCGACTTTGGCCTCTCCTGCACCGCCTGGCATCAAATCCGTTCCCTGAAAATCTATCTTTGTGGCGCCACTGCGGTGCTTGTAACTGACCGCCTGTGTCGTCCGGCTCACCACATTCATCCGATACTCTGTTGCATATCTGCGGGATTCTTCCCGCACTTGCGACTCGGTCTGCGCTTGCGCAGAGACACCGAGCGCCATTACCGCGATTAAAGTGATACTCGAAATCTTGAACATAAGTCTCCTTCTAAGAGTCTGGAACCCAAGTATCACTCTTCCCTAGCCTCAATACTGTCCTGTTGTGCACGTTTGGAAAGAAGAGTACGAAGGCGCAGGATTCGATTCCGCAACGGGATCATCAGGAAAAAACCGGATCACAAGTCGCTCGGCAGCGTTTCAGGCTCGGGTAGCCGGGAAGCCGCCGCGCAACGGAAGGAGCGCGATAAGCGTAAAAATTCCCAAAGTGGTTCCAAAGGGAAGATCGGATACCGACAAAATTGCCGCGACCAGCGCCAGCTTCCGCCCGGGACCTTGATTGGCCACCAGGGCCAGTCCGGCAAGGAGCCCGATCAGCCCGCAAACAAAGGACAGCACCACCACAACTGCATACACAACGTGGAATTCCGCCATCATCGTGAACGCGTCCGGCACTCGTCCCAGCAGCGCGCCAAACATCACCGTCGCCGTCCCGGTGTACACGAAAAGGAAAATCCCCAGGATCAGCCGGTATATCCCATACAGGATCCAGCAAACGCCCAAAGTTTGCCGATGACCCTCCAAGTTCCCGGCCGCGGGTTCAGCTACCGCCATTTCTTTCTCCGGGCGGATCGATTCTTTCTGTCCGATCGCCAACCGATTAGTAGCCAATCTTTCGGCTTCCGTCTGTCCAATTTCGGACACGCCCCTCCTAATTTGAACTTGCACCAGATACGTGAGCGCTCTCCCAGCGGCGAACTTTCCCGCGCGCTTCGTCAAAAATCCGTTCGTAGTTGAGTAGCCGGACTTTGCGGGAAGTTTCCGCGTCGAGCGATTTCCATAAGGGTTCATATTGGTGGAAAACCTTCAGGTACTTCGATTCCTCTGTCGGCGCAGCGCCATCCGAGCCGAAGAGGAAGCGATCGGGGAATCGCCGCATAAGCTCCGCCATATTTTTGGTTGTTTCCGGGGTAGCGACGATATATTTCGCCACTTCGTCCCAGGAAATGTCTACGTAAACGTTTTTCAGGGTGGAATCGCGAAGGATGTCTTCGATGATCGCAAAGTGATTGCGGGGCGGACGAACCGTTCGTCCGAGGCCCATGTGGGCCCAAATGATGGTCGTGTTTGGGTGACGCTTGAAGAGAGCCTTGGTCTGGCTGAGGTAGGCCGGTTCAGAGCCTTCTTTGGCAAACGGAACATCGATGTCACTGTGGAAGATGACCACTAAGCCGGCTTCGGCGGCGAAATCGAGGACGCGATCGAGCGCCGGGTCCTGAAGACTGGCGACGGCGCCGGGAATTTTCGCAGAAACGAATTCCTTGTGGATGGTGAATTCACCGATGCCGGTGAATACGCCGGGGAAGGTTCGGAGCACGCGGCGGATGTGATCAACGGCGTACATGTCCGCGGGATTGAACCCGGTGATCATGGGATCAAGGCGAGCTTGCTGTTCCTTCGGGAGAGATTTGTAAGCCATCGCGATCCAGGCGTCCGTAAACGAGTAGTAGTACAACGGCGCATCGGAGTGGAGGTAGTAGGTGGGGGCGCGGTCTCCATCAACGCCATACAACCACTCTTGTTGCAAGGGAACGCCAAACACCGTTGAACGGCCGACCTTGCTTCCCATCATCCCCATGAGATCGCGGATGCTGGGGCCTTCCTGAATGTTGTTGGTCAAATGGAAATGGGAATCGTTGAATTCGTAACTTCCGGTCTGTGCGCGCGCCGGCGTGACGGCGGAAAACAAAGACCCAGCCAGCAGCCCGGCAAGTGGGAACCAACGCGCACACCGCAAGGGAAATTCCTTCATATTCGCACCCTTCCTTATTCCTCGGATTTCATTAGCGGCGCATCAGTTAAAGAAAGATGCAGCTAACTCTGCTGCTCCTGGAGGTTGGTGGCCTGTGAGAACGCGATCAGGGCGGAACGAATCTTGCGCGAAATATTCGGCTCCGAAATAATGCCGTACTTATCGAGGTTTTTCCCGATGAGCGGCAACACAATACACGCTTCCGAAACGATTCTCGCGGTCATCACGTTGAGTGTTTCGGTAAGCGATGCATGGGCATAGTTTGCGCGCGGAGAAGCGCTGAAAAGCGCGACGGGTTTTTCATAGAGTTCGCCGCTGGCAACCAGCCAGTCGAGCGCGTTCTTCAGCGCACCGGGGACGCCGTGGGCGTATTCCGGGGTGGAAATAATGACGCCAGCCGCAGCGCGAAGTTGCAGCCGGAATCTGGCAACGGAGTTGGGCGGCTGAGCATTGTCCATGTCTGGATTGAAGTGTGGAAGGTCGCCGAGCTGATCGTAGAAATTAATGGTTACATCTTCCGGCGCCAGAACAGCCACAGCCCTGAGCAGAGAGCTATTTGTGGACGCACCGCGAAGGCTTCCGGAAATCGCCAGAAATTGCATTATTCCCCCTTAATTATTTGTTTGCCGAGCCTGAGCTCAAAGGCTTCCCAATACAGGGCGCCATGGAATTGTGTCTGATACCGCAAGAAGAACCAGTAAAGGACCTGGCCGCCGATCCAGGTCCCATATAGAAAAGATTCGATCATTGGCGTTCTTTGCTACTGCACCGTCACGGTGACGGTTGTAGAGTGCGAGATCGCGCCTGATTGGGCGGCGATGTTGATTGTAGCGGTCCGCCGGTTTGTTGGCGTGCTGTTGCCGTATCCGCCGCAACCACCGATTGCCAGGGCCAACGTGAAAATCAACGCTGCCATAGCGGCCGCTGGCGACCAGCGTACCGATGGAAGCATTCGAATGCGCCAAATGGCGAACCCAAACAACGCAATCGCGAAGAGAAGCCCCAACGGGCCGATCTGCACGGGCATCAGCGGGCCAGACTGCGCAACGCTGGGCGAGACCGTGACGGTCAGCTTCGTGTTTGCCGGTGCGCCTACGGGGGTAACTGTCGCCGGGTTGAAGCTGCAGGTTACGCCGGCAACCGGCCCGCAGGAGAATGCCACATTCCCCGCAAAACCTCCCGCGGGTGTCACCGTTAACACGAACTGTGTTGACTGGCCGGCGATCACGCTGCCGGTGGAAGGAGATGCCGCGACGGAAAAGTCCGGGTTGTCAATGTCGATGGCCACTGCCGCTGAAGTGCTGCCGTCGAATTTTCCGTCTCCAGCATAAGTCGCCGTAATCGAATGCGTGCCGGCCGCCAGCGTGTTAGTCCGCAACGCAGCAACGCCGGTGGCGTCCAAAGTGTCGGTCCCCAGGTTCGTGCTTCCATCATGAAACGTCACTTGGCCCGTGGGTACTCCTCCGGCTGAGTGAACGGTCACAATCAACACAATGGTCGAGCCCGGAGTGGCGTCCGCCGGCGCCGTAAGAGTTGCTGTTGTGGCGATGCCCGCGATCTGCATTGTTGTCACCTCCTGTCGTGGCAGGAAGGTGCGGTCGCCGCTGTACTGGGCGGTAATCGAATGGATTCCAGCGTTTGTGAAAAATGTGGAAAGGCTGGCCGATCCGTTGACCAGCGGAACTGGTTTCAACGGGATGCTGCCATCCAGAAACGAGACCGTGCCTGTTGGTGACCCCGCGTTGCCCGGCCCGGCGGCCACGCTGGCCGTCAGGGTCACGTTGACGTTGATGTTCCCATTCGGAGCGGATACTCGGACTGCGCTGACCAGGCCGGGGGCAATCGCGCCAAACAGGCCGTCGTTCGCATTGTTAGCTGGCGAAGTGAAGAAGAGAGTATTCGGATCCCCAAATCCGTCGGCGCGAAAAGCCAGCCCGTGCAGGCCGGCGTTGGTTATATCGGCGCCATCGCCGTCCTGCAACACTCCCACGAAGCGCCCGCTTGCCGGATCAAATGCGTTTATGGTTCCGTCGCCGGCGTTGCCAATCAGAATATCGTTGCTGAAAGGGCCGAAATTGGGGCTGGCCTTGACGACGCCCCAGGGGGCGTTCAAAGCCCCTCCGGTCGCGAAGCGCTTCACGAAATCTCCCGCGAGGTCGAAGATGCTGACGACGCCGTTGCCCGCACCCGGGACGGGGTTGTGCTTTGCGGCGTCCTGCAATGCGTAGGTCACGAAGACCTGGTTTCCAATCGTTTGAATACCGAATGGCGCGAAGCCGGCGGGGAGGCTCGGATCGATAAACGAACCAGGAATCGCCACGGCCGTAAATCCGGGGAGAAAGGTATCGATGAATCCCCCGCTGAAATCCACCACCGCGAGGGTCGGCTGGGCGACCGCCGAGTTGAGAATCGCGACACCCGTATAGACGGCGCTGGCCCTGCGGCGTTCAAGCGTCGCATGCTGCAGGAAATCACCGCGCGCGTCCGGCCCCCAGGCGAAGATTGAACCTTCTTCGGTGACCAAAATCATGGGCTGGACAAAAGAGGTGCCGCCAAACGAGGAATTTTGGTCGGCAATGATGCCCGTGGCATGCTCGAATCCGGTTCCCGTGGAGCTGGGGACTGTGAAGCTGCGGAAACCGACGCTCAAGCCGGTGGCGTCGTGCGAAGTGACTATCCCCGAATTATTGTTCGCAATAAAGAATGGCTGGCCGGATAGAAAGGTAATCCCCCAAGGGTTCACCAGAGCCGGCGTGAGGTTATTCGCGAGTCCGGGCACGTTCGACGCCAGATCCGTTTGCCGATAGGCGATCGATTGCGCGTTGGCGCTAACCTGGCTGAATCCAACAGCGATAAAAATCAGACAAAAGAAATAGAAAACATTTTTTAACTTCAACATTCCGTCTCCTTAAAGCGATTCATTTAGACTAGCTGGAACTCTTCGGAAAGATGTCCAGCTGAAATCAACAGACCGTCAATTCGAAGTCATGCAAACCGGACAGCTTCTTGTTCTGCGTGCTCCTCCTCGCCGCTCAGGAGCTGTCGCAGCCGTTTCCGAGCCTTGTGAAGCTGCGATTTTGAAGAGCCCGTCGAGCATCCCAGGAGCGCTGCGATTTCGTGGTGCTTATAGCCAATGACGTCGTGCATCAGAAAGAGCCGTTTGTAGCCTGGAGCCAGTTTGCGGACGGCGCGCGCCAGGTTGAGCCTGTCGATCAGCGTCAGCGAGGAATTGTTAGGAGCAAGCTGGGCCGGACGAGCGTCGTTTTTCGTAGTGTCATCAAGGCTGTCGGTACGAATTTCGTCGGGACGGTTCCGGCGCAGATGCATCAGGACGGCGTTGACGGAGATTCTGTGCAGCCATGTGGAAAAAGAAGAATCGCCGCGGAACGTGCTGATTTTCCGGAAAACCTGGAGGAACACCTGCTGCGTCAGATCCTCGGCTTCAGCCGCATTCTTGAGCATTCGCAGGCAGAGGGAGTAGACGCGTTTGCAATGAGCGTTGTAGAGACGCTCGAAAGCGGTGGCGTCGCCCCGGCCCGCGCGGACAATCGCTTCGTCTTCATTCCATTCCGCTGCCGCGGGTTGCTCCATTTTGCCCTTCATAACTCATGCTCCTTAGTTTCGGGATAGTCCGTGGTTTGCTGGGTCCCGGGAAAAGTTCTCACGGCAAGAATTTGTAGCCGGCCCCGTGGACAGTTTGAAAATGCAAGGGGCAAGCGGGGTCTTTTTCAAACTTTTGCCGCAGCTTCAAAATGTGGTTGTCAACGGTGCGCGTGCAGGGATAGTTTTGGTATCCCCAGACTTCGTTGAGCAATTCCTCGCGGGAAATGACGCGCCGCTCATTTTGGGCCAGATATTTCAGGGTTTTGAATTCCAGGGGCGTGAGCGCTACCGGCCGGCCTTTTCGGGTCGCTTCCATGGCGGAAAAATCCACTTTTGCATCGCCGAACGAAAGGCCGCCTTCGATCTTTTTGGCTTTGACCTGCGACATTGCATTCTGGAGGAATTGAAGCAGCAACGCGGTGCCCGGATCTTCAATTGGCACAATGTCTCGCGTCCCGGCTGCGCGAACGCTTCGGCTTTCCGACGGCGTCGCCGGCACGAGAACCAGGACCGGAACAAACTTTGACAACTGCTGCGCTTCCTTCAGCCCAATCGTTTGTGACGCTGTGGCTGAGTTAACAGGCATGAGAGGCCCGAGGGTCGGCTGGGCCGGAGCCGGCACCAGTTGTGGAATCAGATTCTTTGCGACTGCGCCCATGTGTCTATCTCCTTCCAGTTTTCCTGCGGACAGCGACTGCAACGAACAAATTGAAAACTTCATTTCGCTTTTCTCGTCTTTGGGGAAGGCTTCTTCCCCGGCAGATCCTGCGATACACCGCACTCTTGAGTCCTGCCTGCACAACCCTTGACCAGGTCAAAACGCAGGGCCATGAATTTCAGGAGTTCCTCTGTGGAGCGGAACCTCAGCTCGACGCAGGAATCCACTTCTTCGACCCATCCTTCAAACTGCCCATCGCCCGGATTCGAATCGGG
>DASSGJ010000465.1:0-2444 GCA_035693545.1 Candidatus Acidiferrum sp.
GCCGCGGTAAGTTCCATCGTCCGCGTTCCCTGATGCACAAGTCTGCGTACCAAATAAAAAACCGCTCCGGTTGCCCGGAGCGGCTGGTGAAACGTTGGAAACTCTTGCTGGAACTGCGGATTACATCTTCAGGTAGAGAACAATCGCGATAACGAAGGTCAGCAGGGATAGTGTTTCGACGAACACCAGACCGAGAATCATCGCGGCGCGAATTGCTCCCCCCGCGCCGGGATTGCGCGCCATGCCTTCGCAAGCCGCTGCTGCAACCCTGCCCTGACCAAACGCTCCTCCGAATGCCGCAAGGCCCATGCCCAGGCCTGCTGCAATCGCGAGTAACCCGGTGTGCCCGGATCCGCCTTTTGCTCCAGCTTCTTGTGCAAACGCAGCGGGCGCCAACAGCGCGACCACCGCGAACACCATCAGTACAACCGCTAACTTCTTCATCCTTGCCTCCTTGAAATTGCCGCCAGGAGGTGGTTCCCGGACACCGTGCAGCCGGGCTCACACTGGAACGGCACAGCCAATCTTTCTTAGTGTTCGTCCGCCGTCGCAATACCCAGATAAATCGAAGGCAGCACCGTAAACACATAAGCCTGAATAATTGCCACAAAGATATGCAGTCCAATGAATGCCATGGGAACGGCAACGGGAAGGACCGCCAGGACCGCGCCGAGAACGGCGAACTTACCCCAGGCGAAGAAAGTCAGCTTGACCAGCAGGCTGAGAAAGATCGTATAAAGCATGTCGCTTGCAAAAATGTTCGCCCAAAGACGTACCGTGAGTGAAAGGAGTCTCGCGGCAGTGCTGATCAATTCCACGGGAAAGAGAAGGACAGCAAGTGCATAATCGGCCGCGTTCTTGGGAGAGCCGGCAAACGTCAGCAGGTAATGCCCGACCCCATGATGTCTTACACCTTGCCAGTTGAAATAAATGAAGGTGAGCGACGCGCAGGCAAGCGGGACGTACACGAATGCCGTGGGCGCGGAAAATGCCGGGAAAACGCTGAGAAGATTTGACAGCAAGATGAATATCGAAATCGAGCCGGTGAACGCGATGTACTTCCCGCCGCCGTGTCCGACGTTCTCTTCAAGAAGATCCTTGATACCGAAACCGAGAGGATTGGTGAGGAGGAGTTCCGCGATCTGCTGGAACGCCCCGGGGCGCTCGACGGAAAGCCGCGCGCGCAGGATCAGCGCGAGAATTGTGCAGAGAACCAGGACCACGATGGCCATGACCACGTATTCGGGGATAGGGATTTCGTAATCCTTGGGCTGGATGTGCAGGGCGTGGAGAACCGAGAGCGCGATTGGCGCGAAGATGTGATTAAACCACTGGGTTATCGGACTGACGTGTTCTTCCATTCGCTATTCCTGAGGACTCAGAATTTCGTACACACTGACTGCCAGTGTGGCCGCTCCCAGGGCACACAACCCTAAAATCATGCTCAATATGGGAACGTTCAGATATTCAAAAATAACATAGACGGCGAGGGCTATCAACCCGTAGCGAAAGAGGGCTTTGAAGTAAGTCCCGATGGGAACATGCGGATTAGGCTGGTCGGCTTGGGCAGTGGCTGCTGTGGTCAGCGCATCGAGCCCCCGCCTAAGCCAACGGAAGTTGAACCAGGCAAGAATGGCGCCGACTAGGATTCCTACGCCCCAGTTTGGCTTGTAGAAGCAGGCGACGGCGATGGCAGCGAGGGCGCCGAGAAGCAGCGTGAGGCCGGCAATCCATTTTTCGGTTGCGGCGTAGGTGGCGATATTGATGGGTGTGGTGGACATAGCCGCGCCGGGTGGCCGAATGAAAATTTAGCATGAATCCAGTTGAGGAGGTTCCCGGGAGGTCAGCCTTTGGGGAGCCGGCGGAGAACGTCGCGGAGGCCGGTAACGAAGCCGATGACACCGAAGACGATCATCATGGCGGGCTTTGTATGCAGCCAGGCATCGAGAAAGTAACCGATGGCTCCGCCAACGACGATGCAGCCGACGAAGATGAAGGGCAGCTCCATCGCCATCGCGTTCTGCTGTGAGAAGTTTCTCGCCTGCTTCGCGGCAGGAGAAACTTCCGGGTCGGGTTTATCGTTGGATTCCGAGGGCATAGTGAGCAAGCCTGGTGAATGGCTCAGGATACAACCCCGCGGCGAGGGTTACAAACAGGGCCGCGCCAAGGGCGATAGCTTGCGCGTTGCTCATGACCGGAGCCGGAGCATCCCCGGGTTTCCTGAGCCACGCGTGAACAACCACGCGAAAATAGTAATAAAGCGCGGGCACGATATAAAGCGCCGCAAAAATCGCCAGCACCGGATGATGCGATTCAATCAGCGCCAGAAAGATGAAGTACTTGCCCATGAAGCCCGCCGTGGGAGGAATCCCCGCAAGCGAAAGCATGAAAATAAGGAGCAGCACCGCGGCCGCGGGGCTGCGCTGGTAGAGTCCATCGAGATC
>DASSGJ010000466.1:0-5420 GCA_035693545.1 Candidatus Acidiferrum sp.
CCACGGATTAATCGAATACGATTTCACGGAAGCGTTCCCCAGTGAAGAGGAAAGGGAGAACGCGAAGCGGCGCAAGTAGCGCGCCCGCGAGGTCTCCATGCGCATTACCCTCGGCGTTACCGGCGGAGTTGCGGCTTACAAGTCCGCGGAACTCGTTCGCCGGCTGCAGACGGAGGGGCATATCGTCCAGGTGGTGATGACCCGCGCTGCGCGGGAGTTCATCGCGCCGCTTACCTTCGCCGCGCTCAGCGGCCAAAAAGTAATCACCGATCTTTTTACGGGTGGCGAATCCGGCGACGCGAATCTGGAGTCCGCCATTGAGCACATTGCCGTGGCGCAGCGGACGGATCTGCTGCTGGTAGCTCCCGCGACAGCCGATACGATTGCGAAGTTTGCCCGTGGGCTGGCGGACGACTTTCTTTCAACGCTTTATCTGGCGTCCACGGCGCCCGTTGTCTTGGCGCCGGCAATGAATGTCAACATGTGGCAGCACCCGGCAACCCAGGAAAACCTTGCGGCGTTGCGGAAGCGCGGCGTGCGGATCGTCGAGCCGGGCGAAGGCTATCTGGCCTGCGGGATGACCGGTCCCGGCCGGCTGGCGGCACAGGAAGAAATTCTCAAAGCAGTGCGCGAGGTTGTGGAGGCGCAGCAGGATCTGGCCGGGGAGACGGTTCTGGTTACGGCTGGGCCGACTCATGAAGATCTCGATCCTGTTCGATTCATTGCCAATCGTTCGTCCGGCAAGATGGGATACGCGGTAGCGGAAGCTGCGGCGCGTCGCGGGGCAAAAGTGATTTTGATTAGCGGGCCGACGGCCCTGGAGACTCCGGAAGGGATCGCGCGGGTTGACGTTCGCACTGCCGAAGAGATGCTGCGGGCCGTGCAGGCGCGATTTTCACCCGCTTCGATCGCGGTTTTTGCAGCGGCGGTCGCGGATTATCGTCCCGCGGAACCCGCGACAACGAAGCTCAAGCGCACGAAAGACCCGTTGACGATCCGGTTGGAACCGAATCCGGATATTCTGGCGACGATGGCAAAGGAAAAGGGCGAGCGGCTGGTAGTGGGGTTTGCAGCGGAAACGGATCACGTCGCCGAAAACGCCCGCAAGAAGCTGGCGCAGAAGAACGCAGATATAATTGTTGCGAACGACGTGACTGCCGAAGGCGCCGGGTTTGACGTGGACACAAACATTGTGACGATTTTTTCACGCGACGCCCGAGACCTGCCGCTGCCGCGTATGACGAAAGCCGAAGTCGCGCAGCGCATTCTCGACGAAGTTTTGCGCCTGCGCGGCGCGTTGCGCAGCAAGCCCGCTTCCCACAGGGCCGGCGACTGAACCCATCATGCCCGAACGTTTCCCCTCATCCCTGCAGCAGAAAATCGAAGACCGCCTCCGCTACTACGAAGATCTCGGCATCCGGTTGTTCTATACAGACCGCGGCGCAAGCAGCACGAACCTTATGGCTTCGGAAGCCGTTACTTCCGCACCTTCACCTGCACCTGTTTTTCAGGAGACTGTTTTGCCCAAGACCGCCCCGAAGCCCGCACTCCCGAAAGCTGCGCCTGCGCCAGCGATTCCTCCCCTGGTCGTTCCGCCCACCGGCCCATCGCTTTTCGAAACGATGGAGAAAACGAAGGACGAGACGCTGCTGAAGATTCGCGAAGACCTGGGCGAATGCACGCGCTGCAAGCTGCACAAGGGCCGCAACAAAATTGTGTTCGGCGATGGCAATCCCAAAGCCCAGCTTGTTTTCGTCGGTGAGGGCCCCGGCGCGGATGAAGACGCGCAGGGCCTGCCGTTCGTCGGCCGCGCGGGAAAACTTCTCACGCAGATGATCGAAGCGATGGGCCTGCAGCGCAAAGACGTCTACATCTGCAACGTGGTGAAATGCCGCCCGCCGGAAAATCGCGCGCCCGAGCCGGATGAAGTGGCCGCATGCTCGCCGTTTCTCATGCGCCAGATTGATTCCATTCAGCCAAAAGTGATCGTGTGCCTCGGCGCCACGGCCGCTAAAACCATTCTCAACACCACCCGCGGCATCTCGCAATTTCGCGGCGAGTGGTTGGACTGGCGCGGCCATAAACTGATGGCCACCTATCATCCCGCGTATCTGCTGCGCAATCCGCCCGCGAAGGCCGACGTCTGGAAAGACCTGCAAAAGGTCATGGCCGAGCTCGGCCTGCAACTGCCCAAGAAATCCAAGTCCTGAAAATCTGCCATGGGAATTCTCTTCGGCCTGGCCACTGCTTTGTCCTGGGGATCCGCGGATCTCTTCGCGCGATATGCCGCGCGCCGGATTGGCGCTTTTCGCACCATGCTGTACATGCAGACCTGCGGATTTCTCCTGGTCACGCTGGCGATGCCGCGACTCGGAGGTTGGGGACATCTCTTCGACGGCTCCGGCTGGCAGCCTTGGGCGTGGGGAATTCTTGCCGGCGTGCTGAACACTTTTTCGACGTTGGCGCTCTATCGCTCGTTCGAAATTGGAAAGTTATCCATCGTCGCGCCGATTTCGGCCAGCTATCCGGTGCTCACCATGGTGCTTTCCGCCCTGACCGGTGAGCGCCTGACGCCGTTGCGACTCGCCGGCCTGGCGCTGACGATTGCGGGAGTGATTGTGGTGGCGCGCGGCGAGCAGGCGCCGGACGACGCGAATCCCATTGACGAGCATAAGCAGCCGGCGAAAAAGGTGTTGGGAGTGAATTGGGCGATCTTCTCCGCGGCTTGCTTCGGCGTGATGTTCTGGCTGCTTGGACTTCGAGTGGTGCCGCTTGTGGGAAGCGCGCCGTCGGTATGGCTCATCCGCCTGACGAGCGCTCTGACGACGGCGCTGGTGATGTTGTTCGCGGGCCAATCGCGGGCGCTCCCCCTGCGGCGCGACATGCCGATGCTTCTCGGCGTGGGCCTGCTCGACACTTGCGCCTACGTTTTCAATAACTATGGGATGGCGCAGGAACAGACGTCGGTGGTCAGCGTGCTCGCATCCCTTTACGGGGCCGTAACCGTCGCTTTGGCTGCGCTGTTGCTGCGCGAAAAGGTCACCGCGTCCCAGTGGCTCGGCATCGTCGCGATTTTCGCCGGAATCATTCTGATCAGCCGCTGAACTCCCGCGTAAGTTGCGGATTTTTTCCGATCGTTCCGCTGCTGCTACACTACCCACGGCATGTCCGCTTCCTACTGCAACGTCGCGCTTCCAGTTCCCTTGCGCAACACATTCACCTACGCGATTCCCGAAGCGTTGCGTGCGCAGGTGCAGCCCGGTTCGCGCGTGCTGGTGCCGTTTCGCAAAAAGTCGCTCGTTGGAGTGGTGGTCGAACTGGCCGAAACGCCGCCGGCGGAAACGAAAATCCGCGAAGTCACGAAAGTTCTCGACCTGATTCCGGCGCTGACGCCGAAACTCATCGAGCTCGCCCACTGGATTGCCGGCTACTATCTTGCTCCCATCGGGGAAGTGTTTCGCGCCATGCTGCCGCCGGTCACGGAGCTTACCGCGCGGCGCCAGATCGTACTGACCGACGCAGGGAAAGCGCTTGCCGCTGATTTAAAGAAGGGAAACTTTCTCACTGAGTTGTCGGGGAGCGAAGCGGAGTTCCTGCAAAAGCTGCTTGAGAAAAAGGGTGTATTGCGGTTCGGTGCTCATTCCAAGCTCGGGATCGAAGTGGACGCCTTGCAAAGACTTCAACGGCGCGGCTACCTGCTGATCCAGGAGACAGTGCAGGGGCGCAAGCGCAAAGTTCACAACGTGATCGCTTGGAAGGGCAGGGAAGGCGAAGCGCCGAAGCCGCTTGCGGAAAAGGAAGAACGAATCCATGCGCTACTCGAAACCGAGCGCGGGCCGTTGCCTTTGCCGCAATTGCTGAAACTTGCCGGTGTTTCACGCGCGCTGATCGAGCGCATGCTCCGCGACGGCTTGCTGGAAAGCTGGGAAGAACCGATTGACCCCACCGAAGACCCGTTCGACGTTGGCTACTCGCCTCCGGCACATTCGCTGAACGAGTCGCAGGAGCGGGCTTTCAGTTCCATCCGAGCCAGATTTGAATTGGGCGAATTCGGCGTGCAACTGATTCACGGCGTCACCGGCAGCGGGAAGACCGAAGTATACCTGCGCAGCGTGCAGGAGACGCTGGCGCGGGGGAAAACTGCGATTGTCCTTGTACCCGAAATCGCGCTAACGCTGTGGATTGGCCGGCAGTGCCGGACTTGGTTCGGCGCGCATTTTGAGGGCGTCGCTGTCCTGCACTCGGCGTTGAGCGATGTGGAGCGCGCCCGAGAATGGTGGCGGGTTCGCAATGGCCAGGCGCGCGTGGTGGTCGGCACACGTTCGGCGGTCTTCGCACCGCTGGAAAATCTAGGCCTGGTCATCGTGGACGAGGAGCAGGAGAACAGTTTCAAACAGGAAGAGACTCCGCGGTATCACGGCCGCGACGTCGCCATTATCCGCGCGAAACTAGAAAACGCCGTCGCGCTGCTGGGCTCGGCGACTCCAGCATTGGAGACCTACCACAACGCCACCAGCGGGAAATACGAACTGCTGACGATGGCTTCGCGAGTGGAAAACCGCTCGCTTGCCGCGGTAGAAATCGTCAATCTGCGCACGGAATTCCAGCAAACGTACCAGACCAGTCCCATTTCGAAGATTCTGCACGACGGCATCGCGGAATGCCTTTCGTCCAACACCCAGGCGTTGATTCTGATTAATCGCCGCGGCTACTCGTGGTCGGTGTTGTGCCGCAGTTGCGGAGCTTCCGTGCAGTGCGCGAATTGCAGCATTTCCATGACGTATCACAAGAGCCGCAACCGCCTGGAATGTCATTATTGCGGTTTCACGCAGGCGGTGCCCAAGACTTGCCCCAAGTGTGATTCGAAGTACGTCTATTTTTTCGGCGAAGGATCGGAACATCTGGAAGAGCGATTGCGCAAGGAATTTCCCGGCGCGCGAATCGCCCGGCTGGACCGCGATGCGGTGCGCACCAAACAGCAGTATCAGGAGACGCTGGGCGCGTTTGCCGGCGGTGCGCTGGATATTCTTGTCGGCACGCAAATGCTGGCAAAGGGGCACGACTTCCAGCGCGTCACGCTGGTCGGGGTAATCTCCGCGGATTCCTCGCTGACGCTTCCCGACTTTCGCGCCGCGGAACGGACATTCCAACTCCTGACTCAGGTTGCCGGCCGCGCCGGACGCGGCGATCTTCCTGGACGCGTGCTTATCCAGACGTATTATCCCGAGCACTACGCAATTCAAGACGCCGTCCGCCAGGACTATCTTTCGTTTTACGAGCGCGAACTGCACTTCCGCCGGATGATGGCGTATCCGCCGTTCACTTCGCTGGCCAACGTGGTCGTCCGCGATACAAACCTGGAAAATGCGATTCGCTGGTCCCGCCGGCTTTCGGAATATTTTTCGCCTTCGGATGGCAAG
>DASSGJ010000467.1:0-2960 GCA_035693545.1 Candidatus Acidiferrum sp.
CGGGCTGCAACTGGCCATCAACGTAGGCGCGATGCTAATCTCTTTCATCGCCTTGCTGGCGCTGACGGATTATCTCATCGGCGGGGCGCACAACTGGCTCTTCGCCCACCATTTCCGGTGGTTCCCGGAAAGTCTCGAGCAGTTCTTCGGCTGGATTTTCTCTCCAATCGCGTGGCTCATCGGTATTCCGTGGAAAGATGCGTCAACGATCGGATATCTCCTTGGTACGCGAATGTCCATCAATGAAGTCGTCGCCTTCGCAAAGCTGGGCGGGCTGAAGGGCACGCTGGACCCGCGTTCGTTCACCATCGCGACCTTTGCGCTCTGCGGGTTCGCCAACTTCAGTTCCATCGGCATTCAAATCGGCGGCATCGGGGCGCTTGCGCCAGAGCAGCGCGGCCAGCTTGCACGATTCGGCATCCGCGCCATGCTGGCGGGAACCATGGCCAACCTGATGTCCGCCTGCATCGTGGGTATTCTCACATGAGCGCGGCAACAAAGGGTTCTGCGACTGCAAACGCGCAATTCGCTCGCGCGGAGGCTGCCGCGCGCTTCATCCAGAAAAAAACCAAGCTGCGGCCAAAGATCGCGCTTGTGCTCGGCTCCGGGCTCGGCGCCTTCGCCGACGAATTCGCCAACGCAACGCGCATCTCGTATGCGAAGATCCCGCATTTCCCTCGCTCCACGGCCATTGGACACGCAGGCCAACTGGTCATAGGTAAGGTTGACGGAGTCGAAGTCGCCGGCATGCAGGGCCGCGTCCATCTCTACGAAGGGTATTCGGCGCAGGACGTCGCGTTCCCCATCCGTGTCTTCGCGCGTCTCGGCGTGAAAGCTGTGATTCTCACCAACGCCGCGGGCGGTATAAAAAAGGAATTTACTCAGGGGCGCCTCGTCGTCATCAGCGACCATATCAATCTGCAAGGGGCGAACCCTCTCTCCGGGCCCAACGTGGATAAATTCGGCCCGCGTTTTCCCGACATGACCAACGCTTACGACAAGAAATTCCGGGAACTGGCCCTTGCGGCCGGCCGGCGCCTGAACATTGACTTAGGCGAAGGGGTCTACGCGGCCCTTGCCGGCCCCAGTTACGAAACGCCGGCGGAAATCCGCTACCTTCGTTCCATCGGCGCCGACCTCGTCGGCATGTCCACGGTTCCGGAAGTGATAGCGGCGCGCCACTCGGGGATGCGCGCGCTGGGAATTTCCTGCGTTACGAATGCGGCCGCGGGAGTTCTGGATCAGCCGCTCGATCACAACGAAGTCCTGGAGACGGCCGAGCGGGTGAAATCGCAGTTCATTGGCCTGCTGCGGGCCATAATGCCTCAGATTGCCGCTGCCCCATAGCCCATCATGCAAGTTGTCCGGGTCGAGATCCTTCGGCTATCCTCGTCGGATAGCCTCAGGATGACAGGGTCAAACAACATTTAGTGACTGAGCTAGCTGAAATTTCTGGGAGATTCAAATGCCCGAACATGACGCGCTCATCGCCGCCGCGACGAAGGTACGCGGAAACGCGCACGCGAAATTCTCGAATTTCAAGGTTGGGGCGGCGCTGCATTCGCCTTCCGGAAAAGTATTTACCGGGTGCAACGTGGAAAACGCCACTTATGGGTTGACTCTTTGCGCCGAGCGAGTTGCCATCTTCAAAGCCATCAGCGAAGGTGAGCGGCGGTTCGATTCCATTGCTGTGGTTACCGACACCGATACGCTTACACCTCCGTGCGGAGCTTGCCGGCAGATCATCTGGGAATTTTGCGGCGATATTCCCGTCGTGCTTGCGAACCTTAAAGGCAAAACCGCAGTTCTGCGCATGAGCCAGCTCTTTCCGAAACCCTTCGACTCCTCTAATCTGTAGCTCACCCCTTCCGGGGTGAGGCTTTTCAGAGCCCCAGCAACAATCGCCTATTCGCGGTGAAAACCCTCAGGCCTGAAGGCCTGAGCTACAAATGCAAAGGATCAGTTCATGAACAAGATCTTAATCTTTGTTGCGAGTCTGGTGTTTTCCTCTGCGTCGCTCGCGCAGGATGCCGCGAAGCAGGCTGTCTCTGTCGATCTCTTGGTGAAGGGCGCAACGATCGTCACGATGGACCCTAGTCGCCGCGTGGTTGAGAATGGATTCCTTGCCGTGCGCGGCGACGAAATCATCGCGGTTGGTCCCGACGTCGCCGCTGCGTTTCCTAAAGGTATCACTGCCAAGCAAACCATGGACGCCACGGGCAAGCTCGTCATTCCCGGGCTTATCAATGGCCATACGCACATCCCGATGGTGTTGATGCGCGGGCTGAAAGACGACGTCACCCTTGACGATTGGCTGCGCAAATATATTTTCCCCGCCGAAGCACGCAACGTTACCGAAGACTACGTGCGCTGGGGCTCCCGACTGGCGCTTGCCGAAATGATTCGAGGCGGAACCACTACTTTTGCCGACATGTACTATTTTGAGGATGCGGAAGCCGAAGAGACCAAGGCCGCGGGACTGCGCGGGGTTCTTGGCGAGACTTGGATTGATTTCCCCGTGCCCGACAACAAGAACGTCGCGGAGATGGCCGCTTACACGGAAAAATTCTTGAAGAAATGGCAAGGTGACCCGCTCATCCACGCCGCTGTCGCTCCACATTCCATTTACACCTGTTCGGAGAAGACTTTGCGCGAGGCCGCCGCGATGGCCCGGAAGTATCATGCGCCGCTGCTGATTCACGTGTCTGAAATGCGCAAAGAGTTCACCGACAGCATCGAGAAGAACGGGGCGACGCCGGTGCAATACCTTGAGCGCATCGAATTTCTCGGGCCGGACGTTCTTGCGGCGCACTGCATCTGGACCGACTACGCGGATATGAAGATTCTTGCGGAGCGGCAGGTTGGCTGCGTCCACAATCCTTCCAGCAACATGATGCTGGCCAGCGGTGTGGCTCCCGTGGTGGATCAGCGCGCGGCGGGGATGCGCGTGGGGCTCGGCA
>DASSGJ010000468.1:0-7476 GCA_035693545.1 Candidatus Acidiferrum sp.
GGGGTGAGCTCGTCGTCCAGCGCGGAATTTCCTCGCCGCGCATTTCAAATTCACCGCGTCGCCTTCGCCGCGATCGCTCCCGCGGCCGCTCCTATGGCGAACCACTTGGCGGCTCGCGCAATCCTCCGCAGCACTGATCCGCCCTTGGCCGCCCGCAGCGCATCGTCCCGTTCCCTGCCGAGCGCCTGGCTCTTGGTCTTCTCGTCGGCCAGGTTCGCCTGCGACGCCCCTAGCCTTGCCTGGCAGGCCTTGCACTCCGCCGCAAAGTCATACAGCGGCTTCAAATCCGCGGCAGGGAAATTGACCTTGGGTTGAATGGTGTCCGGTGGCCCGCCCGGTGGCCCGGTGGTGATGCCGGATTGCTTTCGGTCCGAATTCGGGCCCGGCTCGATCGTTATTGGCATTCGCAGTGGAAGGACCTCCGGCAGCGCCGCAACCACCTGTGCCGGCCTCTGCACCGTCGCCTCTTTCTTTTTTATTCCGGCGACGAGCTCATTCACCGCGGCATCCCGGGTTGCCTGACGCGCTGTCGCCTCTGCCAGTGCTTGCTGCGTCGTCTTCAACTCTGCTTGCAGGGCGGCCTGTTCCTTCCGCGCATCCCGCCAGGCAAAGAACACACTCGCCGCCAGCATCGCCACAACCGCTACGGCCGCAACCTTGAAGATCCAAGTCCCCATTACGATTCCGACTAACTACCGACTCCTGACTACCGACTCCTGACTCTTTCCTCTCACCGATATCTCCCCACCCGCGCCAACACCTCGTCCGCATAGTCCGGATTCGCCCCGCCATTCCATGCCTGCAACGCACGGGCCGCGTCGCCACCCGCCGCTTCCAGCTTCTGCCGCAGAATTCTGCACCCCACCGCGAGTCCAACCGCCGGATCGCACAACGTCGAAAGATAAAGGGAACTAGCGCCTTTCTCCCGCGCAGTCTGTCCCATCACCTGCATCAACCCCCACGAAATCCCCCGCGCATAGGCCTCCGTCGCTCCAACCTTATTGTTTGTATATAAGGGTGCGACATACTTCGCGAAGAACGCCGGCTCATACCGTATCGCCCACGGGTTCCAGCCGGACTCCTGCTCCACCACCGCGCACACCAGCGCCGCGTCGAGCCCCTCCGCCTCCGCCGCCCGCTGCGCCAGTTGCATCAGTTTTGCATCCAGTGGCATGGAATCCTCTGACGGTGCTGCAATTTCTATTTTCTAATTTCCAATTTCGAATTTCGCTACCGGTGGCGGCCGCCATTGCGCAAATCCACGTAGTTCACGATCGGCGGTTCATCCAGGTGAATTCCCTGCCGCTCCGCAATCGTATTCAGCGCCCGGTAGATATTCGGCAGGTGCCGCAGCGCCAGGTCTCTTACAAATACCCGCTGGATCTCGTCATCCCGCATTCGCCGGTGCATCCACCGCAAAAACACCACCAACTGCGCCCCCAACGAAAACACCGCTACCACATACGTCCAACCCGATGTGCCCACGTGTTTTCCTTTGGAGTGCGGAAGCCCCGCTTCCGCTTTTACGGTTGAAACCGGTCCGCCGATTGCGTCGCACCAACCAGCACCCGCAAACCGCCAAAGCGGTTGCTTCCTGACCGCTTTATCTGTTCGCTGCTAGCGACAACCTGAAATCCCTCTGACAGATTACTGATTACCGATTACTGATAACTTTCCGTTACAAAAACATTCCCGGCACTCCGCCCAGCACCCCGCCCAAACTCGATCCCAGCGACGAGAAAAATCCGCCCGGCCGCGAAGCATTCGCCCGCACATTCAGCAGCTCCGCCGGAATCCCCAGCGTCCGTCCCAACAAATTGGAATCCACGCCAAACAATCCCGAAAGCCCCTGCAGCGCCGCCATCTGCCGCTGAAACGCCGTGTTGCTGAAGTTCAACTGGTTCTGCTGCGCCAGGTTCCCTTCCGCAATTCCCTTCTGCCGCGCCAGGTCATCCGTCAATTCGCTGAAGCCGGCGGAGTTTCCCGTGCGCGCCGCGCGGTTCGCCGCCGACTGCTGCAGCGAATCAAACGCGCTCGCCAGTGCTCCCTGCGATTGCCCGGTGATTGCCGCCTTATCCGCCGCGCTGAATCCCGGATTATTCAGAATGCTCTGAAATTGCGGCACCACCAGGTTTCCCACCGACTGCTGCTGCCCCAGCAACTGCTGGTTCAGCGCATTCGTTTGCTGCAACTGCTGATCCGTCAAAGCCTGCGTCTGCCCTTGCGCTCCACGTCCCATGATCGCTCCTTATTTCTGTAGCACACGCCTTCGAGGCGTGAGGCCTTCCCAAAGCTCACCCGGATTGCATCCAGTAGGGAGCCCTCTGTAGCGCCGATTAGACTCTCAAGGGTCACAAAACTGCAGTCGGGTGCTTGAGTTGTTACCGATGCCGTAATGCAGGCAGGCTAGGGGACGAACCATTTACGTAGCGTAAAATCCCCTCGCGTCTCTGTTTCTGGATCAGATGCCACACTCTGTCCTGATCAGATTTGGGCCACATGGTCCGCAATTCATGCAAAGCCTGGCCTTCGCGCCCGCTGTAGAGGTAGGCAAAGACAATCGACAAAACTTTCGCCGCTGCTTCGTACACATCCGATGATTCGCTTTCGTTCGGATTCGTTTTCATCGCGGCAATGGCCGCCGCATCCTCTGCTTTTAGAGATGCCCGATTTTCCTGGATGATCGTGTCGTAAGCTTCGACAAATTTCGGCCCCATGTCCACGACGGTCTTGCCTTCGATTCTAAGAAACACCTGAGGAAACGGCGTGCACGCATGGCACAAGCCATCAAAATAATCGAACGCTCCATCAAGGGTCGAAATATAAAATCGCCCCGTTTCATCGTCTTTCACGAACGCTGCGTCACGTCCATTCTCGAACTTCGCGATCAACCCTGCGTGCTCGCCCAGCGAGATAATGTAGTACGTCCAGCAGCAGTGGGCTCCTCCCGAGTAACCGTAAATGACCACATCAGGCACCCCGTCACCATTCACGTCCTGCCCGGCCAGCTCAATCGAAAATCGTTCATCCTCCGCCGAAAAGATGGTTTTTTGATTTTTGTCCAGCACGACGGCCCTGCACGCCTGATCACCCGAGTCTTTCCAATCCGGGTTTGCCGAAATTCTAATCTGAAATTCCGCAAGATTTCTGTTGGCTTGGCCCTCTCCGTAGTAGCAGTTATCCTTGCTCGACGCGCAAGCCCGTCCGCCTGCCGCAAAGGCCACGAGCGCGATCAGCACCATCAGTTTCAAAAGCTTACCTACCATCTTCTGTATTTTTCTAAGAAGTTCCGATCGGCCCCATCCTGGGGCATCCCATCCCGTCGTTCCTTCAAGTACCGGTCGCGCATTCGCTTGCTCCCGCTGTTGTACTGCGAATACGCCTGTTGTGCGTGGCCTTCTATTGTTGCGCTGGGTCCTTGCTCCCATTCCGCAAACTGATAGGCTGGGGCTAACAGTGCAACCCCAGCCCGTGCATTGGCTCTCCAATCCCGTTCATCGTCTGTCCCGATCCTGAATGTGCGCCCGTGAGCGTCCTTCAGCTCCTCTTTGTTGATGAGGGAGCTATTGATTTGCATAAGGCCATAGTCGGTGCTCTTAATGATTGGTTTCCCGTGCTTGTCTATGTTCGGGCGGCCCCGTTTGTCATGCGCATAGTTCTTGCCAACCGCGCCGACGTCTAGACTACTCTCTGCATCGGCAACAGCATACACCTCCTTGCGCGGTATGTGATAATCATCTGCTAATACGCCTAAGTAGTTAAGCACCTCTTGCCGGGTCGGTTGAACCGCCTTCTTTTCCGAAGCTCCGCGTTTCTGGCCTAATAGCAAGTAAGTGCGTTCCCCTTCACGGTTGTGCTCGCCGCTGCCTTCCGGCTCGCCGTTTGCCTGATGATGAAGAGCGCCGCGAAAAATGTCCCCCAGAGATTTTATGTTCCCTTTTCGTTGAGGCCTGCAAATGTTGGTCCGAGTCTCTTGCAGTACGGCGTCCACTCATCGTCGCGAACCCAACCCAATTTTGTCAGCCGCTTTCCGAACTTCGCGGCAATCTCCGGCGGCAGCCAGGCATGCACGTCTTCCAGTCCGCGCGCCAACGCATCGCGCCGTGTCGCTTCGTGCAGCCCCAGCAGCCACTGCCATTTCTCCCGCGGCGACCCTTCATCCGGGTCGAGCAGCAGGTACGCCTCCGCCGTCAACCGCAGCAGGGCAGCGCCGGCGATTCGCTTCCCGCCCTCTTCCCTTCCCAAAACCAGCTTGGTCAGAAACAGCGGGTTGCCCAAATCCGGAAACGCATAACCAAACCCCTGCCGCGCATGAATCGCCCGCAGCGCCTCCAGGTCGCTCGCCTCGTACGCTCGAATCTTCATCTTTCTGATTACCGATTACTGATTACTGTCTCCTCAGATCGTCACCACCACGCTGATCGTCGCGTTATCCGTCTGCGTCAAAGTCACGTGCGGCGTCCGCCCCTGCAGCGTCGTCAGCACGCCCGACACTGTCTGGTTGTCGTTCGGATCTTGCAAATCAAACGTGAACGCCGCGTTCAGCGTCACCGTGTCCGCAGGATTAAAATCCCAAGTCGCGTTGTACGTAAGATTCGGCATCGCTCCCTCTCTCCCTTACTCCGACTACCAACTCCCGACTACTGACTCCCGACTGGGTCACAAAACCGTCTGCTTCACCACCCGCGCTCCCGGCACCACGCCAAATCCATTTCCCCCGCGCAGCAACCCGTTCGGCAATGCCCCGCTTCCGCTCGACGGCAACGGAGCCGGCCCCGCACTTCCTCCTCCAACGACCGCCGTCGGCGGCGAGCCAAACGTAACCGGCGCCGAGGCCAATGAACCGACATACTGCGAATACGCCCGCCAGTACAGCGTCTGGTTCCCCAGTTGCACATACAAATTCCGCGAAGCGCCCAGGAAATAGACCCGCGGCGCCGAAAACGCCGGCGTCACATCCGACTCCGCGAAATAAAAAAGCCCCGGCCGCGTCGCCGCCGGATCGGTTATGGCCAGGTCGAACCAGCCGTTCGCCGCCTGCACCTTCAGTACGGCAATCGCCGGCGGTGCCGGCGAAGGATTCACCGGGTCCACGCCCGCATTCGCGCTCGCCGCATTCACCGCCGACACAATCTTCACCAGCGTCTCGTACAGATACGGATCCCGATCCTTCATCGGCGCCAGTTGCGCAACCGTCAGCATTCTTCTTCCTCTGTGAACTCTGTGTTCTGTCTCGGTGTCCTCTGTGTTAAGCCTTTCTCTTACGAACTGATCTTCGCCGTAGCCGTCACGTTATTCGGCAGCGTCGCAATCAGGATCCGCGCAAACTTCGCCACCACATCCGGAAACTCCGCCCGCGTCACATTTCCCGCATTCACGTTGGTAATCACCGCGCCTTCCTGGATATACGCCGCGTCAATATCCGTGTCCGCCGTCTGCAACTGCACGGAAATCACTCCCGGCGCCGCGCTCCAAACGATCTCCACCGCCGCCCGCACTTTTCCGCTGCTGAACGCCGGCGCCAGCGCCACCTGCGCGCTCTTGAACGGCGCCGGAAAAATCACATCCGTCGAAGCAATCACCGACGCGCTGTCCCCAAATCCCACCGACACCGGCGGCACCACATTTCCATAACTCGGCATATCGTCTCCTCCCCAAAATGTAGTGGCCGGTCTTTAGACCGGCCACGCAAGGCCCAACACTTCCCTATCTGTCGTTCGGCTAATTCATCCCTCTCACCGGCGCCCAGGGATCCACTCTCACCGACGGTGTAAACTTCTGAACCTTAAACCACGCGCCGGCCTGGTTCGTGCCTATCTGGAATGCCACCCGTTCGCCCAGCACATTGATCGGCAACTCCAGGTCCTTGAACGCCGGTGAGCTCATTCCCAATGGTTGCTGCGCCGTCGCAGCACTTTCTGAATCCACAAAACTCGTCAGCGCCAGATTGCCCGCGCCTTCCACATACATCGTCAGATAGCTGAATAGTTTCCGGTGTGCACCGAGTCCCAGCGAACTCTCCACCGCCCGTTCCGGGAAAAAGTGCGTCGTGTAGTAACTGGGAATCGCCGCGCCATCGTCGGAAAACTGCGTATCACTCAGCTGATAAATCTTCCCTGTCGCGCCGCCGCCGCCGACTCCCGGCAGTCCTCCGCCAAACGCCGCAACAGCCGTCCCGTTCGTCCGTTCAATCAGCGCGCAGCAATTCGCCGCAATCGACCACGGTGCCCACTTCCGCGAGTTATCCGTTGCCGTCTTTCGGCCCGTCAAAGTGATGTTCACCGGAGGCCGTCCCTCGATATCCGATGCCGAGTCCAGATCGTGATAATCGAGCATCAGCACGCGATTCGGCGTCGTCGCACTTCCAAACGGCGCGCCCACATAAATTCGGCGCTCCCGCGTATCCACGGTAACCCACAGCGTCTGCGCGTACTGCCAGTTGATCTGGTTCCAGGTCGGCTGAATCTCTTGCGAAATCTTTACCGGCTCGCCACCAGCAAAAAGATACAGCCCCGTCCGGTGCGCGATGACCACCCAGTCTTCCCCAAACCCTACACCGCGGACAGAGGGCGTCCCCACACGCCGCGAAACTTCGGAAATGGACCACAGCGACGGCTCGTTCGTTCCGTCATCTTGTGTCACGTGCAGCGAATGCTCCTTCACAAAATAAAGCCGCTCTCGCAGCTTGAACGCCGCACGGATGGCCTGTCCGTTGTTCTCCGCCACGCTCAGCATCCCGTCGATTCCGTCGTAGCTCTCCGGATCCTCCACGCGGCTGGCCCGTACCAGCGAAGAATTTACCGGCTGGGCGGTCGGATAGATTTCGATCGCGTCCACATAAAACTGCCCGTTCGAGTTCGGCGTGCCGTCCGCATAAATCCTGAGCACCAGGTCGCTTGGGATTGTCGCGAGTGGCGCGGTCAGCTCCGCGCTGTACTCCACGTAGTTCGTCGTCAGTTGAGTCGCGGTCAATTGCAGCCCAGTGGTGTTGATTCCGCCGCTCGCGCTGAACAGATGCACATGCAGAGTCCCTTGTACCAGCGTCGAATTCCGAGCGCACCGCGCCCGCACGGTGTAATCCTTTCCTGTCTGAATCCGTTGCGCGCCCAGAGCATCCTGCACCGCGCTCTGCGTCATCAACCCGCGCGTCGCCATCGTTCCGTTGCCCACAATCGAATACGCTGCGCCCCACACCACAAAACTCTCTTCATCAGTCCCGCCCGGCGCAAACGTCGGATCCGGAGTCCAGCCCAGCGGATAGTGCGGCAGCGAAGGCCCCGTGAACCCGCCGTCGAAACCCAGGTTCGCCCAGTTGTTCATCTTGTTGCGTTCGCCCCACCAGAAGAGCCGCTCGCTGTAATCAATCACCCCGGCGCAGTCTCCCAGCTCGATCAGGCGAAACAAATTGTCCACATTGGTTCCGGCCAGAAGAATCGCATCGGAAAAATCCACCGCCACCGATGTCGTCGTGTTATC
>DASSGJ010000469.1:0-2330 GCA_035693545.1 Candidatus Acidiferrum sp.
GTTTCACGACACCGACACGGCGCATTACACGCCGGAGGATTTTCGCTTTACGACCAAGGGTGAGGCGCTCTATGTAATCGGACTCGGCTGGCCGGCAAATGCGCAAGCCGTAATTCACGCTCTCGCGCAGGCCACGGGCAGCGAGCACGTGCAATCCGTCGCCCTGGTTGGCAGTGATGCGAAATTACAGTTCGAGCAGAGTCGCGTCGGCTTACACGTTCGGCTCCCCGCGCAAGCTCCTGCGAAATACGCTTACGCGCTTCGCGTCACATTCGGGCCGGTATCGCACTAATTCCGGCTAACCTCACGATAAAGACCGCGCGGAGTCGTCCTCTTTCGGCCCTCGGAATGCGTCCTATTACTTGGGTAAATCTCATGCCCGGACCACGAACGACTCTTGAAGGACTGAAATCAATTTGCGGGCCGGGAACTGTGGCTTATCCATTTGTAGTTTGCCCTACAAAAAACGGGGGATTCCACACCCAGCTGTGGTATGAGAAAGCGTCGGGGACATTCGACAAAGCGATCCAATCTCCGAGCGCACGGCTGGAGCACAAAGAGAAATGCGTGTTGAAATTTAGGGAGGAGAGTAAGGATGAGGGTTCCAAGATTTTTTGGGCTGATCGTTTTCGCAATCGCAGTATTGGCCTCGGCGACAAGGGCGGAGGCGGATGACGCAGCCGAGCGCGTTTTCTACAACGCCAGAATCTTTACGGCGGAGACAGAGCATCCCTACGCGGAAGCAGTAGCGATTCGCGGAGACAAGATCGTTGCAGTTGGCAGTCGGGCGGATGTCGAGAAGAAAGTCGGGAAGCAGGCGGAACGCATCGATCTCCACGGGCAATGGCTGCTTCCAGGATTCATCGACAGTCACACACATTCGGTCCAGGGTGGTTTGTCTCTCATCTCCGCCGATGTCGGCGACAAGGTGCAGTCCATCGATGATCTTGTTGCCTTCGTCGGCGACGCACGGAAGAGCGGAAAAGGGATGCGAGGAAATGTCCTTTCCATCAGCGGCATGCCCTTGGCGTTCTGGTCCAGGACCGAGGAGTTGAATGCTCGCTTCAGTACCGGGGACTATGCGGACCTCGCTGTCTACCTTTCAGGAAGCGATTACCACACCGGATGGGCGAATCGAGCACTGCTTCGCCGCGCAGGAATCACCAAGGATTTCATTCAGCATCTTCCGGCAAACGATCGCCAATACTACGGCGTGGATTCGAAGCTCGAACCCAACGGATTCCTGGTCGATGCGGGACTGCGAAAGGTGCAAGAAAATCTTCCTGAGCCGACAAAAGAACAACTCCTCGAGGGAGGCCGCGCTGCGGTTCAGTACAACCACAGTCTCGGGATTACTTCGTGGCTTGATCCGCTGGCCGATGAATCCGTGCTTGAGACCTACCGGCAGCTGGCGGAGCACGGAGAGTTGACTGCGCACGTCGTCGCTTTCCCGCAAGTTCTCGCACGCAAACCTGCGGAGGAACTGGCGAACGTTCAGAAACTTCGTGAGAAATTCAAGAGTGTTCCGAACTTGTCCGTCACGGGAGTGAAGATCTTTGCCGATGGCGTCGTCGAATATCCCTCACAAACGGCAGCCATGACTAAGCCCTACCGCAACTCCGGAAAAAATGGCGAGCTTCTCTTCGAGCCGGCACGGTTCGCAGAACTCGTGATCGCCGCCGACACACAGGGGCTCATCGTGCATGTGCACGCTTTAGGCGATCTTGCGGTCAAGGAATCGCTAAACGGAATCGAAAGGGCACGCCGGGCGAACGGCAACAGCGGATTGCCGCATACGCTGACACACGTTCAGTTCGCGGACCCCGAGGATATTCCGCGGTTCCACGAATTGGGTGTGGTTGCGGCGCTGCAGCTTCTGTGGGCGAGCGCCGGAGAAGACACGATTGGACTTGTGAAGCCGTACCTCGAGCCGGATCTATACCAGTGGCAGTATCCCGCGAGGTCACTCCTCGACAACAGTGCAATCATTTCTGGAGCGAGCGACTGGCCGGTTTCGACCGCGAATGTGTTCCAAGCCATTTATCAGGCCGAAACGCGCAAGGGGCCGGAGGGAGTTTTGGATCCGTCACAGCGCATGCCGCGCGAAGCCATGCTGTATGCCTACACGAGAAACTCTGCGTGCGCGATGAACGAGCAGGGTTTCATCGGCTCCATCGCCCCGGGCAAGCAAGCGGACCTTGTTCTAGTGGATCGTGACGTTCTTACCGTGCCTGCGGAGGAGCTTCGGGCCACGAAGGTGGTTTGGACGATGGTTGGCGGAAAGATGGTCTATCAAGCTCACTAGCCCATGAACGATGGGATTTGGTCGC
>DASSGJ010000470.1:0-8417 GCA_035693545.1 Candidatus Acidiferrum sp.
GACAATCGTCCGGGCGACGCCATCGGCGTTATCGAGGGTGAAGCCATTTCCGTCGAAGGTCCGATGACCGTGGAAGTGGTGCGCGGACAGGTGAAAACGGTATTGCGCAGCGGCAGCGATGTCCGCGTGAAGGCCGGGCAGGCGCGCATTGACCTGGTGGATGGCGGCCAGGTGATGATCTGCGGCCCGGCTCATTTTTCCGTGCTTAAGGCCGGAAGCGCAATCACCCTGGCGCTCGATTCCGGCACGATTCACGCGGTGATTGGCAGCGAGGTCTCCCTTAATATTTACACGCCACAAATCCAGGCGCGTCCGATTTCGATCGGGAATGGCGCCGAAGACCTGCTTGTGGGTCTCGACAGCGCGGGGGCGATGTGCGTTCGGGCGAACAAGGGGGCAGTGCGCGTTGAACAGCAATTGACCGGGCAGAGCGTGCTGGTGCCGCAGAGCGGCGACGTCTCGCTGACCAACGGCCAGATCGAAAGTTTGCACGCGGCGACGGGGCACTGTGCGTGCAGCATGCAGGCGGTGATCAGGCCCATGACTCCTGGAACCGAAATCAGCCAACTGGCCACCGCCGAGGAAATCAAGAAAAGAGCAGCGGAACCCAAGCCCGCGGCGGAGAAGACCGACCAGGCCACTCAAGCCGATGAACCGATCTACCAGGTGTTCATGCCGCCGCTTCGTTACGATGCCAAAACAAAAGTGCAGGCCGAATTCGACCCCAACCTGATCATCCTGGTGCGGCGCGTGCGCGTACGCCCCACGCTGATCTTTCAGGGACGGGTAGAAGGCGAGGCGGTTGTGGCTCAGGCTGCCAGTCCGGCGAATGCCGCCAAAGCGCATCCGACGCCGCAAGCCCCGCCTGAAACCTCCACCTGGACACGCGTTAAGACCTATTTCCGCAAGCTGTGGTCACCCTCAACATGACCCTTGGTGATCGCGAGCCGGCACTGTCCCGTATTGGACAGCGCACCCGATTTTTTTGTCGTCCCCTAATGTCGTGTAACCGAGGGATTTAGCGTTTTAGTGCCAGTACTTCGGTTAGTGCATTCGTCCAAAAAATCTCGGATAATTTCTCAATTCTCATTGGTGGGGTGAACTTGCACTCGATGAAAAAATTGGGACAGCCTCTCATTCTGAACTTATTTGTCTTCTGTTTCCTGCTCGTACCTTTCGCTCTCCTTCAGGGGTGTGCTTCCTCGTCCACCGGGAACCCGGATCCCACTCCGCTCGCCATCTCGACGACCTCGTTGCCCAGCGGCCAGGTTGGAACGGCCTACAGCGCAACGCTGGTGGCGACGGGAGGGAAGAGTCCGTTTATGTGGTCTCTCACGAGCGGTACGTTGCCGGCAAATTTGCAGCTAAACGCTGCGACGGGAGCTATCACCGGCACGCCAACGGTAACCGTCACAAATACGGCGTTGACGTTTCAGGTGAAGGATTCAAGCAGTCCCCAGCAATCGAAGAGCGTCAACCTGACGCTGACGATTGCGGCCACAACGCTGGCGATTTCAACGACCTCTTTACCCAGTGGGCAGGTAGGAGTGGCGTATAGCCAGACCCTGGTGGCTACGGGCGGAACCACGCCATACAGCTGGACTTTGAGTAGCGGCGCATTGCCCGCAAATTTGCAGTTGAATGCCGCTACGGGAGCGATCACCGGCACGCCAACGGTAACCGTCACAAACACAGCGTTGACGTTTCAGGTGAAGGATTCAAGCAGTCCCCAGCAAACCAAAAGCGTCAATCTGACGCTTACGATTGCGGCCCCAACGCTGGCGATTTCAACGACCTCTTTACCCAGTGGGCAGGTAGGAGTGGCGTATAGCCAGACCCTGGTGGCTACGGGCGGAACCACGCCGTACAACTGGACGCTGACCAGCGGCTCATTGCCGGCAAATTTGCAGCTGAACGCTGCGACGGGGGCTATCACCGGCACGCCAACGATATCCGTCAGCAACACCCCACTGACGTTTCAAGTGAAGGACTCAAGCAGTCCCCAGCAATCCAAAAGTGTCAACCTGACGCTAACGATCGCGGCCACGACGCTGGCGATTTCGACGACCTCCTTACCCAGTGGTCAGGTCGGAGCGGCGTACAGCCAGACCCTGGTGGCTACGGGAGGAACCACGCCGTACAACTGGACTTTGACCAGTGGCGCTTTGCCGGCAAATTTGCAGCTGAACGCTGCGACGGGCGCTATCACCGGCACGCCAACGGTAACCGTTACAAACACGGCGTTGACGTTTCAGGTGAAGGACTCAAGCAATCCTCAGCAATCCAAAAGCGTCAACCTGACGCTGACGATTGCCCCTGCCACCGTGGCGATCTCGACGACCTCCTTACCTAGTGGGCAGGTAGGAGTGGCGTATAGCCAGACCCTGGTCGCTACGGGAGGAACGACGCCGTACAACTGGACGCTGACCAGCGGCGCATTGCCGGCAAATTTGCAGCTGAACGGGGCGACGGGAGCCATCACCGGCACGCCAACGGTAACCGTCACAAACACGGCGTTGACGTTTCAGGTGAAGGATTCAAGCAGTCCCCAGCAATCCAAAAGCGTCAACTTGACGCTGACGATTGTGGCCCCAACGCTGGCGATTTCAACGACCTCCATGCCGAACGGCCAGGTGGGTGCGGCGTACAGCACGACTCTTGGTGCATCGGGAGGAACGACGCCGTACAGCTGGACGCTGACCAGCGGGGCATTACCGGCAAATTTGCAGCTGAACGCGGCGACGGGGACCATCACCGGCACGCCAACGGTAACCGTCACCAATACTCCGTTGACGTTTCAAGTGAAGGACTCAAGCAGCCCCCAGCAATCGAAGAGCGTCAACCTGACACTGACGATTGCCCCTGCCACCGTGGCAATCTCGACGATCTCCTTACCTAGTGGTCAGGTAGGAGTGGCCTATAGCCAGACCCTGGTCGCTACGGGCGGAACCACGCCGTACAACTGGACTTTGACCAGCGGGGCATTACCGGCAAATTTGCAGTTGAACTCTGCTACGGGGGCTATCACCGGCACGCCAACGGTATCCGTTACAAACACGGCGTTGACGTTTCAGGTGAAGGATTCAAGCAGCCCCCAGCAATCGAAGAGCGTCAACCTGACGCTGACGATTGCGGCCCCAACGCTGGCGATTTCAACGACCTCTTTACCCAGTGGGCAGGTAGGAGTGGCGTATAGCCAGACCCTGGTGGCTACGGGCGGAACCACGCCGTACAACTGGACGCTGACCAGCGGCGCATTGCCGGCAAATTTGCAGTTGAACGCTGCGACGGGGGCTATCACCGGCACACCAGCGGTATCCGTCACCAACACCCCGCTGACATTTCAAGTGAGCGATGCAGGCAGCCCGCAACAATCGAAAACGGTTAACTTGTCGCTTACGATCATTCCAGCGGCGGGGATTACTGTCTCGCTGTCTCCGAAGCGTGGAGGTTTGACGGTCACGCAGTCGTTGCCATTGACTGCCACGACCAACGACCCACAGGGAGTAACGTGGACTGCGTCCGCCGGAACCTTCAGCGCGAGCAATGCAACTACGGCAACTTATGTTGCGCCGGGCTCCGCGGGAACGGTCACCGTAACGGCCACCAGCGCGACAGACGGCGTGACCAGTGCTTCGGCTACGATCGGCGTCACCAATCTTGCCGGTGTGCTCACCTATCACAACGATCTGGCGCGTGACGGCGTGAATGCCCAGGAATACGCACTGACCACGGCGAACGTCACCACGGCTACGTTTGGAAAACTGTTTTCCTGCGCAATTGATGCACCGGCCTATGCGCAGCCATTGTGGGTGCCAAATCTCAACATCGGCGGAGGCAAACACAACGTGGTGTTTGCGGCGACTTCGCACAACTCGGTTTATGCGTTTGATGCGGATGCAAAACCATGTGCGACCTATTGGACCGTTTCTCTCATGAACACAGGGGAAACTTTCCTGAGCAATGGTGACGTGGGCACCACCGACATCTTTCCGGATATTGGAATTGTCGGAACTCCGGTGATCGATGCCGCCAGTAGCACCCTATATGTGGTTAGTAAGAGCAAGACGAACGGAACGTCCTGCACTCCGGATGCTTCCTGCTTCCAGCGTCTACATGCTCTGAGCTTGATCGACGGCAGCGAAAAATTTGGCGGCCCGGCAAATATCACCTCCGCGATCAGCGTTCCGGGAACGGGCGACGGTTCTTCCGGGGGCAACGTTCCCTTCAACACGCTTCGGGAAAATCAGCGTCCCGGCCTGGTGCTGCTGAACGGTGTCGTTTACGTGGCATGGGCTTCGCATGGGGATAACACTCCGTACCACGGATGGGTGATCGGATTCGACAAAACTAGTCTTTCACGCGTGGCGACATTTAACGCCAACCCGAATGGGAGCGATGCGGGCATTTGGATGAGCGGCGGCGCGCCCGCTGCCGACCCCACGGGGAATCTGTACTTCCTCACGGGCAATGGAACGTTTGACGCAAACACCGGAGGCTCGGATTATGGCGACAGCACGGTGAAACTCAGCACGTCCGGCGGACTTTCTGTTGCTGATTACTTCACGCCCAAAGACCAAGCGAGTCTGAGCATAAACGATACCGATCATGGTTCCGGAGGCGCGGCAATCCTGATGGATCCGTCCTCAGGCCCCGTGGCGCATTTGCTGATCGGGGGAGGCAAGTCCGGCGTTTTGTATTTGCTTAATCGCGACAACATGGGCGGATTTAATTCCTCCACCAACAACGTGGTCCAGTCCCTGGTTGTCAGCGGCAACGAGATTCTTGCCACTGCCGCGATCTGGAATAATTCCCTATACATCGCGGCTTCCAGTAGTCCGATGCAGCAGTTCCCCTTTAATTTGGCCACCGGGCAGTTCGGGAGCGCCTCGCACTCTTCCTCGCATTCCTTCGGTGGCAAGGGAGCGACGCCTTCGGTCTCTGCGTCGAGCGCTTCCGCCAACGGAATCGTCTGGGCTCTCGATAGCGGCGCTTACGGAACCCCTTGTTGCGCGAATGGACCGGCCGTCCTGCACGCCTACGACGCCGCAAATGTGGGAACGGAATTATGGAATAGCACACAAGGAACAGGAAACGCGGCCGGCAACGCGGTGAAATTCACGGTTCCCACGGTCGCCAATGGGAAGGTTTATGTAGGAACCAGAAGCGAGCTCTCCGTCTACGGTTTGCTGCCGTAGCAAGGGCAGAGCAACACTACAGCTTACATGCCTTCATAATTGGGTCCGCCACCGCCTTCGGGGACGACCCAGTCGATAATCTGGTAGGGGTCGGCGATGTCGCAGGTTTTGCAGTGGACGCAATTGGCGGCGTTGATCTTCAGTTTCTGGCCGCTGCCTTCTTTCACCATTTCATAGACGGCGGCGGGGCAAAAATACTGGCAGGGATTGCCGAATTCTTCCACGCAGCGCGTCGCGCAGATGTTCAGGTCCTGGACCTTCAGGTGGCATGGCTGATCCTCGTCGTGGCGGGTGCCAGAGTGATAGACGTCGGT
The DNA here is from genome assembly GCA_035693545.1 of Candidatus Acidiferrum sp. GTDB lineage: Bacteria > Acidobacteriota > Terriglobia > Acidiferrales > UBA7541 > Acidiferrum. Next base: position 5,513 of record DASSGJ010000470.1, read on the forward strand.
GAGGCGGTCGAAGGTGAGCTTGCCATCGCCCTTGAAGCGTTCCGGGGCGGGCCGGCCGAATATCGGTTTGTACGCTTCGTGGCCCGCGTGCGCGCGCATAGGATCAATGATGCCGGCGCCGCCGGTCAGTTGTTGCAAGCCGGAGTAGAAAAATCCATCCATCAATCCGTTGCGGAAAGATTGATGGAAGTTGCGAACCTTCCAGAGCTCATCCTTGATGTAGCTCTTATCGATTTTTTCCTTATACAGCTTCAGTGTGTTTGCGGAGTAGTCGCCCTTCTTCAGCGCCTCGAAGATCGTTTCGGCGGCCAGCATGCCGCTCTTCATCGCCAGATGCACGCCCTTCAGCCGCTGTGAATCGAGAAAGCTGCCGGAGTCGCCGACAATCACTGCCCCATCAAGATAATTTTGCGGCATCGCGTACCACCCGCCGTAGGGAAGGGATTTCGCGCCGTAGCGAACCAGCTTTCCGCCGTCGAGAATGTTGCGTACAAACGGATGCGTTTTCCAGGTCTGAAACGCCGCGTGGGGATCGAAGCGCGAGTTTTCATACTCCAGAGCGATCACCAGTCCGATCGAAACGCGGTTGTTGCTGAGCCCGTAAATCCAGCCTCCGCCGTACATCTTGGTCGAAATGGGCCAGCCCAGGGTGTGCGCTACATAGCCGGGCTGGATCTTTCCCGGCTGCACGTCCCAGAGCTCCTTGATGCCGATGCCGTAGCTTTGCGGATTGATGTTGTCCAGGCTCTTTTTCGCGACCAGTTGTTTGGTCAGAGAGCCGCGCGTTCCTTCGGCCAGCACGGTTACTTTGGCGCGCAATTCGTAGCCGGGAGTGAAGTTGTCCTTGGGTTTGCCGTTTTTGTCGAGCCCCTTGTCTTCGGTAATCACGCCGGCGATGCCGTCGCCTTCATAAATCAGTTCCGCGCCGCCAAATTCCTTGAACAGGTTTACACCCGCCGACTCCACCAGCCCGCCCATCCACTTCACCAATTTGCTGAGGGAAATGACAAAATTGCCCGAGTTATTGAAGGGTGGCGGGGTGATGGGCATCCGGTACGAAGATTTTTCGGTGAAAATCAGCGCGGCGGAATCGGTGATGGGCGTGTCCAGCGGCGCGGTCTTTTGAAAATCGGGAACGAGTTCCGCCAGGGCCTTCGGGTTCATGATCGCGCCGGAAAGCTGGTGCGTCCCGATCTCACGGCCCTTTTCGAGCACGTAAATGTTTTCGGCGGAAAGTTCCGGTTTGGCCCCGCTGGCGTTGTGCTGCTTGATCAGGTTGGCGAGATGCAGCGCGCAGGCAAGACCCGCGGGTCCTGCGCCGACGATCAGAACGTCCGCTTCCAGTTGTTCACGTTGAATGGGCATGCCGCTATTTTATCAAACAAGTGTTTGGCGAAAAGCCGGAATGTGGCAGTGGCGTGTAGTGGCCGGCCTTTAGGCCGGAGCTACCTTTACGAAACTAAAATCCCGGAGCTCCCGACGAAGCGGGGCGCATCTCCGGCGCATTCACGCCGAAACGCAGGTGCGCGAACCACGACTGGCTTAGCGACATGAACCCTGTATAAAGATAGCCCCACACAAAAAGCAGCAGGAATGGCACCGTAGCGTAATTCTCATTCATGATCGCGTAGACGACCGTTAGAGCGAAGTAGAGACCCAGGGCCACCTCGAAGTAGGGCATCCACCCTGCCTTGTTCTTGTATTTCTTGGCCGCAAATGTGCCGGACTTGCCTTCAATCTTGAATTTTGGGGTGCGGGCAAATTCCGACTTCTTCCCCACGATGGCTTCGATTACCGCTTGCGCGTTGCGCACGCTGATGCCGATTCCCGTGGCCATTACGAACGGCATATAAAGAAAGGTCGTCAGCCAGGTCTTGGGGCGCAATTCCTTCTGTGCGGCAAGATAAAAACTGGAAATCGAACAAGTGGAAGCGAGAAACAGCGGCAAGTCAATCACCAGCATCTGAAACCAGCCCTGATAAAAACGCACAATCATCGCGGGCAACAGCATGGTGGAGAGCAACACCATCAACGGATAAGAGATGTTGGCCGTCAGGTGAAAAAAGGCTTCGGACTTCACATAGAACGGCACGTCCGAGCTGAAAACTTTGGGCAGAATTTTCTTGGCCGTCTGCATCAGGCCCTTGGCCCAGCGCGCTTGCTGCGCCTTGAATCCGTTCATGTCCACGGGCAATTCGGAAGCGCACTCAATTTCCGGCAGGTAGATGAATTTCCAGCCTTTTAGCTGCGCGCGGTAGGAAAGATCCGTGTCTTCCGTCAGCGTGTCGTGCTCCCAGCCGCCGGCCGCGTCAATGGCCGCGCGGCGCCATACGCCGGCGGTGCCATTGAAGTTGAAAAATGTGCCGCGCCGCGAGCGGCCGCCATGCTCGATCACAAAATGACCGTCGAGCAGAATCGTCTCCACGCGCGTCAGTAGGGAATAGTCGCTGTTCAGATACGTCCAGCGCGTCTGCACCATCCCGATTTTGCCTTGGGTCGCGGGATCGAGAAAATAGGGCACGGTGCGGCGAAGGAAATCCGCTTGCGGAATAAAATCCGCGTCAAAAATAGCGACGAACTCACCCCTGGCGGTCTTCAACCCGTTCTCCAGCGCGCCAGCCTTGAACCCCTCACGATTGGTCCGGTGTATGTAAGTGATCGGAAGCCCCTGGAGCGCGTGGCGTTCCACACAGGCCCGCGCAACCTCCCGTGTCTCGTCGGTCGAATCGTCCAGCACCTGGATGTCCAGCAACTCGCGCGGGTAATCAAACTGCGCCACCGCATCCACCAGCCGCTCGATGACGTAGCGTTCGTTGAAGATGGGAAGCTGTATGGTAACCTTGGGCCAGTTTTCCACCGGAGGCGGCGCCGGCGGAACATTTTTGCGATAGGCAAAATAGTCGTA
>DASSGJ010000471.1:0-5188 GCA_035693545.1 Candidatus Acidiferrum sp.
ATCGGCGCCATCGTAAAACTCACCGCTGCCGGCGAATCGCAAACCCAAATGCTCCGCAGCGGCTCCAGCTACCTCTCCGCCAGCGAACTAATCCTCACCTTCGGCCTCGGCCAAAATGCCCAAGCCGATTCCGTCGAAATCCGCTGGCCCAGCGGCCAAATCGACAAACTCTCCAACATCCCCGCCAGCCAATCCATAACCATCACCGAATCCAAAGGCCAAACCGCCTCCCGCAAATTCTGCAAACCTATGTAGCGCTGGCTTTCATGCCAGCGCCTTCTCTTTCTTTGCGAAATCTCCGCGCCCTCTGCGTCTTCGCGTTGTCCTTTCCCTCTTTCTTTCTCTTCCCGCAAATCACGCCCCTACCCTCCGCCCCGCAATCACCGCCTGCCCTAAACTGATTCCCCCATCCCCAGCCGGCACTTCCGTATGAAAAAACACCTCAAACGACCGCTCCTTCAATTCCGCGATCATCGTCTCCAGCAGCAGCGCATTCAAAAAGCATCCCCCACTCAAGCAGACCCGGTTCAACTCCGTCCGCTCCCGGATCTTTTCCGCCGCTTCCACCAGCACCAGCGCCACACCGTTGTGAAACTTCCGGCTGATTTCAGCTACATTCGTCTGTTTCTTGACATCCCGCACCAGCCACTCAAACAGCGATTTCGTCCCGATCTGCCAGGTCGTTCCGTGCAGATTCAAATCCAGGGGATATGCCGATTCGCTTCCCGAATCCCGCGCCGCCATTTCCAGCTCAATCGCCGCCTGCGCCTCGAAATTCACCGTCCCGCGCAGTCCCACCAGCGCCGCCACCGCATCAAACAGCCGCCCGCAACTCGAGGTACGCGGCGAATTGATCTCCCGCTCCATCATCTGCAAAACCACGTTCAACTTTCGCGAATCAATCTCCGCCAGAAATGGCAATTCCAGCTTCTTCACATCCTTCCCGAAATGTTTTGCCAGGTAACTCACCGCCATCCGCCACGGCTCATGAATCGCCGCCGCTCCCCCCGGCAGCGGCACATACTCGAAATGCGCCGCCCGTTCGAATCCCGCGTAATCGGCCACCAGCACTTCTCCACCCCAGATTGCTCCATCCGTTCCGTAACCCGTTCCGTCCAGGGCAATCCCGATTACTTTCCCGTCCAGATGATTCTCCGCCATGCACGCTGCTACATGCGCATGATGGTGCTGTACTCCCACCAGTTCCACTCCCGTCCGCTCCTGCGCCCATTTCGTCGAAAAATAATCGGGGTGCAGGTCATGCGCGATCACCTTGGGCTCCGTCTCCAGAATCCGTTGCAGGTGCTCCACCGCTTCTTCAAAGAACTTGTAACTTTCCAGATTCTCCAGGTCCCCGACGTGCTGGCTCAAATACGCTTCACTCCCTCGCACCACGCAGATCGTATTCTTCAGCTCCCCGCCCACTGCGAGAACTGCCTGAGATTCCTTCTCCAATTCCACCGGCACCGGCACAAATCCTCGCGCCCTCCGCACTTTCTGCGGCTGGCCCGCCGCCACGCGCACCACCGAATCGTCGCACCGCCGCACAATCTCGCGGTCGTGGACCAGAAATGCGTCCGCAATCCGGTTCAATCGCCGGGTCGCTTCCTCATTGTCAATCGCAATCGGCTCTTCGCTCAGGTTGCCGCTGGTCATCACCAGCGCTTCAAGCTTGCCGTTCTGAAACAACAGGTGATGCAGTGGCGTGTACGGCAAAAACAATCCCAGGTACCGGTTCCCCGGCGCGATCCCTGGCACATACGCAGCTTCCACCCTTCGCGGCAGCAACACAATCGGCCGCTCAAACGAGCCCATCATTTTTTTCGAAAGTTCGTCCGCCACGCAAAGCCGCGCCGCATCCTCCACCCGCCGCACCATGATCGCGAATGGCTTCTCCACCCTTCGTTTCCGCTCGCGCAGTTTCTCGACCGCCTTTTCATTCTGCGCATCGCACGCCAGGTGAAAACCGCCCAGCCCCTTGATCGCCACCACCGAGCCCTGCTGTAGCAGCCGTGCCGCCTCGCGAATCGGTTCCGCCACGTCCATCCGCGCGCCATCTGCGCCCAGCATCGACACCTGTGGTCCGCAATCCCAGCAGGCATTCGGCTGCGCGTGAAACCGCCGGCTCGCTGGATTGTTATACTCCGCCTGGCACGCCGCGCACATCTGGAACTTCGCCATCGAAGTGCGCTCGCGGTCATACGGAATGTCGTGAATAATCGTGAATCGTGGGCCGCAATTTGTGCAGTTAATGAAGGGATACCGGAATCGCCTGTCCCTCGGGTTCATCAACTCCCGCAGACAATCCTCGCAAACACACACATCCGGCGAAATCAACGCTTTCGCCGCGGCCCGCATGCTGCTCGCCTTGATTCGAAACACCGTCTCCTGACGCAACTCCGCGTCCCGCGGCACCAGTCCGGTAATCTTCGCGAGTGGAGGGACCTCCTTTGGCAATCGCACCAGAAATCGTTCCACCGCCTCCGCATCGCCCTGTACTTCAATGCTCACACCCGCCGGCGTATTCGCAATCAGCCCGGTCAGTCCGCACTCATTCGCCAATCGGTAGACATAGGGACGGAATCCCACCCCTTGCACAATCCCGGTGATGTCGATCGCCTTTCGAGCAACACGTGTCCGCACTGTTTCTGTCATGGTGTGAGCCTACAGTTTACGGAATATTCCCCAACCTTGTCATTCCGATCAAAGCTTCTCACTCGAATGGGAGAAGCCGGTCCTGTGGTAGGCAGTTGTGTGGCACAGCCATTCCTGGCGTGCTTTTCAATTCGGCCTAATAGTAGCTTCTCAGGAAACCGTCGCCAGCGCTTCCCGCTGCACCTTCTCTTGGAGCCCCTTCAACCATCCCATCCACTCCGGGAATCCCTCCCGGGTCCGGGACGACAACGCAATGTACTCAATCTCCGGATGCACCTTCCGCGCGTTCTCCAACGCCAGCTTCGGGTCAAACTCCACGTGCGGCAGCAAATCCGTCTTCGTCAAAAGCATCAGCGACGAGCGGTGAAAAATTCCGGGATACTTCAATGGTTTGTCTTCCCCTTCCGTCACGCTCAGCAGCACAATCTTCGCCGCTTCTCCCAGATCGTAGCTCGACGGGCACACCAGGTTTCCTACGTTCTCAACGAACAAAATTCCCGGCCCGCGGAAACCCATCTCGTCCAGATGCTTCACAACCATCCGCGCATCCAGGTGGCACGTTCCCCCGGTTACAATCTGCCGCACGGGAAACCCATACCGTGCCAGCCGCTTCGCATCGTTGTCTGTCTGCAAATCCCCCGTCAGCACTGCCACATGTGCATCCTTCGGAAACGAAGCCAGCGTCTTCTCCAGCAGCGCCGTCTTCCCCGACCCCGGCGAACTGATGATGTTCACGCACAGAATATTTTCGTCACGGTACCGCCGCCGAAGTTCCGCAGCCACGCGATCATTCTCGCTGAGCACCTTCTTTTCTACGACTTCCCGCATGGCTCCTCCAGTTCCAGGTAAGCGATATCCAGTTCCGTCCCCCCGATGCAGCTGGTCTTGTTCACGCCGCACTTCGGGCAACTCAAGTCAAACTCCTGCACGGCAAACTCTTCTCCGCACTCGAGGCATTTCTGCCGCCTCGGGCACCACTCCACTTCCAACCGCAAATTCTCCATCGGCGTTTTCCGTGTCAGTGCCTCAAACGCAAAGCTCAGCGCATCCTGATCCACATTCGAAAGCTCGCCAATCCGCACTCCCACGGCCGCAAACCGCGATTCCGGCCGCCGTCGCGCTTCCGTTTCCACGCTCTCCAATATCGACGCGGCAATTCCCACTTCGTGCATAACCACTCCTAGCAAATCCTCGGCAACTGATCCCCCGCCAGCATGTCCACAATCCGCGTAGTCCCGAATGTCGTCCGCATTACCACCATGCGCGGATGCTCCTTCGTCACGCGACCCACAATCCGCGCATCCGCCCCCAGCGGATGGCTCCGCAGCGCCGCCTGGGCCCGCTCGGCTGCCGCCGGCGACACAATCGCCACCAGCTTCCCTTCGTTCGCCACGTACATCGGGTCCAGCCCCAACATCTCGCAAGCCCCGCGCACCTCTTCGCGCACGGGCAACACGGCTTCTTCCAGCTCCATTCCTACACGCGAACTTCCCGCAATCTCATTCAACGTGCTCGAAAGCCCGCCGCGAGTCGGATCCCGCAAGCAGCGAACCTCATGCGTCGCGTCCAGCAGCCTTTTCACCAGTTCATACAGCGGCGCCGAATCACTCCGCACTTCCGTATCAAACTTCAGCCCCTCTCGCTCCGCCAGAATTGCAATTCCGTGATCCCCCAGCATCCCGCTCACCAGAATTGCGTCTCCTGGTTGCGCCTGGCTCGCCGAAAGTACAATCTCCTCGCGCACCAACCCGATTCCCGTGGTGTTGATGTACATCCCATCCGCGCTGCCCCTCTCCACCACTTTCGTATCGCCGGTAACAATCTGCACGCCCGCCTTGTCGGCCGCCGCCTGCATCGAAGCGACCACTCGCCGCAACACGTCAATCTCCAGCCCCTCTTCCAAAATAAACGCCGCGCTCATCCACAGCGGCTTGGCAGCCCCCATCGCCAGATCATTGATCGTTCCATGCACCGCCAGCGATCCAATGTCCCCGCCCTTGAAAAACAGCGGCTTCACCACAAACGAATCCGTGGTCATCGCCAGCCGCGTTCCATTCAGTGAGACCACCGCCTGATCTTCCAGCCGGTCCAGCACCGGATTTCCCAGCGCAGGCAGAAACACTTCGTTCAAAAGCTCCGCGCTTAATTTCCCGCCGCTCCCATGCCCGAGCAGCACTCTTCCACCCGCCGGCAACGGAACCGGGCAGGAAAATCCCGCGCTCTCTTTTGTCTCCAGCCTGATCGCCGTTTCAGAGGGTAACAAGGTGACGTCGATATTGGTGATAGGCTGCACAGGCACCCTCCGTGGAAACCATCGGTGCGCCCAGCGGCTTTTCCGGCGTGCACCGCGTCCCAAACGCGGGACAATCTGTCGGCTTCTTGTGTCCCAGCAAAACTTCCGCGCTGATGCATTCGCTTGGCTCTTCCGCGCGCATATCCTGCAATCCAAACAGCCTCTCCGCATCAAACGCCGCGTACTTCTCTTTCAATCTCAATCCGCTCGCGCCAATTTCCCCTACACCGCGCCATTTCC
>DASSGJ010000472.1:0-11560 GCA_035693545.1 Candidatus Acidiferrum sp.
GGGCTCGTCGCGCTCGACCTTGTCGCCGGGCTTCTTGAGCCACTTGGTGATGGTGCCTTCAAAGATGCTTTCGCCCATCTGGGGCATGACTACATCAACTGCCATGGGATTGCTCTCCTTCGCCTGATCTGCCGAGTGAACTTTCCGGAATGCGTGGCGCGTTTGGCATGTTCCGCGGAACCTTTCTAGTTTACAGCGAAAGGCGAGGGGCGAAAAGGGCGGGTGCGGAAGAGTGTTGCGGGGCAGGACAGACGGGAAAGCCGGCCTTCAGGGTTTGGCGGTGAAGGTGAAGTTCAGGGTCTGCGGCTCGCCGCTGGACCGGATTTCGATTTCCTGGGACTGGGTGCCGAGGGTTTCATGCCAGGCGGTGATGGTGTAACGGCCGGGAGGCAGGTCGGATAGAACGAAGCTGCCGTCGTCGCCGGTAACGGCAAAATACGGTGTCCTTAGAATGACAAAGTAGCCTTGCATCCAGGGGTGCAGGTTGCACTTTACGGAAATGAACTCTTCGTTTTCGTAGGTGTAGGCGAAAGGCGGGGTGCGCGCAGGCTGAATCTTGTTCCATTCGCGGTTGACCTTGGCGAGGGGATGAATGTTGTGGGAGAGCGGGTCGCCGTTGGAAATTTTCACTTCCTGGCCGACGCGGAAGACGAGCACGTGCGTGGTGTACTGGCAGCCCTGCTGGTCGAAGAGGACCGGAGTCGTAGGGGCGGGGCCGGGATAGGGGGCGCCCTCGGAAATATAAACGACGACGTTGCGAATGGCGTTGCCCGGACCAAGGAGAAGCGACTCGGAAGCGAGCGGATTGGCGGCGTGCATTTGGGCGCAGGCGGGTTCTTTCGAAAGATCGAGGGGCTTGGGTTTAGCGGGTGTCCCGTTTAGCGTCACTTTGCCGCTGAGTTTAGTGCCGCCCGGCGAGCCCAAGAGCGCGGCGGGAACACACCAGAGGAGCGTCGCCGCGAGGCAGATGAGAGCCGGTCGCATGGGCAGGAAGCCTCGGGCGTTGGAGAATCCAGAGATCATGGTTGTTGCGGAAGTTGAGAAACGCGGCAGAGCGGAGCGCCAAAGGGAGAGGGAGGATTTGCCGTGCCAACCCCGTGCAGATTCGATTTTACGGGGGCGGTGGCGAGCGGGTTGGAGAATGCGACGGAACAGATTCAAACGGTTACTAACTTTTTAAATCAGGCAAGAGCGGGCCGGGCCCTTCGGCCAGACTCAGGGCAAGCGAGCCGGCCCCTACAAAGACGGTGCCCGCCTCAGAAGGCGGCCTCTACAAAAACTAGAATTTGGCGAGGTCTTTGGCGGCGGCGAAAACCTTTTGGGCGTTGGGCAGGAAGGCTTCCTCGAGGGTCGGGGCGTAGGGGACGGGCGTGTCGAGAGACGCGACGCGCAGGACCGGGCCGTCGAGGTCGTGGAAGGCTTTTTCAAAAAGGATGGCGGCGATTTCGCCGGAGATGCCGCCGGTCTTGGTGTCTTCATGGACCACGAGGCATTTGTTGGTTTTGCGGACGGATTGAAGAATCGTTTCCTCGTCGAGGGGAAGCAGGGTGCGGAGATCGATGACCTCGGCTTCGATGCCTTCCTTGGCGAGGGCTTCGGCGGCTTCAAGGGAAGTGTGCATCATCGCGGCGTAGGAAACGATGGTGAGGTGTTTTCCTTCGCGGCGGACGATGGCCTTGCCTAGCGGCACGGTGTAGTCGCCCTCGGGGATTTCTTCCTTCAGGCGGCGGTAAAGAAACTTGTGCTCGAAGAAGAGAACCGGATTGTTGTCGCGAATGCTGGCCTTGAGCAGGCCCTTGGCGTCGTAGGGCGTGGAGGGATAGACGATTTTGAAGCCGGGCGTGTGCAGGAAATACATTTCCGGGCTCAACGAGTGAAACGGGCCGCCGTGAACGCCGCCTCCGGAGGGGCCGCGGACGACGATGGGCGCGGGGGCGTTCCAGAGATAGTGGCCCTTGGCGACGAAGTTGGTGAGCTGATTGAAGCAGCAGGCGATGAAATCGATGAACTGCATTTCGGCGATGGGGCGGAGGCCAAGATAGCTCATGCCGCAAGCGGCGCCGATGATGGCGCTTTCGCTGATCGGAGTATCAATGACGCGTTCCCAGCCGAATTTTTCGAGCAGGCCTTCGCTGGTCTTGAACGCGCCGCCATAGACGCCGACGTCTTCGCCGATCAGGACAACGCTGGGGTCGGCGGCCATTTCCTCGAACATGGCCTGGCGGATGGCTTCGAGAAAGGTGATCGGGGCCATGGGCTACCTCCGGGCCTTTCCGCGGGCGGCGGATTTCGCCTGGGCTGATTTTCGGACAGGAGATTTCGCTGGTGGTTTCGCAACCGATTTTGCTTTTGCCGCGGGTTCCTCGACGGCCGGCTGCGTGTCACCAAAATGAATCGGAGCATTTTCGCGCGACGACGTCTTGCCGCGGCCGAAGCCTTCGACGAGCCAGACCGGCTCGACGCTGGATTTGGGCGGGGTCACTTCGGAAATCGGGCGCTCCCACTTGGGTCGGATTTTGTGGCAATCGTCGCCGGTGCAGTAGACGCCTTCGGAGGCAAATTCCGGCGGCGGCATCGGAGAGTTTTCGGCGAACTCTCGCTCTTTTTCGAGCAGGGTGTTGATCTTGTCCTCGATTTCTTTTTTGCCCTTGGCGTCGAGAATTTTTTCAGCGGTCAGGAATTTTCCGTACAGGGTGATGGGGTCGCGCTTTTCCCAATATTCGCGTTGCTCCGCCGGGACGTACTCCGCGGGATCGTGTTGTGCGTGGCCGCGGCGGCGGAAGGTTTTGGCTTCGATGAGGACAGGGCCTTCGCCGGAACGGGCGCGCTCGACGGCTTCCTTTGCGGTCGAGTACATGGCCACAGCATCGTTGCCGTCCACGATGTAACTCAAAATGCCGTAGGCCTTGGCGCGGTCGGCCAGATTCTCGATGGGCACCTGGCGCCGCACAGGCGTCGAATACGCCCACTGGTTGTTTTCGAGAATCAGGACGAACGCGGCTTTCTGGGAAGCGGCGAGATTCAGGCCTTCGTGAAAGACGCCGGTGGAGCTGCCGCCGTCGCCAATCCAGGTCATGGCCACGATCTTCTGGCCGAGATAGCGGCCGGCCATGGCGACGCCGGTGAGCACGGGAATCAGATCGCCGAGCATGGAGATGGGCGAGACGATGTGCAGATTTTCGAGATCGCCGAAGTGGCTGGTGCCATCCTTGCCCCTGGTGGGCGAAGTGTACTTGGCCATGTGCTGGGTGAAAATGTCGCGCGGGGGAACGCCTTTGACGAGCAGCGCGCCGATGTTGCGGATCATCGGCGCCATCCAGTCCTTTTTCTGGAGGGCGTAGGCGCTGCCGACGGAGATGGCTTCCTGGCCAAGGCTGGAATACAGGCCGCCGACAATTTTGTTCTGGCGAAAGAGGCGGGTCATGGTGTCCTCGACCTCGCGGTTGAGGCGCATGAAGTAATAGAGGTCGAGATATTGCTGGCGCGAAAGTTTCGTCTTTGCAGCGGTTTCGGTGGCAGGCATCTTCGGCGGCTCTCCGGGTAAACGTCCGGTTGTCTATCTTACGGCGAATAGAGAGGGATGGCGAACCGGGATAGAGGGAGGGCGGCCTGGGGACCGTGGGGGCCGCTGGTTTTTATGTTGCACCGGCAACATACTTATGTTGTACTAGCAACATGGAGGCAGGCATGACCACGACCAATCTCGAAGCCTTGTTGCAGCGAAGGGCCATCCGGGCCTTCGATCCCATCACCGTGCCCCCGGAGACGCGCGAACAGATCCTGCGGGCGGCGGCGGCCGCGCCGTCCAGTTTCAACAGTCAGCCGTACAGCCTCGTCTGGATCGAAACTCCGGAAAAGAAAGAGAAGGCGGCGGAACTGTGCCAGGGCCAGCGGGCCGCGAAAACCGCTTCGATCCTGGTGGTCGCCGTAGCGGACCTGGGGCTGTGGAACACGACAAGCGCGGGGCAATTGCAGTGGATGCGCGAAGTGGGATTCTCCGAAAGCAAGATTCAGGAATACCAGAAAAAAGCAAAGCTTGCGAAATGGTTCTACCGGCAGGGTCCGCTGAATGTTCTTGGCGGGTTGAAATGGGCAATCCTGAAGGCGATTCATCCGTGGAAGGTGATCGGGATGGCGCCGGTAACGAAACAAGGCCTGTTCAAGTGGGCGACAAAGAGCACAGCGCTGGCCTGCGAGAACCTGATGATTGCCGCCGAGGCGATGGGATTCAACACCTGCCCGATGGAGGGTTTCGACGGCGTCCGGCTCTCGAATTTCCTGGGGCTTTCCCGGCGAACCCAGGAGATCGTGATGGTGATCGCCATCGGCAAAAAATCCGCGGAACACGTATACCAGCCGCAGTGGCGGCGGCCGCTGGAAGCGACGGTGACGATTTTATGATCACGATTGAGCAGAAGCTGATTCCGGAAGAGATCCGGAAGGACTCCGTGCTGGTGAACCTTGCGGCGGCGTATTTTTCGGTGAGCAAGCAGATGGAGCGCAAGACGGGGTGCACGCAGACGCGGGGATTCATTCTGTCCACGCTGCGCGGCGGCGCGGAACGCAACCAGAACCAGATTGCCACGATGCTGGGATTCGACCGGACGGTGGTGCATCGGGCTATCGGAACGATGCAGAGGGAGGGTCTGGTTTCGAAAAAGAAGGCGGCCAAGGGCCGGACATTTGTGATCCGGTTGACGCCCAAAGGGGAGAAATACCGGGAGTTGCTAATCCGCGAGCGAAGAGCGGCGGAAGAAAAGTTGCGCGAGGCGCTTCAGCCCGAGGAGTGCGCGGCGTTCATCCGGCTGCTGGAGGTTGTGGCGGGGTTGGGGTTCTAGCAAAAACCATTTTATATCGTCCCGAAAGGCCGCACTTCAAAATGACCGATTGCTGAACTTTCGGCGCGCTTGACGCTCTACAGAATTCGGTGCTACAAACAGGCGCATTCTGACGCAGGTCGGCCCCTTCCGAAGTTCAAGCGTTGCATGCCTGCCCAACGGTTGCGCTTCATCACTGCCAGCAAATCAGAAAGCTTTCCTACGCAGGCAAACACTCGTTCGTCCAAGGAGATCGTTGAAAATGAAGAAAAGAATTCTGCTTTGCCTTGTAGTGGTATTGATGATGTGCCTGACGGCGGCGGCGCAGGACGCGAAGATGCAGCCGCTGACGTTCTGGTATGAGTACACGGTGAATCCCGGAAAAGACGCGCAGTTCATGGAACTGGTGAAGACGGTGGGTGCGCCGGTACGCGACAAATTGCTGGCGGACGGCGTGGTTCTGGCGTGGGGCGTGCACACGGGGTTGCTGCGCGCGCCGGGGAACGCTACCCACATCATCTGGTATTCGGTAGCGGACTGGTCTGGAGTCGAGAAAGTGGACAGCGCGATGCGGGCGCAGATCGGCAAGCTGGATGAGGAAGCGACGAAGTCCGGCACGGCGAAGAAGGGTTCGTCGGGCGGAGCGACGGTGACCGCGCGGATGATGGAAGCGGCGGACGTCAGCAAGACCCGCGATTACATTACGCGCGACCTGGTGTTCGTGACGGGCACGGGTGCGCCGCCGGCCGGAGTGCTGCCGTGGACGCGCTACAACTATGTGAAGGCGAAACCCGGCAAGGGCGGCGATTATCGCAAGGTCTGGGAAAAATATAACAAGCCGGTGTTGGACAAGCTGGTGGCGGACGGCGTTTTGCTGGCCTACGGACTCGCCGTGGAGGAAGTACGGACCGACGGCGACTTCACGCATTTCACATGGGTAGCGACGAAGGACCTGGGCTCGCTGGAGAAGGTACGCGCGGCGTTCAGCGCGGACCGGGACAAGAGGAGCCAGGAGGAACAGGATGCGATTACGGCGGAGTTTTTGAAGACGATTGACCCGGATGCTTCGCGGTCGGAGGTGGGCCGGTCGCTGATGTTCCGTGTGGGTGGGATGAAATAAGCAGTTAGTTCGCTTCGCAAAAGCTAATCAAGAAAGGGCCCCGCGTGGAAATTTTTGCGCGGGGTCTTTTTTATTCGGTTGGGAAATGGGTTGCGTGCTCAAAAGCGGTGGCAGGGCCGCCGCACTCCAAAGTCGGAGCGGCCCGCTTCAGAAGGCGGGCCCTACTGTATCCAGCGATGCGAGCAGTTGTTGAGCAGAGATTTCCTTTGGAGTGAGTGAGAAGAGATCGGAAAGATGGTGAACGAGGCGCGGCTTTACTTCATCTAGCGAGACGTTGCGGTGGAGGAGTTTTTCTAGGGAGGTGGCTTTGCGGTCGGCGATGCCGCAGGGAATGATGAGGTCGAAGTAGCGGAGGTCGGTGGAGACGTTGAAGGCGAAGCCGTGAGAGGTGACCCAGCGGCTGATGTGGACGCCGATGGCAGCGAGTTTTTCTTCGGGGATATTACCAGGAGGCTGGACCCAGATGCCGGTTTTGCCGGGGATGCGGTAGGCGGTGATGCCGAAGTCGGCGGAGGCGCGGATCATGGCTTCTTCGAGGGTGCGGACGTACCAGTGAACGTCGCGGCGGATGGGATCGAGATTGAGGATAGGATAGCCGACGATCTGGCCGGGGCCGTGGTAAGTGATGTCGCCGCCGCGATTGGTTTCGCGGAGCTCGACATTTTTCTGGCGCAGGACATGTTCGGAGGCGAGGAGATTTTTCTGGCTGGCGTTGCGGCCAAGGGTGAGGACGTGGGGATGTTCGCAGAAGAGGAGGACGTCGTCCATGGCGCCGGCTTTGCGCGCGGCGACGAGGCGCAGCTGGAGGGCGTAGGCGTCCGACCAGGAAAGGAGGCCGAGATCGGTGATGAGAAGCGTTGGCATCGGTTGCAGCAGCTGAGAGTGACTGGTGACTAGTGATCGGTGACTGGTAAAAGAAAGAAAGGCCTATCGCGCATTGCAGAACACCAGTCACTAGTCACCGATCACCAGTCACTACACATTGATCTGCAGGCCACGGACGGAGGCGAAGGCGTCGCCCATGGCTTCCCAGACCGTGGGATGCGCATGAATCATGTTCATCATGTCGTCGACGGTGCCTTCGAGATTCAGGACGGCGGCGGCTTCGGACAAAATTTCTGTGGCCAGTGGGCCAATGACGTGGATGCCGAGGACTTCGCCGTATTTTTCGTCCGTGACGACTTTGATGAAGCCTCCGTGGTTGCCGAGGATGGTGGCTTTGCTGTTGCCGACGAAGGGGAACTTACCGGTTTTCACGGCGTAACCCGCGTCGCGCGCCTGTTTTTCGGTCATGCCGATGGAGCCGATCTGCGGCTCGCAATAGGTGGCGTTGGGGATGCGGAGTTTGTTGATGGTGTGGGTGGGCTTGCCGGCGATGTGGGTGACGGCGACGATGCCCTCCATCATGGCCGCGTGGGCGAGTTGCGGAAGGCCGGCGACGATGTCGCCGATGGCGTAGAGGCCGGGCTCGTCGGTTTCCATGAATTGATTGACGTGGACAAAGCCGCGCTCGACTTTGGCTTTGGATTTTTCCAGGCCACAGTTGTCGGTCATGGCTTTGCGGCCGACGGCGAGAAGCAGTTTCTCGGCTTGCAGCGTCTGCGCCTTGCCGTCCTTATCCTTGAAGGAGACGGTGACGCCCTTGGCGTCTTTCTTTACGCCGTCAACCATGCAGCCAGTCTGGATGTTGATGCCCTTTTTCTTGAAGCTCTTTTCCAGTTCGGAGGAGATTTCTTCATCTTCAACGGGAACGACGCGCGGTAATGCTTCCAAGATAGTAACTTCGGTGCCGAACGTGTTGTAGATGGAAGCGAACTCGACGCCGACGGCGCCCGCACCAATAACGATGAGGGTCTTCGGAATTTCCGGCAGTTCGAGGATGGAGCGATTGGTGACGATGGTCTTGTGATCGGGCTCAATACCGGGAAGCGATTTGGCTTCCGAGCCGCTGACCATCAGGATGGCTCCGGCTTCTACGGTTTCTTTCTTGCCGTCTTTTTCAACGCTGATTTTGCCAGGGCCTTCGTATTTCCCCCAGCCCTGCTTCCACTCGACTTTATTTTTCTTGAAGAGAAATTCGATGCCCTTGGCGTGTTTGGTGACGATTTTGGATTTGCGGGCCAGGATGTTGGTCCAATTGATTTTCACGCCGGGAATTTCAAAGCCGAGTTCGGCCGCGTTTTTGAAATGGTCATAGACATCGGCGTGGTGCAGGAGAACCTTGGTGGGGATGCAGCCGACGTGCAGGCAGGTGCCGCCGAGAAACGGATCCTTCTCGATGACGATGGTTTTCAAACCGAGTTCGCCGGCGCGAATGGCCGCGACATAACCTCCGGGCCCGCTGCCAATAATTGCCACATCATATTTCGCCACGCGTAGTCTCCCTTCGGTCGGGCCAAACTTCACCGCAAGCGCAAAAACGATCGGGCAAAGATGGAAGATGCAGACGGAATTGCCCAGTGGAACGCCAGCGGGTCCCGCAAAAATACAATTGTAGCAGCGGGTTGAAGGGAGGAGCAACTCGAGGCCAGAGCCGGGTCGCACGGGAAATAAGCGAACGAGTGCCAGAACGGGAAAGCGGGAAACGACCGGCGGGAGCGCCCGGGGGCACATTTATACGCTTCGATCCGGCAGTGGCCACTGAATTTACAGTCTCTTAGGAAGGCAAGTAGTGCTTGATTAACAAAGGTTGCCGTGCTCAAAGGTCCGAAAGTACAGAGGGGATTCTGTAACCGACTTCCCGATTTGGGAACATACATGAAAAACTTTGCACAACTCCGTCCTTGAAATTGAGCAGCGTAAATTTTTGAAAATCCAACTTTTTACTATTGCGTAAGCTATCCCATTCCTATATAAGCTGACACACCGAACCTCCGGAATACCATCGATTGTCGTAACTATTCAATTAACAACAGGAGGCCGAAATGCCGAGGGGAGAAGAGACGTACTGGATATGCCTGAATCGGAATTGCGGATTAACCGCGGTATGTGATGCGGCGGAGTATGACATGGAAACCCACACCTGCCGCTGCGGAAGTTTGATGAGGAAAAAAGTTCATGCAGAGGTGTTTTCGTACCTGAATTTTTTGAGGGAAAACGGCAGCGAGATTGAAGAAGTGAAAGAAAGAGAAGAGACGCCATGCGAGAAATGAAGAACAGGGAATCCTCCGGACGGGGTCAAACGCCGCTGATCGTAAGAGGGAGTCTGCCGCGGGTCTTTCTCAGCCTGGGAATATTTATAGAGGCCGGTCTGCTGTTTTGCGGAAGTTATCTGCTGGCGGATGCAATCCTGCAACCGCTGAATGCCGGAACGTTTTCCGTGGTGGGAGGGGGAATGTTTCTGGGACTGGCGACGGTGCTGATGTTCTATCTGGCGTGGCCGGGCAAGAGGAGATCCATTTCGCACCGTGAGAAACCCGTGATGCAGCCGACGGATGTCTCGTGGCCAGAATACCGAGGGGCCGCGCCGGCTCCGAGACCCGGTGACTGGGTTAAGGAGAAAAAAGCAGGGGTGCTCAGGCCAATGTAGCGCCGGCTTACGCGCGCGGCATTGCCGGCAGGTATTTTTCCGTGAAGATTTTGTGATGATGCAGGGTATGACCCGCGATGATGAATGCGATCGCCAGAACAGAGACATCCTTGTCACTGGCGGTTCCATGGCGCAGCCAGGACGCGTCATCGAGCGACCGGATCAACGCAATGGTGGCGCGGCGAATGGCGGCGAATTCCTCCAGCAAATCGGACAGCTTCCGCGACGAGGCGTTCGACGCCTTGACGTAGTCATCCTGTTCGAAACCGGGGAGGGGCGTCTGGTCGCCGCGGGCGATGCGAAGGATACGGACGGCAAAAATGCGCTCGGCGTCGTTGATGTGACCCAGCGATTCCTTGACGGACCATTTGCCCGGGGCGTAGCGGAAATCCGCTTGTTGTTCGGTCAACGGGCCCAATAATTGCTTCATCTCCCCGAGTTGGTTCTCTAGAATCTCCAGAAAGTTTCCTTCCGGGACGAGCATCACGTACTTTCCATAGTAGGGAGCGTATTCGTTCGACTGCGGGCGCTTTTGTGTCATCATGCGGATACCTCCGGCGAAGTGCGCAAGAAATATTATAGCGTGAGAGCAGCCGCGCGGAGGAATTGAGCGGCAGGGACACGAATGGCGGAACTTAATTTCAGGCAGATGCGGGTGGCGTTTCAGGGCGAACCGGGGGCATTCAGCGAGGCGGCGGCGGTGCAACTTCTGGGGGACGCGATTCGGACGATTCCGCGAACAACGTTTGATGCGGCGTTTCAGGCGATCGCCGAGGGCGCCGCGGATTCCCTGCTGGTGCCGGTGGAGAATACCCTGGCGGGTTCCGTAGTGCGCGTGTATGACCTGCTGCTCGGAAGCAATCTGGAGATGTGCGGAGAGACGATTCTGCCGATCGAGCACCAGTTAATGGGGATGCCGGGCGCGAAGCGGGGCGATTTGAAAGCAGTGGCATCGCACCCGATGGCGCTGGCGCAGTGCGAGCGGTTTTTCGCCGGCAATCCGCAACTGAAACGCGTACCGGCGGAAGATACCGCGGGCAGCGTTCGGGAAATGATGGAGCGCGGAGACAAACAGTTTGGGGCCATCGCCGGGCGCCGGGCCGCCGGGCATTACGGCGCGGTAATCCTGCAGGAAAATATCCACGATAACGCCGAGAATTTCACGCGTTTCGTTTTATTGCTACCGCCGGAACAAGCAAAACTTTTCCGGAGAGCCGATGCAAAGAAGATCTCGCTGGCTATGCGGCTGGCGCACAAGCCGGGAGCCCTGCTGGCTTCGCTGGAACCATTTGCAAATCATGGAGTGAATTTATTGAAGATCGAAAGCCGGCCAATTCACGGGCGGCCGTGGGAGTATCAGTTTTATCTGGATGTGGATGCCGAGGAGCCGGAGCACCTGGAGTTGGCGCTGAAAGAAACCCGGGAGGCGACGAGCGAGTTGCGAGTGCTGGGGAAATACGCCGCCGCGCGGCGGTGAACCCGAAAATGAAAATGGGGCGCGCAAAATCGGCGCCCCGTTCTGTTCCGAGAGATTAGCAATAGCTGCAGGCTTCTTCGCCTACGGCGGTGCCGGTCATGCCGTCCTTCATGCGGCGGAGGCGGCGGCCGAGGCGCTCGGCAAGCTGATGACGAGCGCGCCACAGGCGCGCCTTCAGCGTGTTTTCCGTGACGCCCAGCTTCTTGGCGGCCTCTCCGGTCGAATAGCCTTCGACTTCGCGCAGAACGAAAGCGGTTCGGAGCAGCGGCGAAAGTTCGTCGAGATTTTCGTTGATGATCTCGCGAATCTCCGTTCCCGCGTAGACCTGTTCGGGCGTCGGGCCATCGTCGGCATAGCGCTCGGTCGCCGGCAGTTCATCCTCATGATGCGTTTCATCGAGAGAAACCGCGGGGCGAGCCTTGGCGCTGCGGCGCTTCATTAAAGCGGCGTTGATAACGATGCGCGTGAGCCAGGTAGAAAATTGCGAGCGGCCCTCAAAGCGCTTCAGGTTGCGATAGGCGGAAAGCAATCCATCCTGCAGGGCGTCTTCGGCGTCTTCCGCATTGCCAAGCACACGAAGGGCGGTCTGGAATAACTGGCGGTGGTAACGGCCAAAC
>DASSGJ010000473.1:0-2746 GCA_035693545.1 Candidatus Acidiferrum sp.
CTTTAGCACGACGCTCACTCTTTGAATCGTGCAAACGAGGCCCATGTTGCCGTTCACGACGACGTCCATTTCGAGGATGTCAACCTTACAAGACTGGAAGCTGCCGAACACCCTGTCAAAAAACTTCAGTGCAGGCTGAATACCTCGCGAGGCAAAGGGTGGGATATCGAACCATAAGGCATCCTCGGCCCAGTGTCGCGTGCTTTGGGCTCCGGTCATGGATTCGGTCATGTCCTTGACTATAGAGACGAGCGTTTCCTTGTCCTGCCCCTTGGTATCGCTGATTGGCTTGGCTGGTGCGTCAGACATTTGGTGGCGTCTCCTCCCGGGACTCTAGTCTAGCCTCATCATCGGCTTCAAAGTAGCTCACTACCAAATTTTGGGTAGTGCTTCAGTTTCGGATATTCAAGAAATCGTGCGCCTTTCAAACTGAAGCACTACCAAATTTTGGGTGAGTTTGACAGCGATTGGAGTGGACACTAAACTACTAAAGTTGAGTTGCCGGGGTAGCTCATTGGTAGAGCGCCGCCCTGAAAAGGCGGGCGTAGCCAGTTCGATTCTGGCCCCCGGCACCATTCCTGCCATCGAACCCCAAAAGTTAAGGCTGAACTGTATGGGGCATCCCATTCCGCAAGATTGCAGAGGGGATGCGGGTTAGAGGGAGGACCTCGTCCGCGGCGCCGCGAAGAATGGCTTCCCGGGGCATGCCGAAAACCACGCAACTGGCTTCATCCTGGGCAATCGTGAATGCCTTGGCTTGCTTCATTTCGAGCAGGCCGTCGGCGCCGTCGTCGCCCATACCGGTCATCAGAATGCCTACCGCGTTTGATCCGGCAGCCTGCGCGACGGAACGAAACAACACGTTGACGCTCGGGCGGTGGCGCGATACGAGAGGGCCTTCACGGACCTCGAGGAAATAGGCAGGGCCGAGACGCCGTACAAGCAAATGCCGATTCCCCGGCGCGATATAGGCTCTGCCGGGAACGACTTTATCGCCGTCGGCAGCTTCGCGCACTTCGATCGCGCAAATGCCATCGAGGCGCTTGGCGAACGCCGCAGTGAAACCCTCCGGCATGTGTTGCACCGCGACAATACCCGGACAATCCAGAGGCATCTGTTCGAGGACGTGAAGCAAGGCTTCCGTGCCCCCGGTGGACGCTCCGATCGCTACGATCTTTGTTTTTTGCTGATAACAGGCGGGGATCGCCACAGTGGGAATGACACTGTCTGGGGATACGCGGACGGGGGAAAGTTCGGGCAGGGCGCGGAATTTGTTGACTCGGGCGGTGGCTGCGGCGCGCACGGTATCTTCCAATAACACCGCCGATTCTTCAAGGAACCCGCGTACGCCGATTTTCGGTTTGGTGATGATATCCACCGCGCCAATTTCCAAGGCACGGATGGCTGCCTCGGTCCTGGAGCCGGTTAATCCGGAGCACACTACAACGGGGATTGGATTGCGGGACATGATCTTGCGGAGAAAAGTCATGCCATCCATGCGAGGCATTTCCAGATCCAGAAGAATTACGTCCGGGGCGAACTTCTTCATCTTGTCCATGGCGATGAGAGGGTCGGCCGCCACGGCAACCTGGAAGCCACGCTTCTCTGAAAGGATGGCCATCAGAGCCTGCCGCACAATGGCGGAATCGTCCACGACTAGGACCTTCAGTGTGCGGGAGTTATCCGGCAATTCAGCAGACATATTGCCCGCCATGTCTTGTTGCTTCCCGGTGGTCATGTGTTGGCCCTATTCATGAAAGTCGGCTTCCCTGCCCATGCATTGCGGCGCGGCAAGCAGTTCGCCTAGCCACGGGCGCCATTGCCACGGCGCTGAAGAATGCAAAGAGAGGTGCAACGCGGCGTGGAAGATTTTGCCGAGGGGAAACTTTTGGGGGCAACGGAGCGCAGCTTATCCGCCACCCCATGCAGGCTTTCCGCATTACCGAGAAACAAAAACCCACGGGGAGCGAGGTGTTTCCCCAGCGCGTCAACAACTTTGATTTTTGTCTCCCACTGAAAATAGATAAGAACATTACGGCAGAAAATCAGGTCGAAGGGGCCCGCCACCTCAAACGGTTCCTGCATGAGATTGAGCCTTTGAAATCGAACAACGCGCCGGAGTTCCGGAGATGCTTTTATTTTCCCGGTTTCCGGACCAAATCCCCTGAGCAGAAACTTTTTCTGATAGTCCGCCGGGACGTCGGAAGTTCGCTCCACGGGCCAGATACCCGCGCTAGCCTGGGCCAGGACTTTCGTTGACAGGTCGGTTCCCAAGACCTCCACGCTCCAGCCGGCGGATGGTGGAAAATGCGTCAACACTTCCATAGCCAATGAATAAGCTTCTTCACCGGTGGAACAAGCGGCGCTCCAGATTCTCAGGGTCTTGCTTCGTTTGTTGGCATTCGCTTCGGCCAGCCATTCCGGGAAAATCCGGTTGCGCAGGCACTCAAAAGCAACGGGTTCACGGAAAAAATAAGTTTCGTTGGTGCAAATGCAATCGAGCATGCGCACCAGTTCTTCAGAATCGGATTTCACTCGCCGATAGTAGGAAGCGAAAGAGCGCAATTGCAGGGCGCGCAATCGCTTCCACAGCCGGCTGACAAGCATGGCGCGGCTCTTTTCGCCCAAGTGGATTCCCGATTCGCGGAGGACGAAGGCCTGGAAAAGCCGGAATTCTTCCTCCGCGAGTTCGGGAATCGCCCTGGGCAATACCGCATGGGAATGCACGGAGATGTCTCTGGAGGAC
>DASSGJ010000474.1:0-10939 GCA_035693545.1 Candidatus Acidiferrum sp.
AGGGTCAGGTTCGGCCCTTCGTGGTCGGCCACGGCCATCTTCCGCGCTTCCGCTTGAATTTCGTAGCAGAGCGTCGGGATGGACTTGACCATGCCGGAACCGGTGCAATACGGGCAAGGCTGGCAGAGCACGCGCTCCAGCGCTTGCTTCGTACGCTTGCGGGTGATGCAAACCAGGCCAAATTCGTTGAACGAAAGCGCCTTCGACGGCGCCTTGTCCTGCTCGAGCGCCATCTGTAGCGCGCTCAAAACTTTTTCGCGGTTGCGGCGCTCTTCCATATCAATGAAGTCCACCACGATGATGCCGCCAAGATCGCGCAAGCGAATCTGCCGGACGATTTCTTTGACAGCCTCGAGATTGGTCTTGACGATGGTGTCTTCCAGCCGGATAGAGCCTTTGCCGACAAACTTCCCGGTATTCACGTCAATGGCTACCAGCGCTTCGGTGTGGTTGATGACGATGTAGCCGCCGGACTTCAGCCAGACCTTTGCGCGAAGAGCCTTGTCGAGTTCGTGCTGGATGCCGAACTCTTCAAAGATCGGCTGCTCTTTGGTATACAGCTTCACCTTGTTGACCAACTTCGGCTGGAAGCGGCTGACGAATTCGACGACCTTGCCGTATTCCTCTTCGTTGTCAATCCAGATGCCGGTGAAATCGTCGCTCACGTAGTCGCGAAGAATGCGCTCGACGAGGTTCAAGTCGCGGTGCAGCAGCGCGGGAGCCTTCCGCTCCTCGTGCTTCTGTTTGATTTCGTTCCAGGTCTTGCCGAGGAACTCGATGTCAGTCCGGATTTCGTCGTCGGTGGCCCCGCCGGCAGCGGTGCGCACGATGAAGCCGCCGGGATAGCTTCCCCGCGCTTCGCCAACCAGGCGGCGGAGGCGCGAGCGGTTTTCCGCGCTGGCAATCTTGCGGGAAACGCCGATGTGGTCAATCGTCGGCATGTACACCAGGAAGCGCCCAGGCAGCGCGACGTGACTCGTGATGCGCGCACCCTTCTTGCCCAGGGGTTCCTTGGCGATCTGCACCACAACGTCCTGGCCCGCCTTCAGCATTTCGGAAATCAACTGGGGCCGGCGTGATGGTGCGTGGCCTCCGTGGTGCCCGCGATGCGGGCCATGGCCATGTCCGCCGCGGCGCTCAAAGCGCCCACGGCCGCGATCACCGCCACGATCTCCCCCACGGTCGCGATCTCCACCACGATGCGGGCGATCGGATCGCCCGTCGGGGCGTCCGCCGCGTCCGCGGAATCCGCCGCGATCCCCGCCGCGGTCGCGTCCACCGCGCTGCGGCCGTTGGAAACGCGAACGAGGATTGGTACCGATGCGGGCGAAATCCTCGCGCGGCGCGTTTGGATTACGCGGCGTACGGGTTTCCCCGGGCAATAGAACGGTGTCGTCTTCGATGACGGCTTCGGTGGCGGAACCATCGGACGCCACAGCCGCCGACATGGTTTCTGCCGCCACATGCTCGATGGCTTCGTCGTGAGCAAGGTCGGCTCGCTCTGCTTCGGTCATCTCCGCGCGGTTTTCTTCCGCGTGGGATTCCTCGCCGGTTTCGCCGTGATGTTCTTCGTGGCCGGAATCGGCGGCGAACTGTTCTTCGCGCGCCTCCGCTTCAGCTTCTTCGCGTTCTTCCTGCTCGTCCTGCTCTTCTTCGGATTCTTCCTCGTGATGGCCGTGCTCTTCGCGCTCGGCAATTTCGTGCGCCTCGTGCAGGGCTTCGGCCTCATCCTCGTCAAAATCCGTGCCACCCGCAAGCGAGTCGGCTTCGGCTCGCGCTTGGGTTTCTTCGTGCTTGGCTTCCACCAGGCGGGCGGAAAGCGAAACCGCTTCTTCATCGCTGAGGGCCGGGGCCGCGTTGGGGGCGGGTTCCGTCAAGCTTTCTTCGGCTTCATGAATTTCTGCCGCCGCTGCCGAATCATGCTCTTCCGTCGCGGATTCCGACGCAACCGCTTCGGCGTCCGCTTCCTTGTCGGCTAGAACCCAATGCGGCAGGCTGCCAGAGAACCTCCGCGGCGTGCCCGTACCGGGCTGTAGACCGACGGCTGGACGCGCGGGGGTCTGTTCAAAATCGGGCTGGCGCTCTTCCGGTTCGTGATCACCAAGCGGTTCCACGGGAGCAGGCACGGGCCGCGCGCGATATTTCGCGAGCGATTCACCCGGAAGAACAATGTCGTCCTCGCGGCTTTCCGTGGGAGTGCTGGGCGCGCGATCGTTCGAAGGCCGGCGATTATCGTACCCGCCGCGGTTCTCGCGGTCCCCTTGGGGAGAAGCGTATTTCGAGGGAGGCAAATTGCGGCCGCCACCATGACCCTGCGGGCGCCGGTCACGATCCCTGTCGCCGCCGCGCCGCCGTCCGAAGCGTCCACGGCGTCCTCCGCGTCCGCGATCGCGGTCACCGCCGCGATCACCGCCGCGGTCGTGGCCCTGCGGGCGATCATTACCGATGCGCGGAGGATAGTTGCGGGTCGGATTGTAGCTGGGCGCGAAATTCTGCGGTGCGGATGCGTTTGATTCCGGTTGGCGCTCGTCGAGCTCGTGGGCTTCGGCAGGCTGGCCTTCCGCGCCCCCATCGTCTTCGTGATGTCCAGGTGCGCCGTGAAATTCTTCCGACGGGCCGTGTTCGTGACGGTGACCATGCTCCTCGCGCGGTTCATCGAGAGAGATTGTCTCTTCATGAATGTTGCGTGTGGATAGGGTTTCGCCCGGCAGCGGTTCGATCAGCGCGCCGCCCGAAGCCGCCGCAATCGCCGGCGCTGGCGCGTCACCGTGGGAATGGCCGTGATCGTAATCTTCCAGATTTTCGAAAACGTCGCTGACGTAGAGGAATGCGTCGCCGTCCAGGCCGATGTCCACGAAAGCCGACTGCATGCCCGGCAAAACGCGCGTTACTTTTCCTTTGTAGATGCTGCCGACAAGCGCGAACTCTTTCTCGCGCTCAATGTAGATCTCAACTAGCTGGCCTTCTTCCAAAATCGCGACTCTCCGCTCGTGGGAGGACGCGCTGATAACCAATTCTTTCGACATGAAAACTCCTTGGGATGCACCGCCGCGGGACCCTCTGTGACAGAGGTCCAGGGCAAGGCGCCGTCCCGGTTGAAACCGGGACACGCTGGCGACAACAATATTGTTGCGGCGTTGCGTTCGTAGCCGGAGGGGGAAGCCGGGTTGCGGCTTTCGTTTTGCGAAAACCTCATGCTATCGAGGCTGGGCCGTTGCCGGGAAGCTCCCGGGGTAACGGCGGACGATGCTATCCTCACTCTTAAATTCCTTCTTGAACTGCAAGCGGGCCGAACTTTCCTCGGTCCGCGGGTCCGGCGCAAACTTCCTGAAATAAGTCGCGCTCGGAACTGGCGAACAGCCTAGTTAACGAATCGGCGCAGCCGGACATTCATTACCAGGCCTATCGCCAGGAAAACAAACAGCGTGGCGGATCCTCCATAGGACATCAGGGGTAACGGAATGCCGGTTACCGGCATGGCCCCAATGACCATGGCCACATTTACCAAAACGTGAAAGCCAAGCGCTGCTGTGACTCCCATCACCAGAAACATTCCCGCGCGATCTTTGGCGCGCTGAGCGTTCTGGACCAGTCGTAACAATAGCGCCATGTACAGCCCGAGAGCAAGCAGCACGCCCTTGAATCCCTGTTCTTCCGCCCACGCCGACATAATGAAGTCGGAATACCGGACCGGAATATACCCCAGCTGATTCTGGCTGCCGTTGCCGAAGCCCTTCCCCCAGAAGCCGCCCGAGCCCACGGCGATCTTCGACTGCAAGACCTGATAGCCGGAACCCTTTGCGTCCTCTTCGGGATGCAAAAACGACGTAACCCTTTCCTTCTGGTACGGTTTCAAGAAGTGCCACCCGACGGGCAGCATCAAGACGCCGATTAGAATGATCACCGCGGCGTGTTTCCATTGCAGCCCGGCGAGAAATGCGCCTACGACCAACATCGGCATTAAAACGAGGGCGGTGCCGAGATCGGGCTGCTTCAGAATTAGGACCAGCGGTATTCCTACCAGGAGCCCTGCCTTAATCAAATCCTGCAGGGAAAGCTCATCGGTACGCACTTCAGCAAAGAAGCGCGCCAATACGATGATTATAATCAATTTGACCAGTTCTGACACCTGAAGAAATTCGCCTAGAAAGGGAATCCACCGCTTCGCTCCGAATCGCGTGTGGCCCACCAGCAGAACGGCCACAAGTGCTGATATACCAATGATATACAGCACGGGAGCCTGGTCCATGATCAGGTGGTAGTCAATGCGCGACAGCACGAACATCAGCGCGAACCCGATGATCAGCCAGCGAATCTGCTTCGAATGCATGCCAACCAGCGCGCTGCCGTGCGTGGCCGAATAGATCTCCAATACTCCCAGCGCACAGATGGCGGCGACAATCGCCAGCAGCCACCAGTCGTAATCGCGCGTTGTAGTTGTTTCGTTCATCCTGTCCCGCTTCCAAACGCTGCCCTTTCAAACTTCCTTGGGCTACTCCGGTTCCTGTTTTTTCTCCACTACCTGGGCCACCTTTGCAGGCGCTTCCCGCTTCAACGCGACTTTGGGAATTTCCGCCGCCGCATGAGCGTTCGCTGAAACTTGTTCCGCCTTGGGAGCCTGAATTTGTGCGGTGGACTCCCCATGCGCCTTCTTGTCTTTCTTGTCGTAATACGCCTTCACAATGTCACGCACCACAGGCCCAGCAGCCGTGCCGCCGTGCTCCGACGTGTCTTCAACCACAGCAGCGACCACAATTTCCGGATCGCGCCGTGGTGCGAATCCGACGAACCACCCGTCATTCTTGCCCTTGCCCAACCCCAGTCGGCTCGCGGCGCTGTAGCTCATCATCTGCGCTGTTCCGGACTTCCCGCAGAACTCGATGCCCTGCAACTTTATGGAGTTGCCGGTTCCTCCAGCTTCGTTGATCACACCGTACATCCCTTGCGTCACTTGCTCGACGGTACTTTCCGCCAGCTCCACATGCTTCTCACCGACGTTCTGAGCATCCTTCAGAAGGTGCGGCTGCTTGAACTCACCCGCCGACGCTATGCCGCCGATCACATAAGCCACCTGCAGCGGAGTCACCATCACCGAACCTTGTCCGATGGAAACCGAAATCGTTGAGCCCGGGTACCACTTGTGGTGATACACGCGCTGTACCCAATCTTCCGACGGCACCAGGCCGGGCTCTTCCGACGGCATGTCGATCCCCGTCTTTGCTCCCAATCCCAGCATCTTCGCGTATTTCGAAATCGTGTCGATCCCCATGCGCATCCCGACGTTGTAGAAAAACACGTCGCAGGACTGCACGATCGCCTCATGCAGGCTCACCAACCCATGGCTTTTCTTCCCATACACCCAGCATTTGTGCATCTGTCCGTAGAAAATCCCGTAACCCGGGCAGAACGCCGAGAAATTCTGCGGCGGTGTCTTCGACTCCAGCATCGCCGTGGCCATGATGATTTTGAACACCGATCCGGGCGCCAGTTGCGCCTGCGTCACACGGTTCAGCAGCGGCTTGCCGGAATCTTCGTTCAGCCTCTGCCATTCTTCTTTCGAAACCCGGATGGCAAAATCATTCGGATCCGGCGCCGGATGGCTCGCGAACGCCAGCACGTCTCCCGTTCGTGGATCCAGCGCGACCACCGCGCCCTTTTTGTCGCCCAGCCCGGCTTCCGCCACCTGCTGTAAATCGTAGTCAATCGTCAGCTGAATCTGCTTGCCGGGAATCGCTTCCTGCTGGGTCAGCCGCCCAACTTCTTTCCCGATGCTGTTGACAATCACCCGGCGCATGCCGTCGGTGCCAACCAGCAAATCGTTGTACTGCCGCTCCAGGCCGGACTTTCCCGCAACGTCGCCGGGGCGGTATTTGCCGTTGCTGGCTTCAATCTGCTGCTCGCTGACTTCGCCGACATACCCGCTGGCGTGCGCCATGAAGCCGCCCGGCAGGTAACGCCGGCGATGCACCATGAGCATTTCGAGAAGAGGAATATCGGCGCGATGCGATTCGATGAACGCCACATCGCCCGGTGTGGCTTCCGGTTTGATCACGATGGGCTGGAATTTGGGCAATGCCCCGGTGTTGCTCAACTGTTCTTTCAAATCGTCCAACGAAAGGCCCAGCCCGTCGGCGATGGCGGGCAGATTTTTCTCTACAGCCGCCATGTCGTCGCGAAGGAGAAGAACGCTGAAGGAAGGATAGTTGTCAACCAGCACCCGGCCGTCGCGATCCAGCATGCGTCCGCGCGGCGCGATGATGGGAATCGAACGCACGCGGTTGCGCTCGGCCATCACCCCGTACTTGTCCGAATCAATGACCTGGAGTTTCCAGAAACCCAGCAGCAGCAGCGTGATCATGCCCACGATCACGTAGGAGGCGGCGGCCAGCCGTTCTTGCGGCAGTCGATTATCGTTGCGAAACCAGTACGACACGTGAGACCTGCGCGCGAGCCAGTCTGTTTCTCAGGGCTGAGCGGCGCCCGCCCGCGCAAACTCTTTTACTAAAGCGTTGAAGTGCGAACTCAAAGGTTGGCGAGGCTGAAAAAATACCTCGGTCCTCCCGTGGAAGCTCTCGAAATCGTCGCCCGGCCGCCGAAACCGTCTCATCTCAGAAGCCGTTCCCAAAGTAGCACTCGACCTGTGGGCACGCAACTCGTCCTGAGGTACAGGTAGCGGGCTGATTACTGCGTTTTTGGGCTCAAGAATAGGCCTGCCAGGTTCACACCGGGAACCGCGGAAAGGAGGAAAAACGGGGATTTTCATTAACGGATTGCTTGAACCGCTCCCGAAGTGCCGGGAGATGTAAAACTCCCGGCACTAGGAAGCTTGAATTTGGACTAGAAGCCGCCGACTGGACCGACAAGGTCTCCCATCGGCCGGACGCTGCTGCGATCGCATGTGTTTGCAAGGCAGCCGAGATGCCAGTTGTCTTCAATGGTCGCCAGCATGGAGTAGTGATTAAACGCGTCGCCGGAACTCCGCGCAAAACGCAGCGTCCTGGAAATCACCAGCGTCAGAACATGCCCGCCGCCGGGATTCGCGTTGCAGCAACCGCTGGTGTCCCCGAAGCCGAAAGGGCCAGAGCCAGTGAAGTCGCTCTCATCCCAGGTGATGAAAATCACGGAATTGCCGGTCCAAGCCTTGGAAGTCATGATCGCGTTCACGGTGTTCAGAATAAATGTGTCACCCGCCGAGATCAGCGCCGGCACTTGCGAAAAATCGCAAGGATCGGCCGGCGTTGCGCCGCGTCCGTGCATGTCGTTGCACTGGTCAGGGCTGATCCAAACGTAGTCAGGAACAGTGTTGTTCGCAAGATCCGTCGCCAACTGGCTGAAGTCCACAATATTCGCTACGCGCGCCGGGTTGCTCTGCACGTCCTTGTAGCTGATGAAAGGGTTGTGCTTCCGCTCATAAAGTTGGTTCCCGCACGAATGGGCGAGCGGCGTTGTGCACAACGAGTACGACTGCATATAGCCCTTCCACGATTTTCCATGCGATTCCAGTTGGTCAACGATGTTGGGCACATCAATCGTCGTGTCGTTGTCATCGGCGACGCCGTTCGTGGATCCCGAAGTCGCGGCGATGTAATTCGGTTGGCTCGGGTGGCTGACTCCAAAATAGTTCGTTGCCAGGCCGCTGCTGGCAGCCACAAAATTGATGAACGGCGCGTTCGAATTGCCGATCAGCGCGTCGTAGCCGGTGTTCTCCATCATGATAATAAAGACGTGGTCGAAATCAGCGTGATCATGGCCGTCTGCGCGGACAGGATTGGCCAGTGGTGTTGCCAACAGAATAAGTGCAAATACGACGGCGCCCCAAAGAGCCCAGGCTGCGCCGCTCTTGATGCTTCGAGAGAGGTTGCGAATTTTCAAGATTGTCCTCCGCTTTCAATTTGGATGGATCATTACTATTTCCGGAATTCACTTCACGGACCTTTGGAGGTCCCCCTGGAAGTGAGTGGAGTGATTCTAGGGCTGGAAGAATTCAAGTCAAGCGCAATTCAGGAACTACAGTCCGATTCCTCCGGCAATATGGGACAGGTACTCTCAGTACAGCTCGATGTCAGCTGCCTCACTCCGGCCGGCACGTTCCTTCCAACCCTTGTAGGCAAAAAGGCAACTACACCTAGGAATTTTGCGAATTGCGCCCCGCCGTACGCCCTATCATAATTAAGTAGATACAACGATCTTGGAGGATCCTGTGCAAGCTGGCGGACACCGATCTCTTTTTTGGACTTTGACGCTCCCGGTACTGGCTTTGGTGGCCGGGGTGGGAGCCACTTTCGGCGTCTTGCGAATGCACTCCAACTCACCGTCCGCGGAGCGTTCGGCACTGCAACTTGCGAAAGTACAAAGCGGGCCAATCGTATGCCACGTCCAGGGCTTAGGAACACTGGTACCGGAAGACGTGCGCTGGATGACCGCGGGCACCGACGGTCACGTGGACCAAATCTACCTGCGCGCCGGTGCGCACGTAAAACCCGGCACGCCGATCATGCAAATGAGCAACCCCGATCTGGACCGCCAGGCGGTGGACGCGGAACTCGCGATGAAAAAGTCAGAGGCGGAGCTCGCCAATCTTCGCGTGCAACTTCAGGCGCAGCTTTTGAATGAAAAGGCGTTGCAGGCGCAGTTGGAGTCGGACGCCATCGAAGCCGAACTTCAGGCCGACAAGGACGAATCGCTCTACAAAATGCAGGTCGGAACCGCGATCAACGCAAAGATTTCCCGGGCGCGGGCAACCTCTTTGACCACCCGCCTGAAGATTGAGCGGGAAAAAGTGGGAATTGCGGAAGAAGCTCGGCAAGCCCAGTTGACCGCAAAACAGGCCGAAGTCGCGCAGATGCAGGCGCTCTACGAACTGCGCGCCCAGCAGAAACAGGGCCTGCTCGTCCGTTCGGGAATGGAAGGCGTGCTGGAAGAGGTTTCCGTCGGGGCCGGGCAGCAGGTCGGCCCGGGCACAATCTTGGCGCAGGTAACCAATTCTTCCCGGCTGATGGCGCGGGTTCATGTTCCCGAAGCGCAGGCAGGCCGCATCGAACTGAATCAGCCGGCCACCATCACGCTGCAGGATCATTCCTTCGCCGGCCGTGTCGTGCACATTGACCCCAACGTTCAGAACGGTACGGTCAGCATTGACCTGAAATTTATCGGCGCGCAACCGCGCGAAGCGCGCCCGGATCTTTCCGCCGGCGGCACGATTGACGTCGAAAAAATCCCAACCGCCACGTATGTGAAGTGGCCGCTGAAGACGCATGACGGGGAGCCGCTTTCCCTCTTCCGCATCTCGCCGGATGGCACAGAGGTGAAGCGTGTCCGCGTGGTGCTCGGCAAAACTTCCGATGACAGCGTGCAAATTACGGAAGGCTTGCAACCCGGCGATCAGATCATCGTGTCGGATACCTCCGCCTGGAAGCGCTACGACCATTTGCCGTTGAAGTAGCCAGCATTTCGTGGAAACGCACTCGAGCGCTTGCCTTCGCGCAACCTGTTTTTTCCTATAAATTAAACTCATCAAGTTCGCCCGGTGCTTTTCATTTTCTTTGCCGGACCGGAGTCCGCTACACTTTCTGTTTCTCTATGTGGCCTTATTCGAATCAGCCGTTGCGGCTCGCGCTCATCGGAATGTCTGGCGCCGGGAAGTCCTATTGGACTGCCCGCATCGCGGCCGCGGGCTATCCCGCGATTTCCTGTGACTCGGAAATCGAAGCACGCCTGAAGCCCGCTCTAGAAGGTGGTGGCTATACCGGCATCAACGGGGTAGCCGCCTGGATGGGTTGGCCGCATCTGCCAACCTATGCCGAGCGCGAAGCAGCGTATCTCTCCGAAGAGATTGCCGTTCTTGACGAAGTATTAACCGGCCTCGAAAAAAATCCCCAGCGCGATCTGGTTCTCGATACCACCGGCAGCGTCATCTATGCGGGCAATCATCTGCTCCACCGCCTCCGCAAGCAGATGCTGGTCGTTTATCTGGCTGCTTCTCGTGACGAACAGCAGCTCCTGATTCAACGCTACCTCGAGGACCCCAAGCCGGTCCTGTGGCGCGGCGCTTTCCAGGCTCGCCCGGGGGAAGACCCGAAGGCGACCGTGTCCCGCTGCTATCCCGTCCTGATTGGCGCGCGCCGGCAGAGTTACGAAGCCCTTGCCCATTGTTCGATACCGGTCGCGGCTTTGCGCGAGCCGCTCTTGCCGAAAGAATCGGACAAAAAGCTGGCGGGTGCCGGTTTCCTCGAAAGGATCCGTCTGGAGCTCGAACGGGCCGGTAAGACTTCGAAGTCGGAGCCAGGCGGATGAGATATCGGAGCACAGGCGGAAAAGCGCCGCTGACGTCTCTGCGCGGAGCAGTGCTCCGGGGACTCGCGCCCGACGGCGGTTTGTACATGCCCGTCGAAATTGCCCGCCACACGCCTGATGAACTCGAGGAGTTCCGCCGGCTGCCATTCACCGAAGTGTGCTTTCGCGTGGTTCGGCCGTTCGCCACGCCGGACGTGCCGGAAGAAATGTTGTGGCAGATCGTCGCCGAGGCCATCAATTTTCCCGTAAAACTCGTTTCGCTTTCGCCGGCCCTTCACGTTTTGGAGCTTTTCCACGGTCCCACGCTGGCGTTCAAGGATTTCGGCGCGCGCTTTATGGCCCGGCTCATGGGATATTTCGTGCGCGGCGAGTCGCGCACACTCACCGTTTTGGTGGCAACTTCTGGAGACACCGGAAGCGCGGTGGCTCACGGTTTCTTGCGCGTGCCGGGAATTCGCGTGGTGATCCTCTACCCTTCGAAGCGCATCAGCGAAGCCCAAGAAAAACAGTTCACCACTCTCGGCGAAAACATCACCGCGCTTGAAGTCTCCGGCACCTTCGACGATTGCCAGCGGCTCGTGAAGCAGGCCTTCGCCGACGAAGCGCTGAACCAGCGCGCGTTTCTTACCTCCGCGAATTCCATCAA
>DASSGJ010000475.1:0-6622 GCA_035693545.1 Candidatus Acidiferrum sp.
CCCTTGGAATTCTTGTCGGGGACTTCGGCAAGGCCGACGTCGGGACCCACAATTTCGAGTTTGCCCGCGGCAGCATCGCCGGACTTGTCGCTTTGATTTACCAGGGTCGGGAGCACCGGCTTCGTCACATCAATCAAGGTGAAGCCCTGCTTGGACGCCTTCTGAACGTAGAGATATTGCTTGTCGCCCTTGCTCTGCAAAAGCATTTCGTTTCCAGGCGCGTCTTTCAGGACCAGGTGGGCGATCACTTTTGCGGGAACTTCCGTGGGCTTGTTGTTTGCGGAAACGCGAGGCGCGGAAGTGAAAACTGCGGCGGCGGCGAACGCCAGACTGACGGGACCCAAATGACTCCGATAAGAAATCTGTTTAGACCGATTCATCGCTTTCTCCTTGCACTGCTTTAAGCGTGCCTCCAATGCTTTCCTTTTCAAGTTTCTGAGTTTTCTCTCCACCTATTTAGATGCAGCAGGTGAGCGCAAGCGAAATACATTTCATCAAGGAACATTTGACTTTCAAGTGGAAGGAGGCGGACGCGTGAAGAGCCGATTATCCAAGACATTCGATGTTATGGGGAGTTCTTCGGATATCTCCATTCGCACGGGAGCCGAGCGAGGAAGCAGAATCCGGCCGGCGGGAGGCGGCTGCAGCACGAAGAAGTCTTTGGCCATAACCTTGGCCGTCAAATGGGAAGAAGAAGAGGGGACCCAGGAAGCTTCATCGCAGGGCGAATATCGAGGGAAACGGTTTGCAAGAACAACGACGAGGGTAAACGCGCAAATCCACGCTGCCACGCACTGGATGCGATTCAGGCGGCACGGGCGCGGCATCAGGAGAAAAAGCATCAGAACCCCGCGAAGCGAAAACTCCCTACCCCTTCTATTCTACACCCGTGCGGCTGAACGCGAGTCGAGGCCGCATCTCAACCGAGAATCGCGGCCTCAGTAGCTCGCTCGCATTCCAATACTGCTGTCCCAACTGCGTTTCTGCTTCTACTGCCTGCCGTAGACGGCGATGCAGCCGTTGGCGCTCTGCGTACCGCAGAGGGGGCCTGCTTGAGTGGGAACAAAGATCTGATTGGTGAACTGGTTCACAGTGACGCTGTGAGAATTCGAACCTGTAGTGACATTCACCAGCCACTGGCGCGTTCCGGCATCAATTACGCCGAGGACCGGCCCATTGGGCATGTCGCGTCCCGCGGTGTAGTAGCGGTTGTCGCCGGGGTTATACCAGACTTCGTCGGTGCCGCCAGACTGATCGATATTGATTTCGCTGGCGAGGCAGGCCGCGCTGGTCGTGCAGGTGCCGTCGAAGACGATCAGCAGCGGCGGGAACTGGACGCCATCATGGCCTCCGCAGCCGACGAAGAAGTCGTGGTTGGGACCCTGGACGATGCCGGCAGGCATACAGTTGTAAGTCGGAACGACGTTGATGACGATTGGTCCATGCGTTGTTCCGATTCCTGGATCTACTTCGTCAATACAGCCGACAGCCACGCTCGACTGAGAAGGGGCGTTGGAAACGGTGCAGTTCAAATTTTCAACATAAAAGGTACCGTGAAGGGGATTAAAGGCCAGAGCCCCGGTTCCAGCGACAGCAATCTCCCCCAATTGGTTCCCCGTAGCCGCCCCGGTGTTGGTGATGAAGAATCCAGTGTTGTTGTCAACGATCGGAGCGTGATGGCAAGGGACATTGGCTCCGGCGATACCGACGCCCGTGCCGGAAACGCCAGATGAAACACTCGTAGAATTATCCGGACAGGGTGCACCCGCGCCGTTGGTCACAGGGGAGGAGCCATCATCTACGGCCACGGTCCCGTCTTCCCCGCCGACGCCATCATAATAGATCTGGCCGAGGATACAGGTAGCGAAATTCGGCCCAGCCGGGAAAGCCTGAGATCTTCCACCATTGCCCACGATCGTTCCCTGATCGGGAATGCTCGCGGGAGTGTAGTTAGCATTGGGATTTACGGGCAGGCAATAACCTGTCGCGGCACCTGCGGGGTTGCGATTAACAATGTCGGTAACGTCGGCAAAGGTGACGAACGGCAAACCTGGGTCTCCGTTAGCGACAGCGACAATATCCCGCCCGCCCACGGTGCCATACGCCATTTCGTCAGCCCGATCGTCGGCACAGGTCGGAT
This sequence comes from Candidatus Acidiferrum sp., assembly GCA_035693545.1. Taxonomy (GTDB): domain Bacteria; phylum Acidobacteriota; class Terriglobia; order Acidiferrales; family UBA7541; genus Acidiferrum. The sequence goes on from DASSGJ010000475.1 coordinate 2,141, forward strand.
CACTGCCCGCCCCGCCGTTCCATGTCTGGATGCATGGCGCAACTCCGGAAGTGCTGTCGAACGCTGGTGAAGTGCCCGTGGGAAAGGCAGCGAGCACAGTTGGCGGACTGGTGGTGAGATCGAAAGCGACAAGAGATGCGCTGCCGCTTCCAACGAATAGGGTTTTCCCATCCGGCGTAACGAGAAGCCCATCGGGACCTGATAATGGGTTAACGCCGTTAGCACGAGAAGCGCAGCACTGCGCCCCGGGGAACCCTCCGAAAGCGCCGTGGTCGCCAAATCCCGGAAACTTATTCGCGAAAGCCGCGAAAAACGTCGTGTTTCGGCAGCCAAAACGGGTGAGACCACCGCTTTGGGGGTCTGGGATTCCGGTGATGATCGAGGGGATGCCGGGCAGGCAGGGGCTTCCATTATTTCCGGCGTTGGCGACTTGGTTGAGCCCGCCGATTGTGTTGACGGCGAAGTTGTTCTTGGCGTCGGTGACGACAACGTCGAGTCCAATGCGGTCAGAGGTGTATACTAGTTGGTTAACTGGATCGAACCAGCTGATGTCGAAGGAGTTGAACGGACCGCCCGGCTCGCCGGTGGGATTGTGCTCCGGCACGGGGATCACGTTGATGACGCTGTAGGCGCCGTTCACGGTGGTGCCGCAAGTCGGACAAAATGGCTGCGAGCCGCAACTGCTCAAGAGAAATCCAAGGGCCAGCACGGCAGCCAGCTGTGTAAACTTCGCGAGTCTAGACCTCATCGAAGAACCTCCTCCAGGAATTCCATTCGAATTCTCCGCGCCGTGGCGCTGGGTTTGTTGTTGTGAAGACGCGTTCGATTTCCAGAAAATTGTGCTCGTTGCGAATGCAGTCCGGTGCATTGCTGATCTCCTGCGCCCTTTAGAAGCGGTACTGCAGCCGCTGTTCAAAGACGTAGTAGTTCTGCGGCGTCGCACCGATCGTGCTTGGATCCTTCAGGCGATCGATGCTGATGTTGGACTGGAAGCGCACCCAGTAATTCAAATACCAGTTCACGCCAAAACTGAATTCGTCGGTGTGCCGGTTGAACGTGGGAACGTTTTGCGGCGTCTGGAGGTTGTTGAAGAAAATGCCCGGCTCGTTACCCTGAATTCCCGAGTAGCGGAAGGCCAATTCCCATGCGCCCCATCCACGTCCGCCGCCGCCGGGAGTTTCCGGACCAAACACAGGATGCTTGATGCGGGGCGTGCCGTTTTCCGGCCGCCGTTCGCCGGTGAGCAGGTAAGTCGCTGCCGAGTTCCAGGCCTTGAAGCGAACCGCGGGCAGATCCGCGAAGCCAAGTCCGCCGAGGGTCAAAGTGCCTACACCGGTGCGATCGAAAATGGCCTGCACGTATTCGTCGCGGAAGCCCCATGGGCCTTTCAGGTAGGTGAACTCACCCTCATACCGCCAGACATTTCCGTTGGCCTGGAATTGCGGCAGGAAAGTGAATGCGGCGTCCGGGGAAGCGGTTGTGGGCGTGAGCTCGCCAGAGAGGCCGCGCGACTGGCCGTAGGCGATCGAACCGCCGAAAGCCAGCCCTTGCAGGGCGCTGTCTTTGTTGTTGCGCCAGGGATAGAAGCGGACTCTGCCGACCGTTTCGGGCACGCTGCTGGTGTTGTTCGTCGCATAGCCTTTGCCGTTGAACGCGCCCAACCAATACTGGAAAGCGCCGCCGTTGACGTCGCCGTGGATGGTCACGCCGGGGCTGCGGAAAGCGGAGGCGGCGGAAGGATAGAGCAGCGATTGCAAACCGCGCTCGACGAAATCGATGTTGGTGACGCCGGCTGCCAATTCCTGGGCAAACGGTTCTTTAAACTGGCCGGCCTGGATCTGGATGGCGTTGTTGTATTTCGCGTTCAGGTAAATATCGCGGATGATCGCGCCGCTGGATGCGGCAGCGTCCACCAGGATGCCGAACTGGTAGTGGTCTCCATAATTTCCCTGAAATCCAAAACGGCCGCGGCGGACGGAAAAAGTGTCGGCGGGGCTGCCGTCGCCGATGTAGTTGCGAAAGTCGGTCTGGACGTAACCATAAGGCTGAATCTGGAATTGGCCGTCGTTGGACTTGATGAAGAAATGCTCGCCGTTCCATCCGGCGTTTACGGGCGCGGCGCCGTCTTTTTTGTCCGCGGGCTTTTGGTAAATCTCGACCGGTTCGGCCGCAGGCGCGGCTTCGGCGTCAACAGCCGGCGCAGGGGCCGGCAGCGGATACGTGGTGTTGATCAGCCGGGCGGCGCCATCGTTGGCGGGCGAGGCCGGGCGGGACTTCACTTCGACAAGCTGCTCCACCAAATTCCGCAGTTGCTCGATGGTGCGGCGCTGTGCGGCGAGTTCCTGGCGGAGTTGATCGACCTCCGCTTTGCTTGCGGTGGCAGAGGGAGTCTGGATGCCAGTCCCGGCGGAGTTGTCGCTCTGGGCCAGTGCACATGGGCCCATGCACACAAGACCCAAGGTCAGCGTGAAAGACGCAATCCACGTCCTATGTGAATTCATATTCCCCCCAGCAAATGGTCGGATGAGCGGACCAGTGGCGGTCAGCGTTTAGCGCATTCATGGATTCCTGTCAAGCAAATAATCGAAAAACCGATGGAAGCGAGAAAAATTTACGTTCTGAACCGCACAAAAAATGTGCCCCAATAACTGATACAAATCCTTCTCCGGCGAACAAAGGCTCCAAGTTGCGTCACCGAATTTCCGGGGTGCGAGAATCTCCTCCTGGAAGTTCCCGTTTTCTGATAAACAGGAGTTTGCACTTTACCCATGCCATTCTCCTGTTTTTCGCCGCGGCGATTGCCGGGACACTGAACGCCGTGGCCGGCGGCGGCAGCTTCGTCTCTTTCCCTCTATTACTCTTCACGGGTGTGCCCGCGGTGGAAGCGAACGCCACAAACACCGTGGCGCTGTGGCCCGGATTGGCGGCGAGCACGGCTGTTTACCTGAAGCGCTTGGACGCGCCTCCGCGGCTTTTGATTCCGCTGCTGGCGACGAGCCTCGCGGGAGGCTGGGCCGGCGCGCTGCTGCTGCTGCGGACCCCGCAACACACATTTCTGCACCTGGTGCCGTGGCTGCTCTTGAGCGGGACGCTGCTCTTTGCGTTCGGCAATCAATTCCGCGCGATGGCTGGGCGCACCTCCGTTGTAGAAGACCTCCGGAAGCTTTCGTGGCAGGCAATCCTGGCAAGTTCCCTGCTGCAACTGGTGCTGGCGGTGTACGGTGGATATTTTGGCGCGGGAATCGGCTTCGTGATTCTGGGGATGCTGGCGGCGCTGGGGATGCGGGATGTTCTGGCGATGGGCGCCATCCGGACGCTGCTGGCCGCGGCGTGCAACGTGGCCGCGGTGGTCACGTTCATCTGGGCCGGGGCGGTGCTCTGGCCGCAGTGCCTGGTGATGCTCGCCGGATCGCTGACAGGTGGATGGTTGGGGGCGGACTTCGCGCAAAAGGCGGATCCGCAAAAGATGCGCTATGCGGTGATTGGCGTAGGCCTGGCGATGAGCGCGTATTTTTTTGTCGCGGGGCGCTGAAATTTCGGCAAGTTGCCAGCGCGGCTTTCTCGCGGCCATAATGAATTCAATAAATATTGCCGGGGTGTTGACAAGCGGTGTATACTCCCGCTGGTCCACTTACCGGACCACTTGGAGCCTGCCTTGACGCTCAACCTCAAAACCGATTTCGAGACGGTCCGCAGGGACAAAGTTTACGAAGGCGTAGCCAAGCAGATCGAACGGCTGATCCTGAAAAAACTGCAGCCCGGCGACAAGCTTCCTTCCGAACGCGACCTGGCGGAAACGCTGGGGGTAAGCCGCAGTTCGATCCGCGACGCCATCCGCAGCCTGGAACTGATGGGCATGGTGGAACCTCGGCAGGGCGCGGGCACCATCGTGCGCCAGATTTCGTCGGACTCGCTGGTGAATCCGCTGGCCAACGCGCGAAAGCGCAAGGAAGAACTGGTCGGCGAACTGCTGGATTTTCGCAAGATGCTGGAGCCGTCGCTGGCGGCGCGCGCCGCAACGCGTGCAACGCAAGAAGAACTAGGCGAAATGGAAGAAATCCTGAACCGGCAGGATGAGAAGCTGCGCAACGGGGAAAGCACAATTGCCGAGGACACGGAGTTTCACTACGCGATTGCGCTGGCTTCCGGGAACAGCGTTGTGCGCAAAGTTCTGGACACGCTGATGGATTTGCTGCGGGATTCGCGGGAACGCAGCTTGCAGGTGGACGGCCGCCCGCAAAAATCGCTCGCAGGCCACCGGAAAATCCTTGCGGCGCTGAACCGCCATGACGCCGATGCAGCAAAACTGGCAATGAAGCGGCACATCGAAGACGTCGAAAAAATGCTGCTGAAGAAGTGACGAAGAAAAGAAATTCGATTTGAGGACGAGCAGATTGCCTGACACGCGGGATGACATGACCGGCGGGCCGTTCGCACCTTCCGAGGCGCAAGCCGAGAGTCTCTCAAACCAGCAAAAATCCA
>DASSGJ010000476.1:0-2715 GCA_035693545.1 Candidatus Acidiferrum sp.
GCGCATGCGTCCCCGCACCCTCGACGAATTCATCGGCCAGGAAAAACTTCTCGGCCCCGGCAAACCCCTCCGCGTGCAAATCGAAACCGACAATCTCTCCTCCATGCTCTTCTGGGGCCCGCCCGGCTGCGGCAAAACCACTCTCGCGCGCCTCATCGCCCGCCTCACCAAATCCGAATTCATCTCCTTCAGCGCCGTCACCAGCGGCATTAAAGAAATAAAAGAAGTCATGGCCGAAGCCGAGACAAAATCACGCGCCGGCCTCCGCACCATCGTCTTCGTCGACGAAGTCCACCGCTTCAACAAATCCCAGCAGGACGCCTTCCTCCCTCACGTCGAAGCCGGCCACATCCTCTTCATCGGCGCCACCACCGAAAATCCCTCCTTCGAAGTCATCTCCCCGCTCCTCTCCCGCACCAAGGTCTACGTCCTCGAAGCCCACACCACTCCGCAAATCGTAGAACTCCTCCATCGAGCCCTGACCGACAAAGAACACGGGCTAGGCAACGAAAAAATTGACGCCAGCGAAGACGTCCTCTTCCGCATCGCCTCCTTCGCCAACGGCGATGCCCGCACCGCCTACAACATCTTAGAGCTCTGCGTAAAAAGCACCGCTCCGGGTGCCCCACCCTCCGATTTTGAGGGTGGGGCTTCGATTTCAAATCTCACCCAGTCCGCAAAACACATCACCAAAGACCTCCTCGAATCCCTCCTCCAGCGCAAAATGCTTCGCTACGACAAGGCCGGCGAAGAGCATTTCAATCTCATCTCCGCTCTCCACAAATCCGTCCGCAACTCCGATCCCGACGCCGCCCTCTACTGGCTCGCCCGCATGCTCGAATCCGGCGAAGAGCCTCTCTATCTCGCCCGCCGCCTCGTCCGCATGGCCAGCGAAGACATCGGCCTCGCCGAACCCGGCGCCCTGGCCGTCACTCTCGCCGCCAAAGACGCCTTCGATTTCCTCGGCGCACCCGAAGGCAACCTCGCCCTCGCGCAAGCCGCCGTCTATCTCTCCCTCGCCCCAAAATCCAACGCCCTCTACACCGCCTACGGCGAAGTCCTCGAAGACGTCCACAAAACCGAAGCCGATCCCGTCCCCCTCCATCTCCGCAACGCCGTCACCGGCCTGATGAAAAATATCGGCTACTCCCAGGGCTACAAATACGCCCACAATTTCGAAGACAAAGTCACCGACATGACCTGCCTCCCAGACAACCTTTCCTCCCGCCAATACTACAAACCTACAGACCAGGGTTTCGAAGCCCGCTTACGCACCCGAATGGACGAAATTCGCAAAATCAAATCCCGCGGTGCCCACGGCTCTTGAGGTGAACCCATGAGACGAATTTTGTTTGCACTTATAACTCTCGTTTGTTGTGTCTTCGCATTGGCTAACGACCCGCCGAAGCGTCCGCGTATTTTCGGCATCGCTCAAGTTCAGTTTTTCGCCGGGGATCTCCGCGCTAGCAACGATTTTTACGGAAAGGTCCTGAATCTCATGCAGCCCACCAATTGCGAGGGTGGGTGCGACAAGTTGCCGCCCCCTCGACTTTTCTCTATAAATGGTCGTCAAATGCTCGGTATATCTCCCGCGTCGCCGCATGCTCCCACGAACCGGATCGAGGAAATCACCTTCGCAACCGACGATGTCCCTGCGCTCCGGCGTTACCTTGAGTTCTACAAAATCGCGCTGAGCAAACCGCAGAAGTCGGCCGACAATTACCTGAGTGTTATGGATCCCGAAGGACATCGGATCGGTTTCCGTCAATGGTCGAATAGCTTTTTAGAGCCACAGTCCTCTTCCAGCCAAGGTTCAACCGCGCTACCCATCCTGATTCATGCCGGAATCATCGTTCGTGACCGGCAGGTCGAAGACCGCTTCTATCAGGATGTCCTTGGTTTCCATGTCTACTGGCACGGGGGAATGAAAGACGATCAGACCGATTGGGTCGATATGCAAGTCCCCGACGGCACCGGCTGGATCGAGTACATGCTGAATGTCCCCGGGAATGCAGATAAACATTTGCTGGGTGTAATGAATCATATTGCTTTAGGAGTTCCTGACGTGCGTGTAGCGGCCAAGGAGTTGGAAGCCAAGGGAATGAAATTATCCGAACCACCCCAAATCGGCCGCGACGGCAAATGGCAGCTCAACCTCTACGACCCCGACGGCACCCGCGTCGAACTCATGGAATTCACCCCCGTCGAAAAACCCTGCTGCAGCGAGTACACTGGTCCTCACCCGAAACCATGACCTTCTCTTCTTCTTGTCATCCCGACCGGAGTGGCCGGTTTTCTCTTCCGTTCGCGCCGCGCGAACGCCGGCCACGAAGCGGAGGGACCCCGGCAACCAAACCAGAATTCATCTGGCCTTCGCTCTCCACTTCTTCTCTTCTCCGCGTACTCTGCGCCCTCTGCGCACTCTGCGTTAATCTTTTCTCTTTTCCCGCGAAAGCCCAAAACTTCGACAAGCCCGTCACCAACATCGACGAAGAAGTCACCGCCTTCGCCTACGCCCCCAACGGCAACGTCGTCTTCTCCGTCCGCCGCATGTTCAAAACCAAAAAATACGACCTCCAGCGCGACGACATCTGGCTCCTCGAATCCGGCGGCAAGCGCAAACGCCTCCTCGAAGGCCAGAAATTCACCCACGACGACAAACTCTTCACCTACCAGGTCGAATCCTTCACCTGGTCTCCCAACGCCAAAATCATC
>DASSGJ010000477.1:0-6532 GCA_035693545.1 Candidatus Acidiferrum sp.
CATGCACGCCTGCCTGGCGCAAATCATGTTCGCCACGCTTGTTTCCATTGCCGTGGTCACCAGCCGCTGGTGGGTCTCCGACCGTCCTCAATATGAAGACAAGACGTCTCCCGCGATTCACACCGTCGTCATCCTGAACGCCGGCGCTATTTTCTTGCAGATTGCGCTCGGCGCCGCGTTTCGCCACAAATACAGTCCGGCCACACCGCACGTCGTCTGGGCCATGGGGGTTCTGCTCATCGCCTCTTGGACCGCCATCCAGCTTCGCAAGCGCTTTTCAAATTCGCCCGAAATTTCCCGCATCCGGGCCCTTCTCCACGGCATCGTAGGAGTGCAGTTACTGCTGGGCATTGGCGCGCTTTGGACGCGCATGCGGTCGGTGGACGACGCGCAGCCCCTGCCGGGCGTCGTCATCACCACGGTGGTTCACACGGTTTTCGGCGCGGTTCTTTTCGCTGTTTCGATCCTGGTGGTCCTGTTCTGCTATCGCCTGGTGCCGCGGAGAAGGGAAGTCGTCTTTGCCACCACGAGTGACGAGGTGCCCGCTGTATGAGTGAAGTTCGCGCCACCGCTCTAGCGCAACCGAGTAAGCTCAGCGCCTATATCGCGCTTACGAAGCCCGACGTTTCGTTCCTGGTGCTCATGACCACCGGCGCGGGGTACTACATGGGAGTGCGCGGGCCCATTGGCTGGCTGCACATGATCCACGTGGTCGTCGCCACGATGATGATCGCCGCAGGCACGGCCGCACTGAATCACTACATCGAGCGCGAATCCGACCGCTACATGCGCCGCACCGCTTCTCGCCCTCTTCCAACGGGAGTTCTGGCACCGGGCGAGGCTTTGCGCTTCGGCATTATTCTTTCCCTTGCGGGCGCGATTGACCTCTATCTCACCGCCGGCTTCTGGCCCTGCTTCCTCGGCGTTTTCACGTGCCTCAGCTATCTGCTGGCGTATACGCCGCTGAAAAAGCGCACGGTCTGGGCCACGTTCATCGGAGCAATTCCCGGCGCTATCCCGCCGATGATCGGCTGGACCGCTGCCACCGGCAAAGTGGATGCGGGCGCGTGGCTGCTCTTCGCCATTCTTTTCGTCTGGCAGTTTCCGCATTTCCACGCCATCAGTTGGATGTACCGCGAAGATTACGCTCGCGCCGGCATCCTGATGCTTCCGGTTGTTGATAAAGAGGGCCGGCGCACCTTCCGCCAGATCATTCTTTACGCCGCAGCGCTCGTTGCCGTCAGCCTGCTGCCCGCCATCATGGGCTTCGCCGGCGTCCTGTATTTCTTCGGCGCGCTGGTCACCTGCACCGGCCTGGTCCAGGTCTGCCTGTGGGCCGCCCACGCCAAAACCAATATCCGCGCCAAATGGCTGATGCACGCAACGGTTCTGCACATCCCGATCCTGCTGGGCCTGATGATGTACGACAAGCTCCCGCGGTAGGAAGTAATCAGTTATCAGTAAGAGGGAACCGCCGGAATTTGGCTCGTTCTTTGGAGTGCGGAAGCTCAGCTTCCGCTTTTGCGAAGTAATCGTTACTGTCGAGGCCGAAACTCTGGAATCGCTTCTGCCTGTTATCCGCCACCGACCGGGAAGGGTCACCACAAACGAATGTTTTCTCACCCTGCGCTAAACGCAACGTTAAACGGAGCAAGCGCCATCCTCCTAGCCTGCGGCTACTCCGCCATTCGCGCGGGCAAGGTTGAACTCCACAAGAAATTCATGGTCTCGGCCTTCTTCACTTCCACGATTTTTCTCGCTTCCTACCTTGTCTACCATTACCGCGTCCATCACGTCGTGCTCTTCCAGGGCCAGGGCTGGATTCGTCCTGTCTATTTCGCGCTGCTCATCTCTCACACCATCCTCGCCGTCGTTATCGTCCCGCTAATCCTCATCACCCTGCGCCTCGCCTGGAAAGAACGTTTCGACCAACACCGGTTCATCGCCCGCTGGACTCTCCCCCTCTGGTTCTACGTCAGCGTCACCGGTGTCATCGTCTACTTCATGGTCTACCAGATCTACGCGCCCAATTAGATGGCGATTGCGCACCCTCACGATGGCCCCCTACTTTAGCCAATTCTCCGTGCTATAAAGGGGCATGCCCTGGCTTCAGAATTGTTATTGGAAAGTCTACGCGCAGTGGATGCGCCTCAAGTCCTTCGGCAAGACTGACTGGGGCTTTGATGACTATCCGATTCGCATTCGTTATCAGGCGGATCCTGATCCTGTTAAAGCGTCACGCCTTAAACTCATCCCCTACTCAGCCAATGTGGTGAACTGGCCCGGTCCTTTAGGAGCAGGTGACACAAAAGAAGAGGCACTTGCGGATCTTCAGAAGAACTTCGAGAACTACAAGGCAAACGGCCGCAAACTGCCGCGTCCGGGTACACACGCTCCTATTGAATTTGCTCAGAGTACGCGTCTCGACATGCATCCTGACTTAAAAGAGGATTTCGTTCGACGCGTTCTGGATCTGCCCTGGGTTTTCCTGTCCGACGAATCAAGCCTTTTCGATTTTCACGAGGATGAAACGAACGACGTTCTCCTAGAGAAAATCCGGGCAGTTTATGGCGTCGATGTTTCGGATATTACCAGCGGCAATGTGGCAGACATTCTCGAACGGATTGCAAAAATCAAACGTGAGTGATCCGGGCTATTGCGATCCATGAGTTTTCTCACCGGCCTAGCCCTCAGGGTCCCCAACAGTGGTATCCTCCCTGTCATCCGTTTTGCCATTCAATTTACGAACAGGAGAGCCCGCCTATGTTTCGCAAGCTGATGAGCACGACTGACGACTTCACCGTGACAATGCTTCGAGTTTTGCTCGGTGTCGTATTTTTCGCCCACGGAGCTCAGAAAGCTTTGGGATGGTTTGGTGGGTTTGGCTTCACGGGCACCATGGGTTTCTTCACGCAAAAGCTCAACATTCCCGCGCCGTTTGCCGCGCTGGCGATTGCCGCGGAGTTTCTCGGCGGCCTCGGCCTGCTGGTCGGCCTTCTCAGCCGCATCGCGGCCTTCGGCATCGGCTGCAACATGGTTGTCGCCGTGTATCTGATCCACCGGCACTTCGGCTTCTTCGCCAACTGGTATGGTCAGCAAAAAGGCGAAGGCTTCGAATTCCACATCCTGGCCATCGCCATCGCCCTATTCATCATGATCAAAGGCTCCGGCGCCCTCTCCCTCGACCGCGCGCTATCAAAATCGTAACTAAGGATGCCTGGGCCTCGGCGCCGCACACGCGCAAAATCATGATTCGAAGTCAGGTTTTGGGCGGCAGTTCAGCAACGCGCGTTCGACTGAACTCTGAATAAGTGATATAAATGCCACCGCCGGAACGGTACGCAGCCCGATTGAATCTCAATCCGGTTTTGCTATTGCCTCCGGCAACTTGGTTCGACTCCAAGCTCAACGGTTGGGTACCGACAAAATCCTGCGAGGCGGGGCCGGCCTTCGGGCAACCAGAGTGCAGCCCTGCGGGTGAAAAACCCCCGCTGCATTTTAGTGGCTTCGCCAAAGCAGGCTTTCGGAGGCTAGGGTTAATGACGGAAACTCTCTGGATCGCGGTTCTCCTCATGGTAGTCGCCGCTGTTCTTTACAAGATCGTAAATGTGAAGCGCGTCACAATATTCGAATACCAAAAAGGCCTCAAGTATTCTCGCGGACGTTTCGTTGGTGTTTTGGGTCCGGGGCAGTCGTGGATCCTGCCTGCATTCACTTCTATTGTCGCTGTCGATATGCGCCCAGAATTCATAACGATTGTCGGCCAGGACGTCTTGAGCGCAGACGGGGTCACGCTAAAGGTCAGCCTGGCTGCTGAATTTGAAATCATCGATCCAGGCGTCGCAATTAATAAGAATGCTAATTTTCGCAGCGGCCTGTACCTTACGCTTCAGATGGCACTGCGGGAAATCGTAGGCAGCGAAAAAATCGACGACTTGATGCAGAACCGGGCCGCCATCGGAGCCAAATTAATGGAACGATGCTCCGCGAAGGCGGCTGATTTTGGCGTCAAGCTTAACCAGGCTGACGTGAAAGACATTATGTTTCCCGGGGAGATGAAAAAAGCGTTCTCTCAAGTTGTGAAAGCGCAGAAGGAAGGGCAGGCGGCTCTGGAGAAGGCTCGCGGAGAGACGGCCGCGCTCCGCAATTTAGCGAATGCCGCAAAAATGATCGAGGATAATCCAAACCTGCTTCAATTGCGAGCGCTGCAATCGCTGGCCGATTCGGGCGGGAATACGCTGGTGCTCGGCTTACCGAACAACACTCTGCCGCTGCTAAAGCGGGCTGATAAGAAGAGCACCGCAGAACCCAGAGTGGAAAAAGACGAAGAATGACCTGCAAATGAAAATTCTTCTCTTCGGTGCGACAGGCTCGGCTGGCGCGGCCGTCCTTGACGCTTGCCTTGCCGCCTCCGTTGTCGACGAGGTCCGCGCCATCACTCGCCGTCCGCTGATGAACACAAGTCCCAAGCTGCGCACCTACGTCCACAAGGATTTTCTGGATTATGCGACCGTCGAGGAGGCCTTCCGTGCGGTGGACGCCTGCCTCTTTTGCCTTGGCATCTCCGCCACTCAGGTCTCCCAGGAGGAATACCGCACGATTTCCTACTCGTACCCGCTAGCCGCCGCGAACATGTTCAAAGCCAAAAGCCCGGGCGCGGCGTTCCATTACATCAGCGGCGCGGGAACCGCTCCCGCTAGTCGCCAACTCTGGGCGCGCGTCAAAGCGCAAGCCGAGCGCGACCTCATCGAACTTGTTGACGCGGACTGCTGGCGCCCCGCCTTCATCGACGCCAAGCCATCAGCCAGCCTTCCTAAAATCTACGCGCTGATCCAGCCGCTGGGTCGGCTGTTCAAGCCGTTTCCTCGTCTCTACGTCCACGGCCACGATATCGGCCGGGCCATGCTCCAGGCCACCGTCGAGAAACTTCGCCGTCGCACCATCGAGAACGCTGAAATCCGCCAAATCGCGGCCCGCGCTACTTTTTGAGCCGGTCATCGTCCTCTACACCCACTCGCGCACGCGATAATATTTCGCCCCTTCTTCCAGGGCCGCCTCAATATCTTTCTCCAGGGACGCATCCAAACCTTTCAGATAGAAGCACGTTTTTCCTTTCAGCAATTTCAGCAGCGCCGGCGAAATCTTCTTCTTCACGGGTTCATTCATATAGATGCACATCAGATAAAATCCCACATAGCCCTTCTGCAAAATAGCCGCCGCAAATTGCAAGTCCACCGGCTTCCCGCCATAGGCCCCCGGAATCGCCACCGGCTTCGGCACCACAAGCTGCACGCTCGTCTTATTCCGCACGCCAAAATCTTGAAACCGGAACGGTGGCGCATACCGTGCAAGCAGTTTGCTCAATCGCTCGTAAATACTTTCCAGCGATTCGCGCGGCAGTTCCTGTTTTTTGGCCTGAGCTTTAATTCTGGATTTTGCTTTGGTGCTGGCTGGTTTTCTCATGCCCGGAATCCTATGCCAATTCGGCAGATTCCCCAATCATTTCCAACAGTCGGGCCGAGAAGGGAACTGTCGCTACGCCTTCGGCAGCGCGGCGATCACCGCGTCCGTGAACTCCTGCGTCCCCGCTTTTCCGCCAACGTCCTTCGTGACGTGCCTTCCCTCTTTGTAAACCTTGATCAGCGCCTTCTCAATCCGCTCGGCAGCCGTTTGCTCGCCCAGGTGATTCAGCATCAGGATAGAACTCATCAGCAGTGCCGTCGGATTCGCCAATCCCTTACCCGCAATGTCCGGCGCCGTGCCGTGTACAGCTTCAAAAATCGCGGCTTCGTGTCCTATGTTTCCGCTGGGCACTACGCCCAATCCGCCCACCAATCCTGCCGCCAGGTCGCTCATCACGTCGCCATAGAGATTCGGCAGCAGCAGCACGTCGAACTGGTCCGGATTGATCACAATCTGCATGCAGGCGTTGTCCACGATCAGTTCTTTGTACTCGATGTCTTTGTACTTCTCTGCCACCGCCCGCACCGAGTGCAAAAACAGCCCGTCGCTCATCTTCATGATGTTGGCTTTGTGAATCGCGTGGATTTTCTTCCGGCCCATTTTACGCGCGTACTCAAATGCGAACTTGGCAATTCGTGTCGAAGCCTTCTCCGTAATAATCTTCAGGCTTTCCACCACGCCCGGCACCACTTCGTGCTCCAGCCCCGAATACAAGTCTTCGGTATTCTCGCGCACGATCACCACGTCCACGCCCTCGAAGTGCGACTTCACCCCCGGCAGATTCTTCACCGGCCGCAGGTTCGCATACAGTTCCAGGCTCTTTCGCAGCGCCACGTTCACGCTGCGCGCGCCGCCCGCAATCGCCGTAGCCATTGGCCCCTTTAAAGCGACCTTATTCCGCCGCACGGACTCAATGGCCGCGGCGTTGAGCACCTCCGCGCCAATGGTCTTTTTGTCCGTATTTTCCGCGCGCGCGCCCAGAGTTTCCCACTCAATCTTCACGCCGGAGGCATCCAGCACGCGCTGGGTCGCGGCAGACACTTCAGGTCCAATCCCTTCGCCCGGCAAC
>DASSGJ010000478.1:0-15396 GCA_035693545.1 Candidatus Acidiferrum sp.
TACTCTTGACACGCGCACTTACTTCCTTTATTAATCCGATTTAATAGCTTATTTGCGGGTGCTTTGCGGTCGAGTCGAGGACCGGGGGAGTTTTTGAAGAGTGGTCGTATTCCGCTCCGCGCGCCGTCGTCCCGCGCCGGTAAACGTGTGTTCAGCCCCCCTCTCTTTTCTCAAATTTCGAATTTTCAAACCTGTGGAGGTCTCATCGTGAAGAGCCACCGTCTGAATTCAAAGTTTTGTCATTTCCCCTCTCTTCTGGCTGGGCTCGCCTTGCTGGCCCTCCTGCTTCTCCCCGCCCTGTCCGTCGCGCAAACGAACGGTCTGATCAGCGGCACGGTGACGGACAGATCCGGCGCCGCAGTCGTCGGCGCCAAAGTCGTCATTACCAGCACGGGGGGCAACCTGACGCGCACCACGGAAACCAACGGCGATGGCGTCTACGTCGCGTCCGCTTTGCCTTCCGGAACCTACAACGTCATGGTCACCGCGAAAGGTTTCCAAAAATTTGAAGCCAAGGGCGTTGTCCTCGACGTCGCGCAGAAAGCCCGTCTTGATGTCGCTCTTACGGTCGGCGCGATCACGGAAGAAGTCCTTGTCTCCGGCGAGAACGTCGCGCAAGTGGATACTCAGTCCTCCGAAATCGGCAGCACGATCACCGGCAAGCAGGTACAGCAACTCGAACTCAACGGCCGCAACTTCACGCAACTCGTTACGCTGGTTCCTGGTGTGGTCAATCAAACCGGGCAGGAAGAAGGAACCGTCGGCATTGCAGGCAACACTCTCTACAGCATCAACGGCGGCCGCACCGAATACAATAACTGGGAAATCGACGGCGGCGACAACATGGACAACGGTTCCAACTCCAGCTTGAACGTTTATCCCAACCTCGAAGCCATCGCCGAATTCAAGGTCCTCACCTCCAACTACGGGGCTCAGTACGGCAAGAACGGCTCCGGTACCGTCGAAGTCGAAACCAAATCCGGCACAAATCAAATCCACGGCAGCGCTTTCTATTACGGCCGCAATGATTTCTTCAATGCCAATTCCTGGCAGAACAACGGCCAGGGCGTTCTCCGCCCCAGCTACAAGAAGCATGATTGGGGGTACACCGTCGGTGGCCCAGTCTTTATTCCGCATCTATACAACAACGACAAAAAGAAAACTTTCTTCTTCTGGTCCCAGGAATGGCGCCGTGAAATTCAGCCGGGCAACACCATCAGCCAGGTTGTGCCTTCCGACGCCGAGCGCGGCGGCGATTTCAACGACGTCTGCCCGGCCTACGTTGCCAACTCGACCTTTGATCCCACCGCTTTTCCGGATTGCCCTTCGCAGCCCGGCTCGCCTGGTACTCCCTTCGCAAACAACACCATTCCCACGCCATACTCTTCCACTGCTTCGGCCCTCCTCAGCTTGATACCTAGGGCCAACAACCTCTCCGGCGTCAATGGCAGCTACGTCACCGGCCAGGCTGCCGGAAATCCGCTTCCTTCTTACGTCGCCAACCCCAGTTATCCCACCCACTGGCGCGAGGAACTGATCCGCATCGACCATAATTTGACGGACAACCAGCGTCTCACCTTCCGCTATATTCACGACACCTGGGGCACCATCAACCAGGGGCCACTCTGGGGCCAGTACAACAACACTTTTGATAACACCAACACCAATTTCGCCGGCCCGACCACCAGTTTTGTGGCAAAACTCACCTCCAACTTCAGTCCGTCCCTAATGAACGAATTCGTCGCAAGCTACACCGATGACCACATTTTTCTGAGCAGCACCAACAGCGGCGTGAATATTCCTCAGGGTGGTATCGACCTGGCACCGCTCTTCTCCAATGGCCTCGGCAACAAAATTCCGGCCTTCTCGGTCGGTGCCACCAGCAATGGTGTGGCGCTGGGCGCCGGTTTCGACGTCGACACGGGTTATTTCCCCTGGAAGAACGCCAACCCCACTTACTCCTATCGCGACATCATCACGAAAATCATCGGCAAACACACGCTCTTCTTCGGCGGTTACTTTGTCGCGGCCCAGAAAAACCAGGAATCTTCCCTCGACGTTCAGGGACAGCTCACCTTTTCCCCCTCCAGTCAGTTCAGCACGGGCAATCCATTCGCGGATTTGCTCGTTGGCTCGGTCGGTGGCTACGCGCAGGATCAGAAGAACCTCTACTATTACGATCGCTACAAAATCCTCGAGCCTTTCTTCCAGGATGATTGGCGCGTCACCAAGAAACTTACCCTCAACCTTGGCCTGCGCTGGAGCATTTACGGCCGTTACCAGGAGAAGAACAAGCAGGAATTCGGCTTCTCCCCCCTGGCATACAACTCGAATGCCGCGCCTTCCCTTTTCCCCCTTAGCGATCCAAATGGTGGCTTCCTCAACATCGGCCCCGGCCAATTCCTCTTTAATGGACTGGTCCAATGCGGCGAATCGCATCCTACCGTCCCCGGCGTCACGGGCGGTACCACGGGTTGTATGAAGAACAAGTGGGTCAATCCGGGTCCCCGCATCGGGTTTGCTTACGATCCTTTCGGCGATGCAAAGTGGGCTATCCGCGGCGGCTACGGTATTTTCTTCGAACACATGAACGGCAACGAAGCCAACGCCGAAGCCTTGCAGTTCAGCGCATCTCCGCTGGCTGTCAACGGCAGCATCGGATCAGCAGCCAGCTACGCGAGTGTGGGGTCTACTTCCGGTGACAATTTGTCAAGCCCACTCGGTGCCATCTCGATTCCGGACAAGGTTCAGTGGCCCTACATGCAGCAATGGAACCTTGGCGTCGAGCACGAGTTCCCCAAGAACGTATTGCTCTCCGTCGCTTATGTCGGCAGCAAGGGAACGCATCTCACGCGCCAGTACGACCTGAACCAACTCACTCCGATTCCGGCCAGCGTCAATCCCTATGTGGTCAACAATCTCGGCGCAATCACGGCCAACGATTGCGGGAGCATCACATTTGACGCCAACGGCCAGCCAGTTTCCGCCGCCGTTCAAGGCACCTTGGGCACGGCCCCTGTCGGCGTAACGGACACTCACGTTTTGCAAAACCTGTTCGTGGCATGTGGCAGCAACGGCAGTGCCTCCAGCTACTACCGCAAATACCAGGGTTACGGCACCATCACCCGCATCGACAACTCGGCCAACTCCATCTACAACTCGCTGCAGATCTCGCTGCGGCGTACCCTAGGAGATCTTACCCTCAGCGCAAGTTACACCTTCAGCCACTCCATCGACAATTCCTCCGACCGCTATGACGCTCTCTTCGTGGATTCCACCAACCCGAATCAGGCGCGAGGAACCTCCAACTTTGATGTCCGGCACGCCTTCACCCTCAGTTACGTCTATGCATTTCCGTTCTTCAAAGCTGCCGGACCGGCGCATACGCTTCTCGGCGGCTGGCAGATTTCCGGAATCACTACTGCTCTCTCCGGCTCGCCGTTTACGGTTACAAACGGCACCACTTATAGCGACAACGCGGGCGTAGCCAACGGCGTCAGCGGCGGTACCATCGCGTCCTTCCCACTCCTTGTCGGCGACCCGCATGCGGTCACACAGGCGCAGCGGGATGAACTCGCCAACCAGCAAGTCTTCGGCGTGCTCAACTACAATCCTGCCGCTTTCACTCTTCCCACTGGTCTCACCTTCGGCACCGTATCCCGCAACAACCTTACTCTTCCCGGCCGGCTTAATTTCGATTTCGGCCTTTTCAAGCGTTTCGCGTTCAAGGAACGTTACGCTTTCGAATTCCGGTGGGAAAATTTCAACGTTTTCAATCACACCCAGTTGAATGCCATCAGCGGAAATGCAAATGCCTTCGCGGGCGGCGCCACCACCCCCATGACTTGCGTCGGAGGACCGAACAACAGTGCGGGGGATCCATCCTGCACCTCTACCGGATTCCTAATTCTTGACAGCGCCCATGCCCCGCGCATCATGCAGTTTGGCCTGCGCTTCCAGTTCTAGCTGTACATCGAACGTATTCCGGGTAAACAACAAGCCCCACCTCATGGGTGGGGCTTTTCTTTTGAACGCGGCTAACTTTGATCTTTTTCGTTCGGCCTTGCTCGCCTATAATCCTGACTCAACTACGGAACCCAGTCGATTGCCCGAACCAGCGCCCAGCCCGGAACGTTATGCTCTCGCCGTTATCACGGACGACAGCGAGTTGTTCCCCGAAGTCCGCAGGCACCTCGGTGCGCAGTTTCGCACCACTCTCGCCTCCAGCGTTGACGAAATCAAATCGGTCCTCGAACTCGCCGATCTCCACGCCATCCTCTTCAATCTCGACTGCATCGGTGACGGCCCCTCCGACGGTCTCGATGTCCTCTCCGAGATTCACAAAATCCGCGACGATGTCGTCATCGTTGCTTTCACCCAGACCAACAACCGCACCATCCCTCTCAAAGCCAGCCAGGCCGGCGCCGATGAATTTTTCCTCTATCCCCTGAATTACGCTGAGCTGCAGATCGTCCTCTCCCGGGCCATCGAAAAGCGCGCCCTGGAACTCGAAGGCCGCCGCCTCCTGCAGCAGGTCGAAAGCAAAGCCGCGTTTCACGGCCTGGTCGGCGGCAGCGCCGCAATGCAAAAGGTGTATCAGTCCATCGAAGCCGTTGCCGGCACCGGCGCCTCCGTGGTTCTTCGCGGCGAGAGTGGCGTGGGCAAGGAACTCGTCGCCCAGGCGATTGTCCAATGTGGCGATCGCACAGACCGCCCTTTCGTCTGCCTCAACTGCTCGGCTCTCCCCGAAACGCTGATGGAGTCCGAGCTTTTCGGTTACGAAAAGGGCGCCTTCACCGGCGCAGATTCCGCCAAGCCCGGTATGGTCGAATCGGCACATACCGGCACCCTGTTTCTCGACGAAATCACCACGCTCAATCCCAACCTGCAGAGCAAACTCTTGCGGGTTCTTCAGGAACGCTCGGTGCAGCGGTTGGGCAGCCGGGCCACCCGGAAAATCGATTTTCGCCTGATCACTGCCACCAACGAAGACCTGGAAGATGCCGTCCGCAAGGGCCGCTTCCGCGAAGACCTCTACTTTCGCATCAACGTCGTCCCGATCATCATCCCGCCGCTGCGGGACCGCGACGGCGACATCCCTCTTCTCGTGGATCATTTCCTGCGCGTCTACTGTGCCGCGGCCAAGAAGCCGCTCAAGACTTTGCAGCCCGAAGTCCTCGAAATCCTGGAGGATTACACCTGGCCCGGCAATGTTCGCGAACTTGAAAATGTCGTCCAGAGGCTGGTGGTCATGGTGCCGGGCCATGTCATCACTCCGGAACACCTGCCGCAGCACCTGCTCCATCACAGCGCCAGTGGACAGGAAGCTATCCTGATTCCGGAGCAAGGCGTCGATTTCGATGCCGAAATGGAAAAAATTGAAGTCGCCTACCTGAATGCTGCCCTCCGCCGCACCGGCGGGAAGAAAACCGCCGCGGCGCAACTTCTGCAGGTGGACCCGCAGCGCATGAAGTACCTCTGCCGCAAGCACCGCCTCGATTAAATGGTCAATTTTTAACCTGTGAGCGGTTAATTTTTAACCATCAGGAGAATTTCTCACCGGTCGGCCCAATCCAATCGGCAGTACTTTCGTACTAAGTCCTTTCTTTTGAGCGAGGCTGGCCCTTCAGCCGCCTGCCTGCAACTTTGGCCAGCTACCTGCACTATGGTTCAGCGTCTGCGGGACAAAATAAAAAATTTAAGGAGCTTCCCAGCCATGTCTATCGAGAAGAAGAGCTTGATCAGCACCCTCAAGACCACCAAGAAGGCCAACGTAGCGAGTTCCACGCCCTCAGTCGAAGTTACCCACAAGATGAGCAAAGCCATCGCCAAGAAGGGCATTGTGAAGGCCCACAAGATGCATAAGACTGTGGCCAAGAGAGCCCTCTCCAAGATGTCTGTTAAGGTTGTTCGCGCATAATCTTCCTCTTGCGCTCCAACTGAACTTCAGAAGGCTGCCTCTCGGCAGCCTTCTTTTGTTTCAGTCAAGTTTTTTTCTTACCAGAGCTTGCGGCCCCAGAAGTTCTTGATTACCTCCAGCGCCATCCCTCCGATGCTCCTACGCTTTCCATACACTCGGGCGATCCCCGTCATTCCCGGTTTCAATTCACCGCTCGGATTCTTCACGACGATGTCCACAAAATAATAGTTCTGCAGCCCAACGGATTTGGCTTCCTTCCCAGCCTCTTCCGCTGCCCAGGGCGGGGGCTCAACGGGGCGGGCAGAAATGAGCGCCACTTGCCCGTCTCTTCGCCGCAACATTCCATCCAGTTGCAGTTTGGCGGTCTGGCTCCCCCTGATCTTGTCCAAGTCATATTCCAACGTGTAAATTCTCGCTCTCATCTGGCTCAAGTCGGCGATTTCCAGCAGCTCCTTTCCCGCCGTCAAATACGCACCCAGCTGGTCCTGAACTCTTGGCGTGAGAACCGTCCCCCCGATGGGAGCCTTCAATTCGAGATCTGTATTCATTTCCGAAAGCTGTCCGTAGTGCTTTTGGGTGCGCTCCTTTTCCATGAGCGCGTTCCCATAGCCTTTATAATGGGTCTCGGCATCCCTGGCTTCAGCCGACGCCAGAAGTAATTTGGTCCGGGCATCATCGAGATTTGACTGCAATGCTAAGTTGCTCAACGTGGCCACGGGGACACCTTGCGAGACGGTTTCCCCCTCTCTTACGTA
This sequence comes from Candidatus Acidiferrum sp., assembly GCA_035693545.1. GTDB lineage: Bacteria > Acidobacteriota > Terriglobia > Acidiferrales > UBA7541 > Acidiferrum. Next base: position 6,676 of record DASSGJ010000478.1, read on the forward strand.
AACGCCCGAGACCTTGCCCGGTACATGGGCGCGAACCACCGCCAGTTCCAGCGGCTCCAGCACAAATCGGCCGGGGACTGACTCCTTCCAAAAGGGGATGGCCAATAGAATCGCAAGCACTGCTGCGGTCATTCCCGTGTGTTGCGGAGTGAACCACGCTTGAATACGGTCTTTCTTGTCCAGGTATAGAAAATTCATAAAGTTCACCAATAGGCGTATTCTCGATCGAAAGATCAATGCCGCGACCCCTAGCTCCGGAATGAATCCCCATTCCGGGCTGAAGCTGCGGACGATGTTCCCAGTAAAGCTCGCGATTATATAAAGCACCATGTAGCTGTACGCGCCGGAGACCAGCGCGTAAACGGCATAGGGGAGTCTCCTGTGCCTGGGTACATAAGGCACTTCCACTGGCAGGCGCCAGATGTGCTTCTTCACCCATGCGGACGTGTATGCGGTGGAATCCTCCTTCAAATTGCTGATTCCCACGAGGTCGCACAACATGAAATATCCGTCGAGCCTGATTAACGGATTCCAGTTCACGATCACGTTCATAAAACCGCAAAGAATCATGACGAAATAGGCGGCATTGTGCACCGCTGTTCCCGGCGTTGTTCCCCACCAGATGGGCGTCGCAATGGCGTACAACAGCATTTCGGACCACACGCCGGCAAAGGAAATGGTCAGCCGCTGGAAAAGCGTGCCTTTGACGAATCCTTCCGTCGTATCGGTATAGAACGCCGGCAGAAGGTAGACCAACGCGAAGCCCATGGCCGGTACGCGAGCCCCGCAATGCTTGCAGGCATGGGCGTGGGCGAGCTCGTGCAGAGCCACGATCGCCATCCCCACCGTGTACAGGTAGAGGATATCCGTCCACGTCCTTTTCCAGAGGAAAAAATCCAGGGAATCCTGCCAAATCTGGGACCAGTGCGCAATCGTGATGGCCCCGCTGAAGGACAACGCAACTAAACTGACTATCGTGAACCACGGCGTATAGATGAACCGCGTCTTGTCATGGAGCCAGGTGACAAATCGATCCGGGTTGAACGCGGGGAAATCCACGTCCGAAAGATCGGTCCAGATATCTTTCTTCTTGAGCTTCTTAAGCCGCTCTTCCCGGCTCAACTGCATCAGCTGAATGTTTTGTTCCTGCGGGGTTCTGTACCAGAAGTCGTTCGCTTCCAGGCTGGCCGCGAAATCTCGAACGGAGTCTACATCGTATTGGACGCCATGTTGCTGTGAGTAGAGCTCCGCGATCTCTTCGAAGCTTCTCTTCCCGTCAAAAAGTTGCGTAAGTTCCCATTCATTCTTTTCAAATGTGAACATTCCGCCGACACATGGCACATAGATACGCACCACGGGCCTTCCATCTTCAATATGTTCCCGAAACGATATTCCTGGATCCAGGCGCGGGGTGCTCTCCGCGAGCTTTCGCGCGGGAATATCCGGCAGGGCGCTATTCAGGACGCGCGTCAGGTTCATGGATTTTTCAGCGGATGGGCTGCAGGTGCGCGGTCGCGGTCATGCCGGGACGCAGCGATCCCCGGGCCCCCGTAAACTCGGCCAGCACTTCAAATGTGCCGCTTGAGGGATCCACCACCGGGCTCACCTGTTTCACTCTCGCCGTATGCTTTTCCCCAGGTGCATCCGCGCAGGTGACTTCCAACTGCTGGCCTTTGTCCATCTTTCCAAAAAACTTTTCTGGCAGAGTGAACCTCATCATCAGTGGGGCTTCCGCGGTCACCCAGAACAAGCGCTCATTTTTCGCCACGCTTTGCCCTTCGCGCACATACCGCCGCGCGATCAATCCATCAAAGGGCGCCTTGATTTTCGTCTTCTCCAGTTCCAGCTCCAGCGAGTGCTCTTCCTCTTTCGCCGTATTCAGCGTTTCCGTCACCCTCTTAATGTCCCACTGGTCAGATTCTGCCTTGTATTTGGCGTGCTCCAACTGCTCCTGGGAAGTCAGACCCAGCGCAAACAGATTTTTCTGTCGCGCGTAATCGGCTTTAAGCACCTCCGCTTCCGCTTCCCAGTTCTTCAGGTCCGCCTCGATGCTTCGCGTCTTCGCCTGCGCCGCCGCCAGGTTCGCCTCAATCTGCCTTCCATCCAGATCCGCCAACAGGGTCCCGGCTTTCACCCACGCCGGGGCGTCCGCATAAATCTTCTTGACCACGCCATCCCTCTGCGCCGTCATTTCCACTTGATGCTCCACGATGATCGGCCCCGAAACTGTCACCCCCCGGTCCGTGGTCTCGTTGTCCGCAGGAGCCGCCGGCTTCGGTTGCGCCGGCACCGCCGACGGCGGAGCCGCCGCATTGGTAACGCCTACGACCGGTGATTTCTCGTCGGCACAGCCGCCCACCACGAGCGCTGCGCTCAACCCGATCCAAATCCACTCTTTTCGCATGCCTTCTCCGTGCTCCTACCACCCCAACAAATACCAGATTTTCGCGTAGGCCCACAAAAACAAATTGCGGAACAACACGTATCCCGAGGGATACCAACCCACGCGAACCTTCCCTCTTCCTTCCATTCCCGAACGCAAGAGCCCCGTGGCATTCGCCACCGCCACGCGCGCGTAAAACACCGGTGTCTCCCGCACCAGTCCGGCGCGCGGACTTACGATCTCCACCTCTCCGCGAAATGTCCTGGTCGGATAGCTGTTCAACTTCACTACCGCCCTCTGCCCCGCCTTTAACAGTCCAGCGTCGGTGTCGTCCACTGCCACATCCACCACGGCCTGTGAAGTGTCCACGACTTCGGCGAACGAATCTCCTGGCTCCAGCTTTCGTCCGGCGAAGTCTTCTACGTGGGGTGTTGCGACCACCCCTTCAATCGGTGATCGCAATTCCGTTCGCTCGACCAACTGCTTGGCCCGTTCCACTTCTGCCTTCCAATAATCGGCCTGTACGCGGCGTACTCCGGCTTCCGTTCCATCATTCGCCGCCAGCGCCTTGTTCATTTCCAACATCGACGTTTCGTATTTCGACTGTGATGCTGCCAGCCCCGAGCGGAAGCTCCATCCTTCCATTTCCGCCAGCACCTGCCCTCGTTGAACGTGCTCACCTTCGCGCACAAACACTTTTCCGATCACTCCCTCAACTTCCGGCTGTACCAGCGCCCGTTTTCCTGGAGCCACTACAGCATCACCATCCACCCGCAGCGGCAGCGGGCACGCGACCAGAAACAGCAAGCCGATCGCGGCCAAAGTGAGGACCGCTACCCTCTTCCGTTTCTGCATCGCCATGAACTTCCGCTTCCGCACCAGAACGGGTTCCAGCACGGAAATAAACGGCACTTCCTTGTACATCTGCGCGTTGCGCAATGCCACCGTCGCTTGTCCCGCCAGCACCTCTACAATCTCCAGGTGCGCCGGACCCAGAAAATCTGGATCGTGACTCTCCATCGCCAGCATTCCCACGCGCCCCGTGTCGTCATTCAACGGCCGCGCATAGAACCCACGCACCCCCGATTCCTCAAAGTACTTCTTGAATTTCGCTTTCGTCTCTTCACGCTCCGCGTCAATCTCTTCCCCGTGCTGACGCACGTGAATTACTTCCTCGGAAAGCGATGCCCATTGAAGAATCCCATTCAACGGCGCGATATCGGGATGATCGGCCTGGACCTGAGTCAAACCAGTCACCGCGCTCAACTTGAATCGTCCGCCCTGCTCCAGCACGATCGCCGCTCGCTGGTACGGAATCACCGCCTGGGGCGCGTTCACGATCGTCTGCAGCATCCGCTCCAGGTTCAGGGTTGACGTAATTTCGTGGCTGACTTTGTTCAGCGTCTCCAGCACCTCTACCTTGCGCTCGGCCAGCAGCAGGCTCGCGTTATGCAGTGCCGTCGCCGCCGTCGCCGCCAGATTGCTCAGCGTAAACAGGTCGTCGTCATCAAAAGGAGTCCCGTCCAGTTTGTTGACGGCTTCCACCACTCCGACCAGCGCGGACTTATCCAGAATCGCCGAGGCTGCCAGGGAAAAAACTCTCGCGGCCCCAGCGTCCTTATTCCGCTGCACCAACCGCTCATCGCTCGCATCGCTCGCATCGCTGATGCAGATCGGTTCGCCATTATCGGAGATTGTTCCCGCCACACCTTCGTTGGCTTTCAGTTTTTGCCCTTTGAAAGTCGTCGCGTCTTCCCCGGCCTGATGCATCAACTCCACGGCTTCGTCCGGCAGCAACAACCAGATGTTCACCGCCTGGCATTCCAGAATCTCCGAGATCTTCGTTCCGATCAGCGGCAGCAGCTCGTCCATTTCCAGCGTCGACGAAAAAACCTTTTCCAGGTCGTAAAGCTGCGTCAATCGCGTGATTGATGTCATGGTCCCGTGGCGCTCTTCCTCATAGGCGCCCGCAGTGGCAATCGCCGCAGCGGCCACCTCCGCCGCCGGTAACAACGCCTGCACGGCGTCTTCGGAGATTTCCTCCTCGAATGCCAGGATCTCCAGGGCACCGGTCAGGGTTTCATTGTGAATCAGCGGAAGGTAAGTCAGAGACAGCAGTGATTTGCGAATATCTATATGCGGATAATCTTCGCGCTTGATCTCCGCCGCGGTCCGGTTAATCGCCTCGCTCCCGCTAAAAACCACCCCAAGCAAACCGGACTCCGCGGGAATCTCTTCATCGTGCAACTTCGCCTCGCCTACCGTTGCCCGCGGAACCCATACGGTTTTCTCACCGATGGTTGCCAGCGTATACACGCTGACCGCGGCGTCGGCGATCAATTCCGAGACGAACCGCGCAAACACCTTCGCGCGAGGCGCGACCTCCTGCTCCGCGAGCAAATTAAGTGAGAGAGGTAATAGATCAAGAACGGATTCTTGTTCCTGGCTGGCCAATGCCCGACCTTCCGTCTGGTGACAGGTTCGCGGGGAACCTCACCTGTCCACTGCGTTTCTTGCTTTTTGTCGCAAGATTATCTAAGTTGTCCGCGCACTCTAACAAAGCGATACTGGAGTGTCAATCAGCCCGACGCGGCCAAAGACGGAGTTCCGAGGGGGTGATGACGTTGGACATTGATACGAAAACAGTGGACGGAGTCAAAGTTGTAAAACTTGCCGGACGCCTCAGCATGGGCCCGGCTCTCGATCGCTTCAACGCCACCCTCATCGAACTTCTCGGCCAGGGAAATTCCAAGATTGTCCTCGACCTCGAAGCAGTCCCCACCATAGATTCCAGCGGCATCGGCATGCTGGTCCGCCATCTCACCGCGGCCAAGCAGGCCGGCGGCGCCATCCGGCTCTTGAAACCCTCCAAATTTACTTTGCAGACCTTGAAGATGGTGGGCTTGTTGAACCTCTTCACCACGTATGAGGATGAGGCCGCCGCCGTCGCCTCATTTCAATAGGCTTTGCAACCGCGTACTCCTCACCCGCTCTCACGCAACCTCGAACTTCTCGCTCGCCGCCTCCACCGTTTCGAAGAATTTCACAATCCTGTCCACATGGGTCATCTGCAGCGTGCTTTCCACAATCCCATCACTGGACACGATTCGCATCACTCCCCCGGCTTTCTGCAGCTTGGCGTTGCACATCACCAGGATCCCCACCCCGGTGCTGTCAATCGCATCCAATTCCCGTAAATCCATTACCACTCTTTTTGCGCCTTCCTTCATCGCCTCGGCAATCGACCACTCCACCTGCCGGCTGTCGTTCCCCATCAACAATCGCCCGCGCAATTCCAGCACAACGATCTCTGGGGTCGCCTGTTTCTTCTGCACTTCCAGAATCATGGGACACTCCTCAGCTTCCGGATCGGTTTTGCGGGTTACTCCACTCGGGGAATCGTTTGTTCAACAGCCCCTTTCCTCCGCCCGGAAATGGCCGCCGTTTTTCGCTGCCTGATACTATTTCCGCCAATCCCCGGAGTCAACGGCTAACCCCTCCCATGGCCGCCTGCCCCCTTAGGCATTTCCTCGCCGGCGAAAATCTGTCACACTGTCTGCGGTCGTTCGCTCCTCTGGCGCCTCCCAAGTCACACTCGCCACAGGCCCCTGACACTTTACTTTGAGAGGTGTTCCGTGGGTTCCGCGTTGGACGTCCATCGTCTTCACTTCGCCTTCACCGTCACATTCCACTATTTGTTCCCGCAGTTGACCATGGGCCTCGCGCTGCTCATCGTCATTCTCAAATCCATTGCCCTCCGCACCAACGATGAACACTTCTCCCGCGCCGCTCGTTTCTGGGCCAAAATCTTCGGCATCAACTTTGCCCTCGGCGTGGTCACTGGCATCCCCATGGAATTTCAGTTCGGCACCAACTGGGCCGAATTCTCCAAAGCCGCCGGCGGTGTCATTGGCCAGACTCTCGCCATGGAAGGCCTCTTCTCCTTCTTCCTGGAATCCACTTTTCTCGGCCTGTTCCTCTACGGTGAAAAAAAACTCGGCCGTGTCGGCCACTGGTGGGCCGCCTTCTTGGTATTCCTCGGCTCGTGGCTGAGCGGTTATTTCATCGTCGCCACGGACGCCTGGATGCAGCACCCCACCGGCTATCAACTCGGTGCTCACCACCAAATCGAGCTCACCAGCTTCTGGGGCCTCCTGCTTAACCCCTGGGCACTCTGGCAATACGCGCACACCATGCTTGGCGCAGTGCAAACCGGCTGCTTCGTCATGGCGGCCGTTGGGGCTTTTTATGTGTTATCGCATCGCGATCCTTTTTACGGCCGCACTTTTCTGAAAATTGGCGTCCTCGTCGGCGCGATTGCCGCTCTGCTGCAACTCGCTCCCTCCGGCGACATGCAAGGCAAGCTGATCACGCAGTATCAGCCCACGACGCTCGCCGCAATGGAAGGCCTCTTCGATTCTCAAGACGGCGCGCCGCTCGCCATACTCGGCCAGCCCGACGTCGCCAAACGCACCCTCGACAACCCTCTCATCATTCCCAATATGCTCAGCTTCCTCACCTACAAGCACTGGAACGCTCATGTCCAGGGACTCAACGACTTCCCCGAGGATCAATGGCCCGACAAAATTGAGCTTCTTTACTTCAGCTATCACGTCATGGTCGGCCTGGGCACAATCTTCATCGCCATCATGGTCGTCTCCGCTTTTCTTCTCTGGCGCAAAAAGCTCTTCGAAGCCCGCTGGATGCTCTGGATCCTCATGCTCAGCGTTCCGCTCCCATACATCGCGAACACTGCCGGTTGGCTGACCGCCGAACTCGGCCGCCAACCCTGGCTCATCTACGGCCTCATGCGCACCGCTCACGGATTCTCGCCGCGTGTCGTCGCTGGAAACGCCTGGTTCACGCTCATCGGGTTCATGGGCCTATACACGGTGCTTGCCATGCTTTGGCTTTTCCTTATCTATCGTGAAATCGAAATCGGGCCCGAGCCCGAAGCAAGACCCCGGGGGGAAGCGTTGGACCCCTCGGTGGCGGCATAAGGAGCGCGCCGTGGAAACTCTCTGGTTCTGCCTCGTCGCGGTAATGGTCGCTCTCTATGTTTTGTTTGACGGCTTCGATCTGGGCGCCGGCGCCGTACATTTCCTCGTCGCAAAAACGGAAGAGGAACGTCGCCAGGTCATCGCCAGCATCGGCCCTGTCTGGGACGGCAACGAAGTGTGGCTCCTCGCCGCCGGCGGCACGCTTTACTTCGCCTTTCCTGCGCTCTACGCCAGCGGTTTCAGCGGCTTTTATCTTCCGCTCATGATGGTGCTTTGGCTGCTCATTCTCCGCGGCACTTCCATCGAATTCCGCAACCACATCAAAAGTCCCATCTGGATTCCCTTCTGGGACTTCTTTTTCTCTATCTCCAGTTTGTTGCTCGCAATTTTCTTCGGCGCGGCCCTCGCCAACGTCGTTCGTGGCGTTCCGCTCGACCAGTCCGGTTACTTCTTCGAACCTCTCTGGACCAACTTCCGCCTCGGCGAGCAGACCGGCATCCTTGATTGGTACACCATTCTCGTCGGCGTCCAGGCGCTGCTCGTCCTGATGATGCACGGCTCTCTTTGGCTTCAGTGGAAAACCGAAGGCGCGCTCAATCAGCGCGCGGCTCGCGTCGCCGGTTGGTGCTGGTGGGGAGTCCTCGTTCTCACCGCGCTAGTCACAGCCATCACCTTCAGCATCCAACCGCAAGTCTCCGAGAATTTCAAAACCTGGCCGCTCGGCTACATTCTTCCTCTCCTTGCTGTCGCGGGGCTCGCCGGCATCCAATTCGAACTCCGCCGCAAAAACGAACGCAACGCTTTCCTTTCTTCCTGCGCCTATCTGCTCGGCATGTTGACCAGCGTGGTTTTCGGCGTCTATCCCATGGTCCTGCCCGCGCGCAATCCTATCTACGCGCTCACCGTGCACAACGCCAAAGCCCCGGACTACGGCCTGAAAGTCGGCCTCGCCTGGTGGCTCATCGGCATGGCCCTCGCCGCCTTCTACTTCACCCACATCTACCGCTCTTTCGCCGGCAAAGTCTCCGCCGACTCCGGCTCCCACGGCTAGCGAGGAAACGCGGAGTTGTCATTCTGAGGGCATCTGACGAGGGTCTTCGAAGAACCTTGAATTCAAAACCTTCTCCGACCTTTAGAACGAACCCTAAACGGCCTGTTCCAAAAAATAACTCCCGTTCTCCGCACTCCGGGTACAATAAGCTTATGAGCGCCTTCAGACACCGCATCCTCGCGCGGCTCGGTTCCACGCTTGTGGTGCTATGCCTTCTCGCGGCTCCCCTCTGTGCTACGCGCTGCATACTCTCCTCTTGCGCCAAGCCCACCACCCCGGAACAATCC
>DASSGJ010000479.1:0-14079 GCA_035693545.1 Candidatus Acidiferrum sp.
AGCCGGTTTACGGCAGGACGCCGGGGGCAAGAACCGGAACAAGGATGCAAAGCGCCGACGGAAAAAATAGCCGACCGAAAAATCTTGCCGGGTAACGGTGGTGAGGTTTTGAACCAAGCAACACAGCAAACGGAATAGCAGGGAAGCCACATCTGCGGCAGAAAAACTCCCCTTTAAAAGAAGCTGGGCGTAGAATCGCCCTAGATAGTGTTGATCTCGCTCCTCAACCTTCTCGAAATCAGGGGGACTCCATGAGTCGAATAACGATATTCAGCGCGGGTGTGTTGTTTCTGGGGCTGGCCGGAGGATTTACAACAGGATTTGCGCGGCCGAAAGCGGTGAGAAGCCAGGATCCGCCTGCGGCCGAAGCGCCGATCCCGGCCGAAGACGCAGCAAAGAAGAATCCGGTGAAGCCAGCTCCGGAGGGCATGGCGGAAGCCAGAAAATTATTTGGATACCATTGCGCGATGTGCCACGGAAAAGACGGAGATGGGAAAGGCGATCTGGCGGCCGACATGAAGTTGCAGTTGAAAGATTGGCGAGATCCGAACTCATTGGCGAAAATGACCGACGGCGAATTGTTTTACATCATCACGAATGGCCGGGGAAAGATGACGGGCGGCGAAGGGGATCGAACGAAGGAAGAAGTGCGTTGGAACCTGGTGAACGTGGTGCGGGCCTTTGCGAAGAAAGATGCGGCGGCCAAGCCTTAGCCACAGCGACAAGAAATGATTTGAGTTAAACGGGCGTCCGCAATGCTGCGCGGCGCCCTTTCTATTTGGTAGTGGGGCGTTATGATGGAATTCACAATTCCAAACGGAAAGAGAGGCTCCGATGGCACACGCCGCAAAATTCCTTGCGCTGGTGAATGACGCGAAAAAACGCGTCAAAGAGACGAACGTGGCGGACGTGAAGCGCCGCATGGACGCGGGAGAGAAGTTCGTACTGGTGGATGTGCGGGAAGAAAGCGAGTGGGCGCAGGGGCACCTGCCGGGTGCGATTCACCTGGGCAAGGGAATTATCGAGCGGGATGTTGAGCAGCGCGTCCCGGACCCGGGCGCGAAGATGATTCTCTATTGCGGGGGAGGATTTCGCTCGGCGCTGGCCGCGGATAATCTCCAGAAGATGGGTTACAGCAACGTGGAATCAATGGACGGCGGCTGGAAAGGCTGGATCGGAGCGGGGCTTCCCACGCAAAAAGGGTGAAGCAGAAGGCGGATTACGGAAAGCAGGGAATGAATTGGAAGCGCGTAGGCTCTAGAGGAAGTAATCCTTGCGGCACTCCTTATGGTGGGTTACCATCCCGGACGCTGCTCCTGACGCGCTTTCTCCCTGTGGAAGCGATGTCCCCCGCGGAGCTCGAAGGCACACCCGTCCGTGCCCTGGCATTCCCATATCGAAAGGAGTTTCAACCTTGAGAAAAGTATTGGTCGTGTTGCTCTTCCTGATGACGCTGGTGCTGGCGTTGCCGGGAATTTCTGTTGCTCAGTCGGACTCCCAGACCGACAAATTCGGAACGCCGACGTTCACGACGGACTTGTCCGTCACGACGGTCCCGGCGACTTCCAAGACCGTACCGCACTGGACATCTTCGTTTACCTACCAAGGCGTGACGTACCCCTACACAATGGTAGGCACGAATCCTGCAACGAATTCCTCGACAACCGTGGATGTGGCGATCATTCCGTTCGATTTTGTTTTCGCGAACGGGTTCGTGCTGAGCGGCACCTCGAAGGTGGGCAACGTGCTAGGCTCACCGAATTTTCAGAGCGCGACGTACACCAGCGGCACCACGCAGTATGGCGACGCGGTACAGCGCGCGGAGTTCTGGCCGTTCGTCTCCGGCGCCAGCCCGAACTGGCATACGCTGCTCGATTCCACGCCGACGGTATATCCGACGCAGGTAATCCAGGTGCCGCAGAACCAGGCGGTGCTTTTGATAGGGAGCGTTTCGCACAAGGTTTTCGCGTTGATGAGCTACTCGTGGTTCTCGGACCGGTTGAATGAGGCGATCAACTCGCTGCACATCGCACCGACAACCCTTCCCGTGGTGCTGACGTACAACACGTTTTTGTACATACACAGCCTGAATAACTGCTGTGTGCTGGGTTATCACGGTGCAACCCGGTCGACGAATGGCAACGGCAACCAGCAGATTCAGACCTATATTTATGCAGCGTGGCCGGATCCAAATATTTTTCCTCCGGGATGGGCAGACGTGCTTCCTCTGAGCCACGAGGTTTCCGAATGGATGAACGATCCGTTTATCCGGAACTTCGTTCCACCCTGGCAATTTCCAGGCATTCCGGGCTCCTGCCAGGGAAATCTCGAGACCGGCGATCCGATGGAAGTGGTGGCACATCCCGATTTCCCGGTAACGATCGGCGGATTCACCTATCACCCGCAGACCGAGGCGATCCTGCCGTGGTTCACGCGGGAGTCGCCGTCATCGGCGATTGGCGGCGCGTACAGCTATCCGGATACGACCAAGCTGACGACGCCCTCTCTAGCCTGCCAATAATTGCAACCCAGCTACGCCTGCGGCGCCGCGTGATCATTGCGGCGCCGTTTTTTTGTGGTCAGAAACCCTGCAACAACCGGGGCGAACGGTTCATCTAAATGGGTAAGCCTCAGTTTTGGCGAAAGCGATAAGAAACGCGACGGTCCATGTGGACGCTGCAATTGGCGTGCGAAGCTGGCCGCGACTTGTAGAGAAAGAGAAGGAATAAACGATGACGAGCACAAGCGCAGCACAATCGAGTGCGGGGCGTCCGGCCGCAAAAGCCGGGGAGTTTGTGATTGGAGGCGACCTTCGGGTTCACCGCCTGGGCTTCGGGGCGATGAGAATTACGGGCAAGGGAGTCTGGGGAGAGCCGAAGGATCGTGCCGAAGCGATTCGCGTGTTGCGGAAGGCCGTGGAGTTGGGAGTCAATTTTATTGATACTGCGGATTCGTATGGGCCTTCGGTCAGCGAGGAGATTATCGCCGAGGCGCTTTACCCGTATCCGAAAGATTTGGTGATTGCGACAAAAGCCGGGTTGGAGCGACCTGGGCCGGACCAGTGGGTGCCGAACGGCAAGCCCGCGTACCTGCGAAATGCGTGTGAAGGGAGCCTGCGGCGGTTGCGGGTGGAACGGATCGATCTTTTCCAGTTGCACCGGATTGACGACAAGGTGCCGGCGGAAGATCAGTTAGGCACACTCAAGGATTTGCAGGCGGAAGGAAAAATCAAGCACATCGGGCTTTCCGAGGTGAGCGTCGCGCAGATCGAAGATGCTCGGAAGCGCGTGCCCATTGTGACGGTGCAGAACCGCTATAGCGTGCTGGATCGCGGAGCGGAGGACGTGCTGGAGTATTGCGAGCGCGAAGGGATCGGATTCATTCCCTGGTTTCCGCTGGGAGCGGGGCAGCTGTCCGGTGCCGGGAGCAAGCTGGCGAAGATTGCCGCAGAGGCGAAGATTACGCCTTCTCAGTTGGCGCTGGCGTGGTTGCTGCGGCGTTCGCCGGTGATGCTGCCGATTCCCGGCACTTCGCAAGTGGCGCATTTGGAAGAAAACGTCGCAACGGCGGCGCTAAAGATCGACGACGGTACATTTCAAGAGTTGAACAAGCTGACCGGCAAGGGACGGTAGCGCCCGACGGCTGCGATTATTTTGCGGCGGCGAGAAGCGTCTTTGCCTGCGCCAGCTCGGGACGGTCGGACGTGGAACCGTCGCAATTCTTCAGGAGTTGGGCGAAGTAGGCAGCCGCCTTGTCTTTTTGTTGAGTCATCTCCGCGGCTCGCGCGGCGCCAAAGAGGCCGTTGAAGCGATTCGGATCGGTGCGCAGGGAAGTTTCGTACTCAACCAGGGCTTCCTGCGGCTTCTGCATATCCATCAACATATCCGCGAGCATTTCGCGAACCGGCAGATCCGTTTCGCCCTTGCCGACTTTATCTTCGGTGTCGGCCACGGAGCGGAGGCGTGCCACACCTTCAGCGGTCTTGCCGGAAGCGTAGTCGGCCCATGCCTGCATTACATCGTGAGTATCCTTTAGAGAATCGGCGAGGTAGGGCTTGTCGCCCTTGCGAGTGGCTTCGATCAGCTCGTTGCCGTGCTTCAAGGCGTCCTGCGCGGAGGCGACATCGTGAAGATGACCGGCGGCGACAGCGCGGCTCCAGTAGGCGATAAGTTGCACGTGAGGCGGGGCGTTGGCCGCGGGTTGCTGAGCGAGGGCTTCTTTCCACTGACGGCGCTCGATCGCGTACATGGCGGGAGCCATCGCTTTTCGCTGAAGGAAATAATCCTTAAATACGAGATCTGCGCCGGAATCGGGAAGTGCGGCGAAGGCGTCGACTTCGGCCTTGGCGCGCGCGTCGTCTCCAATCTGAAGGTAGGCGTACTCGAGGAAGTCCATGGAATGCATCTCGTGATGCATCACATGGATGTGCATCGAGGCCATCTGGTCGGCAATTTGTATGGCGGCTAGATTGGAAGTGATGTCGTCCTGCCACAAGCCGAGGCGCGCAAAGATGTGGGAGGGCATGTGAACCGCATGGGCGGAGGCAGGAGCGATGCCTGCGTATTTGCGCGCGGCGGGCAGAGCGAGGCGGGCCATCGAAGGGTTGTCGCAGCTGTGGATGATGTAGTGGGCGATGCCGGGATGGTCGGGCTGCTCTTCGTAGAGTTTGTTGAGAATGGCGACGGCGGCTTTGGCGTTGGTGAGATTGGGATCGCGGTCAGGAGCGGAGCCGAGCAGGGCGAGGGCGTACAACACGGCGGCTTCGCGATCCTGGGGGTTGCGCTGGTGGACGCCCTCCATGGCCTTTGCGTAGGCTTCGGCGCGTTTTTGGTGATCAATCTTTTCGGTATCTGTGTAAAAAACGGTCAGCGCCTGGATGTAATCGCGTTCCCGTGCGGTTGGTGGCTTCAGAGAGCTGGCCTTTGCCAGAAGGTCCGCGCCACGCAGCAGGTCGGCTTTCGACGGACGATCCCACAATTGGTGATACAGGCTCATGGCCTCACCCCAATAGGCCATGGCGCAAGCGGGGTCTTTCTTCTGGATCTCCTGGAACTGGTGGATGGCGGTTTCGTATTCGAAGGAATAAAGCAGGGCCATGCCGCGTTCAAACGGCGCTTGGGTGGCTTGGCTGCAAGAGACGGGGAAAGATACGGTGCCGAGCTGTTCGCCGGCGTCGTGATGGTGATGCGGTTCGTTTTGGGCGAAACAGGAAGGTGCGAATATGAGTACGGTTAAAAGGACAACGGCGCAGACGTTTTTCATGGCACGCTCCAGACCAGCGAAAGCGTAGCCCGCATGCTGATAGCGTGTCAACGGGAGCGGCGGGACGTTTTGCCGAGAGAACGCCCCTATTCCAAGCGAGTCATTTCAAGATAACGGCACAGCGCGTTGGCAAGCTGGATTTGACGCGGAGTCTTACATTCGACCTGAAACAAGGCGGGGCTGGCGACAATCGCAGCGACACACTGTGCTCGCGAGACCGCGACGTTCAGCCGATTAAGGCTGTACAAAAACTCCATGCCTCGCGGGGCGTCCTCTGGAGTCGAGGTCGTCATCGAGTAAATCACCACGGGAGCCTGTTGCCCCTGAAATTTGTCTACGGTGCCGATGCGGGCACCGACGGGGAGCGCTTTAGCAAGGGCCGCAACTTGTGCGTTGTAGGGAGCTACAACCAAAATATCTGCCAGCTTAAGGGTGTCCCGTACTCCTGTCTTGTCCACCCAAGTTGCTCCGCTGGCGAGCAAATCGTTTACGAGTTCCCTGACCTTCGCTACCTCTTCCGGGGACTCACTCTGGTTTCCGTTGTGGGGGACGGGGATGTACCGAAGCCCCGAACCGCCGAGAGGTCCGTTCGCGTTCAGCCGTTGATTCTGATTTTCAGGGCGAGCGGTGAGCCGGCCATCATAAAAAAGCTCCGAGGTGAAAGCGCAAATATCAGGATGCAACCGCCAAGTTTCCTTAAGAAATAATCCTTTGTCAGGTTCAATGGTCGCTCGGCCGCCGAGTAGATGAGCTAAGGCTGATACATCCACACCGGGCGGGTGGACTCCCTGTTGGGGCTGGTTCAGCTGTTGTGGATCGCCGAGCAGCACCACGCTCTGCGATGCGCGCGAAATTGCGAGCACGTCAGCAAGCGACATTTGGCCGGCTTCATCGACGAAGAGTACATCAACCGAGTTAGCCATATCGCTGCGTGCCCAGAGCCAGGGCGTTCCTGCCACAACCCGAACCGTCTCCGACCGAAGCGCGTCCAAAACCTCTTCGTTTTGATCAACCTGTTGCACCATTTGGTCCTCGCAGCCATCTGAATCGTTGGCCTTTTGCACGGCGCTTAGCTGCATGTTGTCCGCCCTGGTCTCGGAGCAGGCATATTGCAAAAGATTGCTGATGACTTTGTGGCCGACAGCAGTGATTCCCACTCGGTGCCCGCGACGCACGAGTTCCGCAATCATTCTGGCTCCGGTGTAGCTCTTTCCGGTCCCAGGGGGGCCCTGCAAAGGAAGCACCGACGGTTGAGCGCAAAGTGAGTGCAATGTTTGCCGGGCCACTTCCGTTATTTCTCCCTTTTGGTCGTACATGTTTTCCAAGTCGGCTAGCGATACTCGTGGCGGCTGTCGTAGCAAGAGGTCTCGTGCAGCCTGAAAAGGGCCGGGACCGGAGATTCCGTTTTCCGCGGCCCATTGAGCCAAGCGCATGAGACTGTCGTGCTGTGCCTGCGAACCGAGAACATTCTGCTGAACAAGGGCTGTGGGGTGCGGGACTTGCGAATTGATGCCCCTCTTGATGTCGATGGTTCCGTTGAGGTCATCTATAGCATCGATTGTTCCCGCACTGGATTTTGTTTTCGGATCATGGACTTGGAAGGCCCGGTCAATCGAATGGTCCTGAGGGGGGAAGCTATACCTGTGGACAAATGACCTCTTGACCTGCCCAACTTGCCCGATATATTTCAGTCCTCCCAGAGCATTCCTGTCTTCCACTAACTCGTCATCGGTCAGGTCGCACTGCCGGAAGTACTCCCACCAGGCGGATTTGTCCTCCCGACGGTGGTATTCCAACATCTGGGCAAGCAGCCATCTGGCGCGTTGTTCAGAACTCCATTCTGTTTCATCGGCGGGCAGGCCAGAGGTCAGGCGTTCCATGAGGGCGCGGACCTGCTGGATTTGCGGCGATAACTCCTCTTCTTTGGCTTCCTCGAATATTGGCCGCGGTAATGCTGCGCCCGTCTTTGCTTCCAGCTCAAGCCTCCGGTCTTCGAGCCATTTCCGAAGACGCCATGCCGAAAGACAATCGTCCCGGTTGTAAACCTCAATGGCGTTGAGAATATTGCCGGGAACATCGCGCGGGTCGCCCAAAGCAAGTGCGGCGGCAAAAGTCTCCAGCGCCAGAACTGAATCTCCGGCTGGCACTGCTCGCTTAAACTCGTAAAGCCCTTCCACCTTCTTAATGGAATAGCTTTCGACAGATGCTCTTACGCCTTGCCTGACGACCCTGTAGAGGTCAACAAAAATGCGCGCCCTCAGAAGTTGGTCAACTTCATCAATACAGACTCCGTGCTGGCCGGCCATGCGTTTGATTTGCGTAGGTTCGTAGGGAGCGTAATGGTAGACGTGCATCCCCGGATGCTTTCGCCACCTTTCCATCACCAGCGCGATGAACGTGCTGAATGCTTGCTTTTCGTTGGTCCGGTCGAATGACCACAATGCTTGATAGCGGGGTTCTGCGCCCGGTTGTTCGGAAACGGTGAGAACTCCGATCAAATATTCGAGGCCCGTTTGGAACGCGAATGGGTCTCCTTCCAGATCGAGGAAAACATCGCCGGGGGAGGGCTCTGGCAACGCGGCCAGCCCTGTATTTGGTTCCTTCGGTCCCAGCAATTCATAGACGAGATGCCCCTGCCTTCGCCCCTCGATTTGGACACGGGCCTGATTGTGAATCCGCACAAGTGCGGCGCTTCCAAGACCCTCTAGTTTCGGCTTGGGTCCCAGATTAAGCGCCGCCAAACCCGCAACCGTACTGACGCCGTTGGCAACAAAGATTTTGCGTTGGTTGCGAGTCGTTCCAGGCACAAGCGATAGGTGGTCATCGTCGTGGCGGCGCTTATCGCAGAGTGTGAACCAGGAACACACGTTACAGTGTTCGACGGGCTCAGGGTAGCTATCTGGGGCCTGGCGGTATGCTGTTTCGAAATCCCGCTTCACCCTTCGGAAGTACGCGATGTACTGCTCCAGATGATACTTTTCCGGCTGCGTCCCGCTTCCCAAAACCGTGTGTACCCATTCGGGTTGGACACCTTGGATTTGGGAGAGCAGGTCCGCATAAAAACACAGTTGAACGAGTGCGCCCGCCTTTGTTGACCGCGCCAGTTTCGTTTCGAGTGGTTCATACGACCACGCGCCAAGTTGGCTGTGCTTTGTAACTCGAATGAGAAAATCAGACCGCCCATGCCAGGGTCCGTTTTGAAATGTAGCTTGATAGATGACGCCCGCACCGCGGCGAAGCGCATCCACGGTCTGGGCGGTACCTTCCGCCCATGAAACGTCCGTGGGAATGATTGCAACATCGAGGCCCTGATCAACGGTGAGATGGCGGAGGTAGGCCTGTTCGTGCCGAGCGCCGAGTTCGCGCAGAAGTTCGACACCCGGGTCGTCGAAATATGGTTTTTCGATTTGGCCCGCCGCCTTGGCGAGGTCCAGGGTCAGGAGGTGATGGCACGCCAGAAAATTTGCGACATCAGAGGCGGAGAACATAGGGCTCGCTCTTACCGAATCAGATATTTTGAATAACCGATAACTAGTGTTTTAGCACCTCGAAGGCTACCAGAGGCAATGCGGACTACGTTGTGACGCGCAGTAGTCAAGCCCAAGTCCTCAAGCCGTCGGTGCGTTCGAGGGCAGACCGCCCGCGCGGAAAGGGTTTCGTGCTGTTCAATCAAGGATCAAGCGTAGCTTCAACTTTTCGACCCAGGAGTTCCGCTCAAGTGAAATGCGCAGAACTTGGTAGGAACTGTGGATTCGCCCGAAAGAGATAGTTCGTTTCGGCAGTTCGAGGGGATAACCGCTTGAAAAAATTGGCTGGGGCGGAAAGCAAATGCAGGCGCAAGGTGCTTCCCAAGCGCGAGGACCATCGAGAGAGATAGTAACGATTGACAGGACTCTTGCGCTCAGTTAGTGTTCGGTTCAACGGTCGTGCCCAGGTACCAACTTTACAATTAGCTACGTCGAGGAAGGGGAGTGTTATGCGCTCGCGATATTTTCGCCTGGCTCTAATTCCATTCTTGATGCTCGTCTTCGTCCTGCCCGCTTGTGCACAGGTTACCACTGCGGATCTTACGGGCCGCGTCCTCGATCCAAAGGGTCTTGCGGTAGTAGGAGCTACAATTTCCGTCATTAGCCGGGACACGGGAGCAAAACGCGACGCTGTCAGCGGCGATGATGGTGGTTTTGGTGTGCCTCTGCTTCCGGTCGGTCAATACAGGGTCACTGTCAGCAAGGCCGGATTTGCTACCGCCGCCTATGACCCGATAGAACTCGTGGTCGGCCAAAAGGTCAATCTTGAAGTCAATTTGAAGCTTGGCTCGCCGTCAGAAATCATGGAGGTCACAGGCGAGGCGCCTCTTGTGGAGTCGAGTTCCTCCCAAATTCAAGGCTCCCTCACCCCCCTTGAGGTAGCAAATTTGCCAGTTGTTGATCGCAATTTTGCCGGGCTGATGACGCTCATTCCCGGTGTTCGCCCGGCTGAAAACTTTGATCCGACCAAAACGCGCTCCGGCAACGTTACCGTGAATGGATCGGACGGCCGCGCGATTGATTACAACGTGGACGGCGGCGACAACAAGGACAACGTTATCGGCGGCATTGTGCAGAACTATACGATGGAGGGAATCCAGGAGTTCAACGTAGTCACGGATCGCTATACCGCGGAGTCTGGACGGGCCGTAGGAGCGGTCGTGAACGTCATTTCAAAGTCTGGAACCAACAACTATCATGGCACGCTGTTCGGTCTGTTTCAGAATAGCGGCCTCAATTCCGAGCCCTTCACTGCCACCGGCCCCAACCCCAAGTTCCACCGCTATCAGTATGGCGGCTCGGTCGGAGGCCCCGTGAAGAAAGACAAGTTGTTTTTCTTTGGCGCTTTCGAGCAAAAACGCGAGCCGGGCAACCTCAGCGTGGACCCAAGCGCTTTCGCGGAATTGACCGCTCTCGCGACAGCCGATTCCAACCTCGCCGCGCCGGTGAGCCAGCTGCCTTTCCCTTACATCGACGACCTTGTGACGGTGAAAATGGACTGGCACATCAGTGACAAGCAGTCTGTTTCGGCACGATACGGGCGCGAGAAGTGGACGAATCCCAACGATCAGTTGGGCAGCCCTTTCGTAACCGACCTTTCGCAGACCAACACCGACGTCAATCAATTCCACAGTCTGGTACTCAGCCACAACTATGTGATTTCGCCAAGCAAGATCAACACGTTCACGGTACAGTTTCAGGACTTTTTCAACGGCATTTTGCCCGCGCCCGGCCGCACTTTCTCACTGCCCACCGAGAATGGCGGAACAGCCGTAAACCCGGAAATTTGCTTCAAGCCGAATCCGGGGTGCGGTGGCGGCGCTCCTGAAGTTGAGGTCGGCCAGAACGTCAACGTCCCTCAAACTACTTTTATTCGCAAATACCAGTTCCGCGACGACTTCAATTGGACTCACGGCGCACACAGCATGCACTTCGGCGCCAATTACATTTATCTCGCAAAGCTCGGCGGCTCTTTCTTTTTTGGAGCCAACGGTTACCAAGTGACTTTCTTGCAGGATCCTAGCGTAATTCTTGGAAATCCCGCGACCTATCCGGAAGGTTTGGCAACTCCGGGAGCCGTTCAGGAGCTCACTTTCAATACCGGCAGCGGCTCCACTGCTCAACCGCCAGCCCACTCGGTCGGCCTCTATTATCAGGACGATTACAAAGTTAACCGCAGGCTGACTCTTAACCTTGGACTTCGCTGGGATGCCAATCCAAAGTTTTTGGTGCCCCAACTCAGCAACGACCCGCTGACGACCAATCGCGCCATTGCAGCGCTCCTTCAAGTCAAAAACGCCGGCATCTCGGATCCCGTGGCCGCGGATGGGCTGGCGCGTGTGAATGACCTGGTCGGAAATGAGTCGCTTCTGCGCAGGAACACCGCGAGCTGGAAGGAGTTTCAACCGCGCGTTGGTTTTGCATGGGACGCGACCGGAAGTGGCAAGGTCATCGTTCGGGGAGGTTTCGGCATTGCCCGCGATCAGGTTTTTCAAAATCTCACGCTCTTTGCCATCCAGGAGGGCAACCCTACCCTGTACCAGACGGTGCTTGATCTGACGAATTCTCCCGGCCCGGCTTGCACGCCAGCGCCTGGTGGCACCCCCACCACGGACCTCTGCCAGTTCCAGTTTGGCGTTACGCCGTTGCCATCTCCGAACGTTGTTCCTTCACAGCTGACTGCTGGGGGGACGGGACGCATTATCGATCCGCGCTTGGACGACCCATGGTCAGAGCAAGCATCCATAGGCGCCGCATGGCAGACGAGTAATGACTACGCAATTTCTGTGGACTACTACCACGTGCTCGGAACCCACGAACCCCGCGTGCTGCAGATGAATCCCAAGCTATCTTCGCTTTGCGACCCGGCGTATCCCACGGCCAATCCGGCGGACGCTCGCTGCATAAACGGAGCGAAGACACGCCTGCTAGACGTGGCGTTTGAGGACGCGGGTCTTGGGATCGGTCGCCTGGGGGAACTTCGTGACTATTCCACGAATACGCGTTCACTGTATGATGGCATCAACGTCGCGCTCAAAAAGCGTTTTTCGCGGAACTTTATGTTCCAGGCAAGCGATGTCATCTCCTGGTCGCGCGGTTGGGGTGGCTTGCCGACTTCATCCTACGGCGGCAGCGGACTGAATATTACGCCGGAGCGCGAGTTCCTAAGTGGTGAATTCGGTCCAACCAACTTCGATGAGCGCAATCGCTTCACTGCGAGTGGCATCTTCAATCTGCCACATGGTTTTGAAGTCGCGCCTTCGTTCCAAGCTTCGAGTGGAAGGCCTTACACTGCTCTAGCCGGCGGCGACATCGACGGAGATGGACGCTCCACGATCGACCGCGCTTGCGCCGATGGGACAAATACCCTGGGTTGCAAGGAATTCCCGGTAAACAGCTTCCGCGGCAAAGCGTTCGTCGAATTTGATCTTCGCGCCGCGTATGTATTCAAAATACGAGAAAATATGAGGTTCCGGATCATTTGGGAAATGTACAACATCGGCAACCGGAACAACTCTTGTAACAACGTGGACACGAACTTCTATAACGGTGCGGTCAAGAGCGTTACTTTTGGTGCGCCGCAGGGTTACTGCGGCGGCCAGGGGCCGGGCGCAACGTTTGGGAACGCGTACCGTTCCCAGTTTGGCTTCCGCTTCGAATTCTAATTTTTTGACTGACCTTCACGGGGCTGCGGAGCAATCCGTGGCCCTGTTTTGTTTTTGGGAGAGGCATTTCCGTGTCGTCCACTAGCCGGCGCCCTGAAGTCAGCATCGACAGGACTGTTATATTCTTGAAGCGAAAATTGGCTGGGGCGGAAGGATTCGAACCTTCACCGTCCTCATTAACAGTGAGGTGTCCTACCAGTTGGACCACGCCCCAGCGGGGTTTGCACGGCTGCTCCGGGAAGGGCCGGAGCCTGCAGGCCAAACCTGCAAAGCGGTGAAGAACATAAAAAGCATAGCATGGAGCGTGCCATCAGTAGAGTGGAATAGGCCGAGGGTAATCATAAGAAAGTTTTATCCGAGGAAGTGCGTGGAGCATCTCAGGCTGGATGGGAGAGCGGTTCTGTTTTGAGAAGAATTACCACGATGAAACTGAAGTTTTGATTTATTTCGGAATGTTCAAAATGCTCGAAGGTTCGCTTGCTCTTACGTTTGAAGATTTCAAAGGCGAAAAAAATGGATATGGGTTGCATTCCCGGAAAAATTATTGGACACTAATCGGTCGCTGATGTACCCGGACATGCGCTGTCCGGTTTAAGAGTGGACAACTTCGGGGGAACCAACGCTCATGGGGAAGAAGCTCGCTCTAGCGCAACTCTGACATGGCACAAATCTTTCACCGCAGTGCAAATTTCATGGCCCGGGCCAGCTTGCTCGGAGTAGCCGTACTGGGGGGCGCTGCATTGACGGCGGTTCTGGTCCTTGCAAGATCGCCCTACATCACCAATCAGAACGTGACGCGTACGCAACCGGTGCAATTCAGCCACAAGCACCACGTGGGGGATGACGGCATCGATTGCCGGTATTGTCACACAAGCGTGGAAACGTCGGCATTCGCGGGAATTCCTCCAACGAAGACCTGTATGAACTGCCACTCGGTGCTTTTTAATAATGTGGGATACCTAGAGCCGGTGCGCGAAAGCTATCGCAGCGACGAGTCGATTCGCTGGAACAAAGTGCACCGCCTGGCAGACTACGTTTATTTCAACCACAGCATTCACATCAATAAGGGGATCGGCTGCTCTTCGTGCCATGGAAGCGTGAACCAGATGCCGCTTATTCTGCAGGCGTCGCCGCTGAACATGAGCTGGTGCCTGGAATGCCACCGGAATCCGCAACAGAATCTTCGTCCGAAGGATCAGATTTTCAACATGGATTGGAAGGCGCCCGCGAATCAGGAACAAGTGGGGCGGCAGCTTGCGGCGGAGTATAAGCTGCGAACCACGGCCGAGCTGACGAGCTGCTCGACGTGCCACCGTTAATGGATGCTATGAGCGATCACGAACAAGAGAAGCAACTGCGCATTCTACAAGGCCCGCAGGCCGCGAAATCCGCATTGGAAGCGGGGCATGGTCACGATCAGGAAGACGAAGAGGTCGTGGACGACACACTGCGGGAGCACCGCCTGGAGCTTTCGACGGTCCGCGAAAAACTAAGCGGGAAGAGCGGAAAACAATACTGGCGGACGCTGGAAGAGCTTTCGGAAGATCCGCATTTTACGGAATTGCTGCACCGGGAATTTCCGCGGCACGCTTCGGAGTGGGACGACGCGGTGGACCGGCGCGACT
>DASSGJ010000480.1:0-5395 GCA_035693545.1 Candidatus Acidiferrum sp.
CGCAGAGGACGCTGAGAAGAGTGGCTGCGTAGAAATGGAAGATTGCCCCGGGGAGTTGCGGTGAGGATCGGTGATTGCCACGGTCCCTCCACTGCGCGGCCGGCGTTCGCGCGGCGCGAACGGAAGAGAAAACCGGCCGCTGCGGTCCCTTCGGCTTCGCTCAGGGCAGGCGGGATGACAACTCACTAGCGCTTTTGTTTGGACTTGGATTTGCCGCGGGTGCGCGCGTACTTGAGGGCGATCATGCCTTTGCCATAGGTTTTGTTTTCGAGGAGAGAAAACTCGCGTTGCGGAAAGCCGCTGGGGAAGAGCGGGATGCCTTCGCCGATAAGCGTAGGAACGACGCCGAGGTAGATTTCATCGATGAGGTCGTCTTTCAGAAATTCGCGGGCGAGTTCGCCGCCGCCCATATGCCAAATGTTTTTGCCTTTGCGCTTGAGGAGGGATTCGACCAGGGCCTTGGGCGAATCGTTGACGAAGATGAGGCCGTCGCGTTCGCCTGAAGGGAGAGAGCGCGAGAATACGTAGCACGCCATTCCGTAGGTCGGGAAAGAGCCACCGTTCATGCGCAGGCTGACCTCGTATGTCTTGCGCCCCATAACGGCGGTGTCGACGGTCTTGAAAAACGGACCCATCGAGTAGTCCTTGGGCATGAAGAGAAAATCGACGGAGCCGTCAGGACGGGCGATGTAGCCGTCGAGGCTGATACCGAGGCCGAGAACGATCCGGCGCATGGATGGATTGTAGAGCGAGAAAGTGACTCGTGACTAGTGATTGGTGACTGGTGAAAGAGGGTTGTGATGCGCGGTGGATGCCGGAGAGGTTTTCGGCGTAACGGTGACAGAGGCGGTTCCGGTAGCCGTGCCGTTCGGGGCGCGAGCAATGAGGGTGTACGAGGTGCTGGAGGAAGGCGAAACCAAAATTGAACCGGCCTTGGCGACACCACCGACGCCGGAGATGGTGACGCTGGTAGCGTTCGAAGTCGACCAGGAGAGCGAGACGGACTCTCCCTTATGAATAATTGCCCTGCTCGCAGAAAGCGTGGCCGTCACAACGGTTCCCCCCGCAGGCACCCGGGCCGCAGGATTTCTGACACACCCGTGAACAAATAGAAGTGCAGGCAAAAGGCAGACGAGTAAGACTCTGCGGGTATTCCGAATTGGCACGGGCCGGCGACTCCTTACGAAATCGGATGCCGTAACTCATGTGGGAAGTTGTAAGAGAGGGACGGAAAGTTGTGACCTTAGATCGTAAGAGCCCCACCGTTCATCCCGCAAAAAGTCGCGGGATGGAGCAGAGTTCGCAAACTACGCGAAGGATGGGGCACCCTCAAGTTCATTTGTTCAGTGGCATAACAACAATCCCAAGAAGGCGGCCTAAAGCCGCCCCTACAAGAGGAATTATTTGGAGGACCAGTTGGGGGATTCGTTGTGGCCCTGGGTGGTTAGCTGGTGGGGTTGGGAGCCGTCGGCGAGCATGGTCCAGATCTGGCGAGTGCCGCCGCGGGTGGATTCGAAGACGAGGTGACGGCCATCGGGAGCCCAGCTGGGGCGTTCGTTGCGGCCAGCGTCGCGGGTAAGTTCGAGGATGTGGCGGGTGCCGATGTCCATCACGTAGATGTCGTAGTTGCCGGAGGGGCGGCGCCAACTGAAGGCGACGAGTTGGCCGTTGGGCGACCAGGCGGGGTCAATGACGTAGCCCATGTCCGGAAGGTCGATCTTCTGGGTGTTGGTGCCGTCGGCATTCATCATGTAGAGCTGCGGAACGCCGCCGCGATCGCTGACGAAGACAACGGTCTGCAGGGTTTTGGGATTCCAGGCGGGGGAAGTGTCGGCGCCGGAATTGGCAAAGGTGATGCGCTTGGGACGATTGCCGCTGGCGTCGGAAATGTAGAGCGCGGGATTGCCCTGCATGGAAGAAGAGAACATGACCTGGGTGCCGTCGGGAGACCACGCGGGGGAAGAGTTGGTGCCTTTATAGCGGGCGAAGGAGACGAGCTTGCCGGAGTCGAAGGAGTACATGCAGATCTGGCCGCTGACGACGCTGTTGGCAGGAGCGAAGCAGGTGAAGGCGATGCGCGAGGCGTCAGGAGACCAGCGCGGGGTGAGCGAAATGGAATGGAGCGAAGTGAGCGCACGCTGGTTGGCGCCGTCGTAATCCATGACCCAAACTTCCTTCGTGCCGGTGCGCGAGCTGATGAAGGCGATCTGCGTGGAGCCTACGCCGGGGAAGCCGCCGGAAAGCCTGGAGATGATTTCGTCGGCAAACTGGTGGGCGAATTTGCGGACGTTGGCGTCGGTGGGAACGCCGCGATAGACCTTGCCGACGACGGGTTCGTTGGAAGGGCTGCGGACGTCGAACATCCAAGCGGAAATGGCGACTTCGGCGGTGGATTCGGTGAGATTGCCGAAGGCGACGAAGTTGGAATTGAGGGGAGGATCGGTCCAGAGGGTCTTTGCGAGTTCGTTGGGGGTGGAGGGAACTTGCGTGGGATAGAAGCTGGGAGAGACGAGTTCAATGATGCCGGAGAAGGAGAGATCTTCGCGGACGACCTGGGTGAAGAGCGTGGCGTGGGGTTTGGCGTTGTCGGAGCGCGCGGCGAAGTCGGTTACGGCGATGCGGGGTTTTTCAACGCCGAGGCCGGTGCCGGCGCGGAACCAGTCCTGAGCGAAGGAGGTAGAGGAGAACGGAAGGAGATAGAGGAGGCAAAGGAAAAAAACGGGAAGGGTGCGGGTGATTCGAAGCAAGTGTTCCTCCGGAAGAAATTTGGGCTGAAGAAATAGTTTAGGACAAATTGCCGGGGAGAAGAGAAAAGATTTCACACAGAGGGCACCCTTCGTGAAAAGCGCTCAGGGCAAGCAGAGGATACGGAGAGGAGGGAGCTGACTTAAAAGATCAGCGCTACATTGAGGAATGAAGAGAGCAGGAGAAGAGAAAACCAGGAGCAGAGGCGTGCTGTGCCACATTTATCGGACCATGCTTAGGTCGAAGTCGAAGGTTACGTCTACGTAGGAGCCGGAGTAGTCGGCGGGGAGGGCAGGGAATTTATCAATGCTGAGGAGAGTGCGGGTGGCGGAGTCGTCCATAGAGCGATTGCCGCTGGAGGTTTCGAGGCGGATGTTTTGAACGGTGCCGTTGCGGTTGATGCGGAAGTTTACTGTGGCTTTGGCGCGGCGAGCGGCGCGGACGGAGGGATCGATGGTGTTCTGCATCCAGTTCTGGCCGATGGCGCGCTTAACGGATTCAATGTACCAACCATAACGTGTGGCGAAATCGCCGCCGCCCTGGCCTTGAATGGCAACGCCGCCGGAGGCAGCGCCGGGAGTTTGCGAGTAGCCGGTTGGGACGTCCAGTTGGCCGCCGCCTTTGCCGTAGGGTACGGCGTTGGGAGGAGGCGGAGTTTTGGGTTCGAAGACTTTGGATTTTTTGGAAGGCGGCGGAGGAGGCTGCTTTTCCTTGAACTTGAGAAGGGGCGTGGCGTCCTTGGGTGGTTCGATCTTGGGCTCTTCCTTGGCCAGACCCTTGGTGGGATCGACAACATCGCTGGGCGTGGGTACGACCGGATGAGGCATGGGAATGCCGGCGCTGGAGACCAGGTCCACTTTTACGCCGGATTCGCCGCCGCCGATGCCTCCCCAGGGATTGCCGGAGCGCTGGATCCAGATGCTGAGGGCGACGGCGACAACCAGGCCGATGTGCAACCAGGCGGAGTAGCCGAGGAAGCGTTTGAAGGGGGGATCGTAGTTGTTGGCGGCGTATTCCATGATGTTAGAACGGGCGGGAATGCAGGGCTTGCAAAAAGTAATCATAACGCACATTGGGATTCGCAGAGAGCGAAGCAGGTCCCTCCACTCCGCAGCCGGCGCGCCAAACACCAGCGCGCAAGAAAAAGCCGGCCGCTCCGGTCGGGATGACAGTTTTGGGGCTGCCGCCTGGGTCTCGAGGGTGTTGCGTTGGGCGTGGCATCAGCGGTTCCGGTCGTTGATGGGTTGGGTGACGATGCTGATGTTGGAGATGCCGGACTGGCGGAGGGTGTCAACGACGGTGCAGAAGGCGCCGAAGGGAACGGTTTCGTCGGCGCGGACGTAGACGACGTCTTTTTGAGATTTGGATTGTTTTTTGATTTTGTCGGCGAGCTGGTGGATGTTGATGGCGTCGTTGCCGAGATAGATGAGCTGGTTTTTGTCCATGGTGACGACCAGGCGTTGCTGGGTGATTTCTTTTACGGTGTGGGTTTTGGGGACGTCGACTTCGATGCCGGATTGCAGGATGGGGGCAGTGATCATGAAGATGATCAGGAGGACGAGGACGACGTCGATGAAGGGAACCATGTTGATTTCGGAGAGGGCGGTTTGGGTGGATTTTGTTAGTTGAGGCATGGTTGGTGACTCGTGACTGGTGATTGGTGACTGGTGAAAGAGAAAAGCCTAACGCAGAGGCGCAGAGTGCGCTGAGTTCGGACCAGAAGAGAAGAAGCGGCCTGCCTCAGAAGGCCGGCCCTACATGAGAGGCGTGACAACAATTCGCGTTGAGGATCGATGTTCATTGTTACGTGAAAGTCTTTTCGATTTGGGCGGCGAATTCTAGGGCGAAGGTGTCGAGGCGCTGGGCGAGTTCGCGGATGTCTTGCAGGAAATAGTTGTAGGCGATTAGGGCGGGGATGGCGGCGAAGAGGCCAGCGGCGGTGGTGACGAGTGCTTCGGCGATGCCGGGTGCGACGGCGCGCAGGCTGGCGGAGCCGGAAGTGCCGAGGCCGGAGAAGGCGTCAATGATGCCCCAGACGGTGCCGAAGAGACCGATGAAGGGAGCCACGCCAGCGGTGGTGGCTAGCCAGGACATGCCTTTTTCGGTGCGGCGAACTTCTTCGGCGGCGGCCAGCTGCATGCTGACGGTGACGGCTTGCATGGATTTGAGCTTGGCAGGGGTAGGATTGCCGGTGCCGGTGACCTGGGATTGGAGTTCGCGGTAGCCGGCGGCGTAGACGTTGGCGAACGGCGAGCCCGCGGAGACGAGTCCTTGCGGATTGGCTACGCCCTTGGTGGCGCGGAAGATTTTGAGGAATTGATCGCTTTGGCGGCGGATGCGGCCGAAGAGGCCGGACTTCTGGAGAATCAGCGCCCAGGAAATCAGGGAGGCGAAGAGTAGAATGACCAGCACGGCGCGGGCGACCAAGCCGGTTTGCGCGAGAATATCAAAGATGTTGCCGATGAGAATGGCGTTCAGGAGAAAAAGAATGTCTGTCTCCTTAAGAGAAAGAAATTTTTACAGGGCAATTTCAACGTAGCACAGGGGTGGAGCAGGGTCAAAAGGAATAGGATGCCGGTGTGTTGAATGGGGCTGCATGGGGAGAGCGCTGGAAGCTGTAAGCCATAAGCTGTAAGCAATAAGAATGAAG
>DASSGJ010000481.1:0-9586 GCA_035693545.1 Candidatus Acidiferrum sp.
TGCCGGCATTTCGCTGGCGATCTCTTCGAGTTGCGGGTAGTGCCGGCGCAGGTCGTCGGGGACTTTCAGTTTTGATCCCTTCAAAATACTGAGGAGTTGCAGGGCGTTGACCACGGCCTTGCCCTCGTAGTGGTTGTTGGCGACTACAAATACGTTGCGCGTGTGTTTCCGGACTTCCTGGATGCGCGCGACCCAGGGCTTGAGCTCGTCGAGCGAATAAAGATAGTTGTAGCGTTCGTGCGCGGGGAGTTTGGGATCGTCGCTGAACCAGGTGTCGTAGCGGCGGCCGTGGAATCGCACATAGCCTGTGGGCGAGGTGCTTTGTGCGGTTGGCGTGACGGAATTGCCGATGATGGGTTGATCGATGTTGCAAAAACCGGCGTCGTGCTCGCGAAGAAGATCGAGAGTGGCCTGCGTTTGCCAGGAGGAGTGGCGGAGTTCGACGACGAGGGGATAGTCGGCGAACCGTTTCAGAAGGGCAGAAAGGTGCTTGGAGGTTTCGGACGACTTGTGAAAGGAAAAAGGGAATTGGAGAAGAACGGCGCCGAGTTTGCCAGCTCCGCTAAGAACGTCGAAACCGGCGCGGACGTTGCGCTCGTCTTCGGCGGTGGCGGAAGGTTCGTGGGTGAAGCGTTGCCAGAGTTTGGCGGTGAACAGGAACGACGGATTTGCGGCAACGCGTTCGATCCAGCCTGCGGCGTGGTCGGGGCGGATGGGCTGGTAGAAGGAAGTGTTGATTTCGACGGTGTCGAAAAACTGAGCGAGAAAAGCTGCCTCGTGAAAAGTTTTGGAGCGGTGGGAAGGATAAACGAAGCCAGACCAGTCCGGATAGGACCAGCCGGCGGGGCCGATGCGCAAGCGACCCTGGGAAAGGGATTGCGATGCGGAGTCTTTTTTAGGGCGCATTGTTCGCATTTGCTAGGCTAGAAAGTCTCTCGCGAGCTGTCAATCGGGCAGACGTTGCGCGGGCGATGGCGGCTTGTTATGCTTGCGATGTTATGCGGTGCAGAATGCAGCTGCTTCGCAACCCTTCCGGATTCCTCTCCAAACCCTACAGGTGCAACCATGAACGTTTCGATCAGCTATAAGCATGTGGAAGCGCAACAACCGGTGGCAGTGGAGGTGATGCGAAGACTGGATAAATTGAACCGGCTGCTGAAAAGCTACCAGCCGGACATGATTCAGCTGAAGGGAGTGTTTTCGAAGAATCAGAGGACGGAGGAGCAATCCTGCGCGCTGACGCTGTCGCTGCCGAATGGGACGCTGCACGCTACAGGTAATGGCAAGAATGTGCTGGCGGGATGCAAGAAAGCGTTCAGCGAAATTGAAACGCAGGTGAAGAAGCACCAGTCGCGCCTGCGCCGCGAACACGAATGGAAACGGAAGCGGCCGATTGACTAGTGCGCTGGGCGAAAAATTGCCGCGTTTGACCGTCGAGCGTGAATCCAAGTTTTCCTGTACAATTGAAGTTTGTGTCCACAGGGGCGTAGCTCAGTGGTAGAGCAGCGGCCTTTTAAGCCGAAGGTCGTGGGTTCGATCCCCACCGCCCCTACCAAACCTTGCTCTTCGATTTTCCTTACGCGGCCGATACATTAGAAATTCGCGCGAAGCGATCCACCGGAAGCTGCGGGTATGACAACTGCACTGCTAGAGTTATTTCCACTGCTTTTCTCCGCACTCGCGTCTTCTCTGCTATCAAGCAGTCCGGTCGGGATGCAACGAATTCTCTGAAGAAACTAGGGCCGGAGGGCGGACGTCACCCATCTCAACGAGGACCTGGGTGGGCGTATTTCGACCGAGATGTTCAAAGTCATGAATCATATGCATCTGGTCGTAATACCCGAAACTGTGCGCTATATCTAGCCAGGTTCTCGCGGGGTTCGACAATTTCGCGTCCAAAGCCGCCTGGAACCGTGCGACCCGGGCAAACACCTTAGGAGACATCCCCACATCTCGGCGAAAAACCCGTTGAAATTGTCTGAGACTCAAGACACTTTGTCGCCCAAGTGTCCGAATACTGACGGAACCGTGTTGATGGAACAGATATTTCGCCGCGAGGCCAATCCTGCAATCAAGTGTTCCGGAAGAGAGTTGGCCTAATAGAAAGTCTTCAACAATTTCCACTCTTCGCGTAAAGTGGCGTGCTTCTCCCATTCGGTTCCACAGTGTCCTAATAGCGGGCCCGTGAACCAAAGTGGCGTCAAAAAAACGATTCGTGATCTCGCAAATTGGGATGTTGAAGAGTTGGGACCATCCTGACGGCCAAAAGAAGACAGCAAACGATTCGACCCTTGGCAGCAAGTGAAGTGTGCCGGAAAATCCGTCCTGCGCGCCACCGACGAGGATCGGGTTGGATACATCCCGATCTCGGTGCCGAATTCCCGGCATCACTCCGAATTCCAAGTTTAAAACCTGCTCAAGCTGCGCTGGGACAGCCTCTGTCCATGGACGATCATTGGGACTGACAGTGCGTTGGGCGTAGGCACGTACAAAAGGAGCGAGTTCACTTCGAGGTCGCGAACTTTGTACAGAAGACATATATCAGGACGCGTGGGAGTGTGCCCGATAGTTGATATCTATTTAGATAGAATAGCAGGATACCGCCGCAATGTACTATCGCAATCGTGGCTTTTTTTGTTCGCTAGAGTTTCTTTGACTTTAACTAGGCGAACTAGTTTCGGTTACCGGGCCGATACCGACCTTGTGCATGCGCTTTTTCCTTCCTGCCTTTCTTGATCAAATCTGAAGCAAAGAAGCCAGATGTCGCATTTTTACTATGACGTCGTTCGCTATTCTGCTGCATGCTGTCGGGGGACATTGGGGAGTCGGCGAAAACTTGATTCGCTTCGGCGGCAGCAATTCCGCGAGGCGGGCAAGGCAAATGCTGAATCGACTGCCTGATCTACGGCGTCTGGTATCTCCCCGAACAATTCACAGAATCCATGATCGCTCTGTTCGATTTTCTGCGCAGGAGCAAGTAGGAAGAGCATTTTTGGAACTCCCTTCTTGGGATTGGAGGACCATGATGAGGTTTCAAAGGCGGGTTTTGGCTGCGGTTGGGGTGTCGTTGATTTGGCTTGGAACTCCGGCAGACATCTGTGCGACGGATTTTGCGGCGCCGAAGAGCTACCCTGTCGGAACGGCGCCCAGTTTCATTGTGACTGGGGATTTTGACGGAGACGGCAAGCCAGATCTGGCCGTGGCCAATACAGGGAGCAACGATGTCAGCATTCTCCTCAACAATGGAGACGGCACCTTCAAGGCAGCCAAGAATTCTCCCGCCGGCACGTCGCCACTAAAGATGGCGGCCGGCGATTTCAACGGCGATGGGAAGTTGGACCTCGTGGTGATCAACGGCGGGGACGGTGTGTTTCTCCTTCTTGGAAATGGTGACGGAACGTTTCAACCGCCTGGGGCGGTCGCTGCCGATGCATCTCCCGCGACCATTGCCGTTGCGGATTTCAATGAGGATCAGAAGCTGGACTTGCTGCTCGGAGATGGCGCTGGTGGAGGGCTGACGCTGTTGCCTGGCAAGGGAGACGGAACGTTCCAGCCTGCGGTGACCTTGCCCCAGATAACTGGCTCGATAGCCGCCTTGACCTTGGGCGATTTTAATGGGGATAAACATCTGGACGTGATTGTCAGCCAAGTGGTGCCGAACCCCGGGCACCTGAATTCAACGGAAATAATCCTGTCCCTGTTGGGTGGCAAAGGCGATGGCACATTTCAATCGGCTGTTACGGTAACAACCCTTGGACTTGGTTTTATACCGAGCAACGATACCAAGCGTTTGTCTGCACCTCGGCTGGTATCGAGTGACGTCAACGCAGATGGAAAGCTTGATTTAGTCGTGCGATATGCCCAAGTCACTACTGTGACGCCCCCTTGCGGTATACCGCCCGTTCATTGCGGAACTTTTTTCACCGATAACACATTCACACTCCTGGGTAACGGCGACGGAACCTTCGCGGGCCCTAACCCCCAAATTTCCTTTACGGGGACTTCTGGTGGCACTTTGTCCGAAGCGGACTTCAATGACGATAGCAAGGCCGATTTGCTGATTGGCGCTAAAGTTTTATTAGGTCGCGGTGACGGAACTTTTCTAGTTGCTGAAGCCCTGCCGATCCCGGTAAGTTCGTTTGCGACGGCAGCGGACTTGAACGGCGACACTCTTCCCG
Source organism: Candidatus Acidiferrum sp. (assembly GCA_035693545.1). Lineage (GTDB taxonomy): Bacteria > Acidobacteriota > Terriglobia > Acidiferrales > UBA7541 > Acidiferrum. The sequence goes on from DASSGJ010000481.1 coordinate 4,179, forward strand.
ATGTAACCTACACCGATCCCACGAACAATGCCGTCATCGTGCAGTTAAACGACAGTCTTACATCGGGAGCCGACCTTGCACTGCGGTTGTTCCCACCTCCCGCTACAGCAACTGTTGGCGGTGGCGACATTTCCTACACTGCGACGGTCATAAACGAAGGGCCGCAAGACGCTGCTGGTGTCTCTCTGAAGGAGTCGCTGCCAGCCGGACTGACATTTGTCTCCGCGCAACCCAGCGTGGGGACGTGTACCGGAACGACGGTCATCACCTGCGACCTCGGGGCGATGGTAGACGTATCTGCTGCCACAGTCACTTTCACCGTCACCCCGATTGCAGCCGGTGGGCTCACCGACGCGCTTCAGGTTTTGGCTACAACACCTGATGGGAATACCAAGAACAATTCCGCTTCTTTTACCGTAACCGCAACTGTGCCCGCGGACATCTCCGTTACGGGCAACGTTTCGAAATCGTCTGCGACGGTGGGCGACACAGTGACTTACACGCTTCAAGTTTCAAATGCCGGACCCGCCGACGCCGCGAACGTCACGCTGAACGATGTGACCAACGACCCAACTCTTACGCCTGCCTCCGTAACCGTGAGTCAAGGGAGCTGCACTCCCTCCGTAGCAACTCTTTCCTGCTCGCTTGGGACTCTTGCCAAGGGCGGGAAAATCAATCTGAGCTTTGCGCTGACGATGACAAAAGCGGAAATTCTTACGAACGGGATTTCCGTTAACTCCGATACACCCGATCTGAACACAGCGGACAATGGCGTGACACTCACTGTGGCCGTAGACGCAGCAAATCTTTCGATCAATGAATCTGTTTCGCCAACTGCAGCGGTCACAGGCAATGCTGTGAATTACACAATCACAGTGACCAACAAAGGTCCTGCACAGGGCACCAACGTCGCGGTGTCCGATTCCTTCTCCGGAACCGTTACGGTAACGCCGACCGCGGCTACGCCAAGTCAAGGTACATGCACGCTCGACGCAAACACTCAGATAACGAACTGTACCCTCGGAGCGTTGGCACCAAGCGCCAGTGCTACGATCACATTCAGTGCGACCGTTACCGTTCCTGCGGCGGCCAGCAACGGCGGCACATTGTCCAACAACGCGACAGTGACATCAGACCAGCCAGACCCGGACAACGGTGACAATTCCGCGTCAACCACTGTCACCGTCTCTCTGCCCCCAGACTTCTCCGTGACTGTACCTTCGCCAAGTCTGAGTCTCACCCGCGGCGGACAAGTAACCGAAACACTGTCCTTCCCGGCACAAGGAGGCTTCTCTGCAAATATTACCCTGGCGTGCTCGGTGAGTGGGCCTTCGCCAATGCCCGCTTGCGCTTTGTCGCCTGCGTCAGTCGCTCCCGATGGCAGCAGCACACTCACTATCAGCGCAGCTTCCATCTCGGCTTTTGCAGCGGACGCACCCCAGATGCAAGGGCCCAGTACGGGAGCTGGAACAGGATTTTATGCCGCGTGGCTGCCGCTTTCGCTGTTGGGTCTTATTTTTGCTGGACGCAGACAGAAAGGGCGCCGTGGACGATGGATGCTGAGTTTCGTGCTTGCTGTGGTTGCTTCGGTCGCGGCCGCGTGCGGCGGCGGCACCAGCGGCCCGCCACAGCCACAGAACTACACTGTAACGGTGACAGCGACATCGGGTACGACGCAGCACGCGACGTCAATAAACGTGACTCTCCACTAGCGCTATAGGGACGTGCACTGTGCCAAAACTGCGCATGTCGCAATCGTGCGTTTAGAAGGCTTCCGCCGCGTGCAATTGCTTTTGCATTCCCGCCCAGCTTTGGCGGGTTGATTCTTCCGGGGTGCCACCACCGTGCCAGTGGGTTTCGAGGCTTGCCGCGAGGCGATAGCCATCTTCGCGCAGGGCTCGGAATTGGCCCACCCAATCGATGATGCCGGCGCCCATAGCCGCCCATTCGTAGCTGCCGTCGGGCTTGCGGGTCACATCTTTGCAGTGGCAGTGGCCGATGCGGCTTTTCGGCAGCAGTCGGTAGCCGTTGGGAAATGGCGTTTCTCCGATTGCGGCAGCGTTTCCCGGATCCCAGTTGAGCAGCAAATTTGGATCGGGAATCGCCGCAAGAACCTGGGCCGCCTCGGCGGCGGTGGCGGTATTGCAGGTCATTTCGTTTTCCAGTACCAGCTTGATTGCGGATTTTGCGGCTACCGCCACGGCACCGCGTAATTTCTCGTTGATCGCTTTGCGATAGGGAGTTTGATCTTCCAGGCGCCAGAAATCGAAGCAGCGGACGCGGTCGGTCTGAAACTGCTTTGCGAGTTCGATGCTGCGGCGGAGCACATCGTCCTGCTGCGTAAAACCGAAGCCGGCATGAAACTTGTCGCTCTTGGGACTGAATTTCGAGGGCGGCGCGCCGGGCCAATCCACTTTGAAGAGCGGGCTGGCGATATCGGTAACATGCAATTCATACTTTGCCAGTATGCGTTGCGCTTCGGCGATTTCCCGGGCGTCCAGATCGAGAATGTTTTTGTTCCACATACCACGCAGCTCGATCCACGACATTCCAAATTCCCGCGCTGCGACTTCGCACACTCGCCCAAAATCCTGGCTGATTTCGTCATTGATTACCGCGAGACGAAATGGCGACGCGATCGGAAATCCCGCACCAAACGCGGGCCTCGAAGCCAGCAGGGGCAAAGCCAGGCAGGCAACCCCGGAAGTTTTCAGAAATTCGCTGCGAGAGAATCGCGTCGCCATAGAAATAAACTCCACCGCTCTTGTGGTGCCTGGCTTCTCAGCTCGTCACCAGTTGTTTCGGCCTAGCTTGCGTATCCCAGGCCTGCGAGGATTCCGCGCATGTAAGCAAAGCTGCTGATCACGCCGGGCATTGGATCGCTGGGATGAACCTCATACTCCAGGTCGACGAAGCCGTCGTATTTCATGGCAATCAGGGCTTCAAATATCTTCCCCACAGGCATGCTGCCGTCTCCCACAGCGACCTGACTCTCTTTGTCCTGGAAGTTCGAGAGATCCTTTATGTGCAGGTTAAACAGGCGCGGGCCGGCTTCCCGGATTGCCTGAACTACGTCCGTGCCCGCGCGAACCGTGTGCCCGACATCGATGCAGCAGCCAATACGCGGGTCCATATCCTTCACTGCTTTCAAAATAGTTACCGGGGAAGGCCACAGTTTGTCTTCCGGACCATGATTGTGGACGGCAACGCGGATGTCGTATTCCTTTACAAATTTCTCTATGCGCGGAAGAGTCTGCAGTGTAGGATCGCCGGCGACGATAACGGGAATACCCGCGCGCTTGCCGTATTCGAACTTGCTGTGCATATCCGCATCTTCGTCTTTTCCCAGATTGATGACCCCGGCGGCGTGAAGTTTGATGCCTGCGGCGGCGTAGTCGGCCAGAGCAGAGGCTTCTCCCTGAGGATCCGCGGGGAGATGATCCTTGACGTCCTTGGCGTTCAGAGCGAACACATTGAGTTGCTTCATGAAACCGATCAATTGCGCGCGACTGAAGTTGCGGAAGGTGTAGCTGGCCAAACCCAGGCGGACCGGAAATGGTGGCTCGGCGGCCGGCGGTTGCAGCCCCAGCGCGAAGGCATCTTTCGTGGCAACAAACGCTGCCGCAACGCGTGCACTGGAGCAAACGAAATCGCGGCGGGAGAAGGTGTTTTTCATAGGGGTCCAATCATACGGATTTTGCGGATTGGTTGAAGCGAGGGTGGGTTAAACATGCGGGGCCCAGCCCTTCTCGTATTCGCGCCCCCACATCTTCATGGCTTCCGGATCGTTCTGAATTCGCGCGTCCTTGGTGTCAAGATGCAGTTCCCGGTTGACTTCCCACGCGATATTGGAAAACTGCAGCATCGTAACGGCGATGTTTCCGGCGGAGACTGGCGCATTCAGTTTCTCGCCTTTGCGGATTCCCGCGATGAAGTTCGCAAAATGGGCATCCGTCATGGAATCGCGGCCGACGAGGTCGGCAGATGATGTCGAACCGCCGGCCTTGAATTCTCCAGTCTTTTTCCCTTTAAGGTCGTAAATCTCGTAACCATCGCGATCCACAACGACCGTACCATTCGTTCCCATAATGGCCGAACCACGATCGCGGCCATAATACTTCATTCCCTGGCAGCTCCTGCCTTCCCACGTCAGCATCTTGTCTTCGTACTCAAAGCTGGTGACGAGGGTGTCGTAAAACTGCCAGTCATCCTTGTAGTGATATCTTCCGCCGGAGGAAGTGACCCGCTTCGGATAGTCGACCCCCAGCGCCCAGCGGCAGACATCCACCTCGTGCGTGCCATTGTTCAGGGCTTCGCCGGTGCCATAGTTTCTGAACCAGTGCCAATTGTAGGGATGCACATTGTCCGTGTAAGGGCGGCGTGGCGCCGGTCCCTGCCATAGCCCCCAGTCAAGCTGCGATGGCACTGGAACTTCCTTGCCCGTGCCTATCGACTTTCGGACATTGCTGTACCAGGCTTTGGCCAGGTAGCTCCTGCCAATAATGCCCGCGTGAATTTTTTCGACAATCTCGATGGTATGCGGCGAAGAGCGCTGCTGATTACCCATCTGCACGAGCTTTCCATACTTCTCTTGTGCCTGGACAAGCATCTCGCCTTCCGCGGGATTGTGACTACAGGGCTTTTCCACAAAGACGTGCTTGCCCGCTTGCAACCCAGCGATGGCCATCGGAGTATGCCAGTGGTCCGGCGTGGCTATGGTGATTGCGTCCACGTCCTTCTGCTCGAGGATTCTGCGAAAGTCTTTCTCCGCTGTCGCGGCCTCGCCCATCTCCTTTTGCACGCTGTCGGCGAACTTCCGCAGAATATTTTCGTCCACATCACAGACATGCGAAATTTGCGCAGCGCTCCTGTTGGCCTTGAGCGAGGACAGATGGGCATAGCCGCGCCCATTCAGGCCGATGATTGCAAAATTGATGCGATCATTGGCGCCGGAAATCCGGGCGTAGCTCCTAGCCGTAGGCGCCACCGCCAGCCCCGCCGCGCCTGCTGTCAACGCCTCGAGAAACCTACGTCTTGTAACCATGTTTATTCCTCATAACGGGCAACCCCTGCGGTCCTTTTGCCAGCTGACAGGATAGCTTGTGATCCGCAGGAGATTCCAGCCTGCGTCAGCGGCCTCCCAAATCCGTCCACCGTGATAAGTGTTTGGCAGCTGGCCGGATTCATTCCGTCCGCGGGCATGATGCTGGTATTGTTGCTGGTTAAGGCGCTCGGCAATAGTCCAGACGGAAGGCAGGCTCCTCTCGATGAAAAGCTTCGGCAGTTTGCCTTCCGCGCACTCGAGAAAATCGGACAAGGCACCTGATACTTCGAGGAGTTCCGTTTTTTCTGCAAACTCTACAGGGACACCACTACCCAGGGTGCGCTGGACGATTTGCGCCATGCTT
>DASSGJ010000482.1:0-3485 GCA_035693545.1 Candidatus Acidiferrum sp.
GCCGGAGGTAAAAACAAACTCAGCGCCGCACTCCGAACACTTCAGGACCTTATCGTGGAATTCCATGACCCCGCTCCCCCTGGACCCATATCGGGCGGGAGGCCGGGCTCTTGCACGGCGGGCCGAATGAAGCGCTTGGACCTGTGGTCCGGGACAGCTGGGCGCGGATCCCTTGGGCCTGCGGGCATAGATTTAGAACAAATACCCAACTTGCTCTGCCAGATAGGGGCCTGATCCCGGAAGTGCGGCGCCGAGCCGCGTCTGAAACAGGAGATTAATCCTGCTCGCGACGCTGCTTTTTACGCAGTCGCTTCCGCGAAAGCGCTTCTTTTGCCCGGCGCTTCTCGCCGGGTTTCATGTAGAAGCTGTGCTTCTTGATTTCCTTGATGATGTCCTCTTGCTGCACCTTGCGCTTGAAACGCCGCAGGGCATTCTCAAGAGACTCATTCTCCTGAATCACTACTTCTGCCAATGTACTTCACCCCAATTCCGGTTCGGATTGCCTGCATGCAGTGCCGTCGCTGTTGTACCGCACTGCGCCTGAATACATTATCGCACGAGGTTGTTGGCTTCTTGTAGTCAATTCACCCCCGCAAGTCAAGCAATCTTTCGCAGGTTTGGGCCTTTCGTCCGTATTGATAGCGCTGGAGTTACTAGTTATATTTGTATAACCTGCCGCCCGGCTGCTCCCCCCTTGCCACTGCTGGTACACTGGGGAGCCTCAAACTTCTGCTTCGGGAGCCGACCTCCATGCCCGATATGCGCGACGCGATTGGAGTACTTCTTGCCGGAGGTCAGGGCGAGCGCTTGTGGCCGCTGACGCGGGATCGGGCCAAACCCGCGGTTCCTTTCGGGGCGCTCTACCGCATCATTGACATCACCCTTTCCAATTGCGTGAATTCCGGCCTGCACCGCGTTTTTGTGTTGACCCAGTACAAAGCGCTCAGCCTGACCCGGCACGTCCGCGCCGGCTGGTCCCCCCTGATGGGCTTGGGGGAATTCATCGAAGTGCTTCCGCCGCAGATGCGCGTGTCGCAGCAGTGGTACCAGGGCACCGCCGATGCCGTCTACCAGAACATCTATTCGCTGGGGAGTGAACGCTCGAAATACACGTTCATCCTCTCCGGAGACCACATCTACAAAATGGATTACGCCAAGATGCTCCAGCAGCATATCGATTCCGGCGCGGAGGTTACCGTTGCCACAATCGAAGTTCCCGCTGCGGAGGCTGCGCGGCAATTTGGCGTGATCGAGACGGACAGAAACTGGCGAATTGTGGGTTTCGAGGAAAAGCCGGCCGCGCCCAAGACTTCGCCGCACAAGACTACGCACTGCAACGCTTCGATGGGCGTCTACATTTTCAATACTCATTTGCTGATTCCCACGCTGATGGCGGACTCCGAGGATCCCAAATCCGCTCACGATTTCGGCAAGGACATTATTCCCCGCATCATTTCCAAACATCGGGTCTTCGCCTACAACTTCGTCGACGAGAATTCAAAAGAGTCGCTGTATTGGCGGGATGTCGGCACGATTGACGCCTACTACGAAGCAAACATGGATCTGGTCAGTGTTTCACCGGTCTTCAACTTGTATGACAAGGCTTGGCCTCTGCGCACCTGGCAGCACCAGTATCCACCCGCGAAGTTTGTCTTTGCCGACGCCGACCGCATGGGCATCGCGCTCGATTCGATCGTGGCGCACGGCTCGATCCTCTCGGGCGGGCGCGTCCAAAATTCGCTGCTGGGTTACGACGTGCGCGTGAACAGCTATTGCGAAGTCACCGCCTCCATCATCTACAACCACGTGAACATCGGCCGCCATTCGCGGATTTGCCGCGCCATCATTGACCGCCACGTCAGCCTGCCCGAGCGCACGGAAATCGGCTACGACCTCGAAGCCGACAAGCGCCGTTTCCACGTCACTCCCTCCGGCATCGTCGTCGTCGTCCGCCAGGAATCTCTTATCGAAGAGCCCGAATCGCAGTGAGGATGAAGTTCACCGATCGCTAATCACCTTTCAAAGCTCTGCTACAATCTCTAGTTCAAATCAACACAGGAGCAAGTGTCCCCATGTCCACGAAAATTACCCGCGTCCGCGCACGGCAGGTCATTGATTCGCGTGGGAATCCCACCGTTGAAGCCGATGTTTACTTGGAGTCGGGCGCGTTTGGCCGCGCGGCAGTGCCTTCCGGCGCATCCACCGGCGAGCATGAGGCCCTGGAATTGCGCGATGGCGACAGGACGAAATATCTGGGCAAGGGCGTGCTCCGGGCGGTGCAGAACGCGAACACGGAAATCGCCAAGGCTGTGGCTGGCTCCGATGCCGCGGACCAGCGGGCGCTAGATCACAAGATGATCACGCTCGACGGCACGCCGACGAAATCGCGCCTGGGCGCAAACGCGATTCTTGCGGTTTCGATGGCGGCGGCGCGCGCTGCGGCGGTGGCGCTAAAGCAGCCTCTCTACAAATATCTTTCTCGATATTCCACAGATACCTCCGCGAACCTGTTGCCCGTTCCGATGATGAACATTCTGAACGGCGGAGCGCATGCGGACAGCTCCGTCGACTTCCAGGAATTCATGGCCATGCCCGTGGGCGCGCCGTCGTTCAGCGAAGCGCTTCGCTGGGGCGTGGAAGTTTTTCATGCTCTTAAAGCTGCGCTGAAAAAACATGGGTATTCCACTTCGGTCGGCGATGAAGGCGGCTTTGCGCCGAGTTGCAAATCGAACGAAGAGGCCATTCAGATTGTGCTGGAAGCGATCAGCGCGGCTGGCTATAAGCCGGGAGAACAGGTGGCCATTGCGCTCGATCCAGCCGCGAGCGAATTTTACGACAAGGCCAGCGGGAAATACGTGTTCAAGAAATCGGACAAATCCGCGCATTCGTCCTCGGAAATGGCGGCGTATTGGACCAGTTGGGTGGAGAAATACCCGATCGTGTCGCTGGAAGACGGCATGGCAGAGGACGATTGGGCCGGCTGGAAAGCGCTGACGCAGAGCGTGGGCAGCAAGACGTCGAAAAAGAAAATCCAGCTGGTGGGCGACGATCTTTTTGTGACCAACACGGAACGGCTTTCGCGCGGAATCAATGAAGGAATCGCCAACGCGATCCTGATCAAGCTGAACCAGATCGGCAGCGTTACGGAAACCATTGACGCGATCGAGCTGGCGCGCAAGGCGGGATACAACTCGATCATTTCGCACCGCTCCGGCGAAACCGAAGACACGTTCATTGCCGACCTGGCCGTGGCTACCGCCGCGGGACAGATCAAGACCGGCTCGGCTTCGCGCACCGACCGCATCGCCAAGTACAACCAGTTGCTGCGCATCGAGGAAGAACTCGGCTCCGCCGCCCGCTTCAACGGAAAAGCCCCCCTGCGCTGACGCGAATCAAAGGGCAAACTCATCCCGTCTCCCGCACCGAAGCATTTGTAGGGGCCGGGCTCGCCCGGCCCTCCGTCGCTTGCTGTAGATTCGTCCCGA
>DASSGJ010000483.1:0-3713 GCA_035693545.1 Candidatus Acidiferrum sp.
TAAGAAGCGGGACCTTCGCGGTACTCAGTGCGCCGCGTTGGGCTGTGATACTTTGGGAGAGGAATTTTTGGAGAGAAGAACATGGATGAGAAACAAGTACCGCAGCCGGGACAGGTGCAGATCAAAGCGGACGAAAAGGAAATGCAGGGGCTATACAGCAACCTGGTAATGATCCAGCACCACGCGGAAGAGTTCACCCTGAATTTTGTCTACATCTTTCCGAATGGCACACAGGGGAAACTGCTGACCAGCGTGATCGTTAGCCCCGGGCATGCCAAGCGGATCTGGCGCGCTTTGGGCGAAAATATCGCGCGGTTTGAGGCCGCTTACGGACCCATCAAAGAAGGGCCGGAAGGCGCGCCCATGCCGGGGGCGAACATCGGGTTCGTGCAATAGCAAGGAAAGAACGCGGGGAGAGCGCAGTGCAATTTCAGGCCGCGAGCGACCAGGCGCTGCTGGTATATCTGGGAGAAGAGATTGGTGCCGCAACGCATGAGCGCGTCGTGCGGTTGTTGCGGCTCTTGCAGCGGGAGCCAGTCAAGTGGTTGCGGAATATCCAGCCGGCGTATTGCTCGCTGCTGATCACCTTCGATCCCGCCGCCGTAAGTCACTCTGAAGTCCAGGCAAAAATCTCCGACCTGGAAAAACACGCGAAGAAGTTGCCGGCGGCAAAACCGCGCCTGGTGGAAGTCCCGGTGTGTTACGGCGGCGAATTCGGCCCGGACTTGGAGTGGGTGGCTGAGCAGCGCGGCTTGACCGCGGAAAAAGTAGTGGAGTTGCACATCGCGCAAACCTATCACGCGTACTTTTTGGGTTTCGCGCCGGGGTTTGCTTACCTGGGCGATCTACCGAAAGAGATCGCCGTGCCACGGCTGGAGACCCCGCGGAAAGAAGTTCCTGCGGGCAGCGTTGGGATTGCCGGGCGGCAGACCGCGATTTATCCGTTCGAGACTCCCGGCGGCTGGCGATTGATCGGCAGAACCCCGCTGGAGATCTTTCAAAAAGAGCGCGAACCAATGGGGCTGATCGCGGTCGGCGACCAGGTGCGCTTCCGCCCGATCACCCGGGCGGAGTTTCTGGCGGCGAAGAGGCCATGAGTCTGCTGGTGGTGGAATCGGCGGGATTGCAGACAACCGTCCAGGATTTTGGGCGCGAGGGATTTGGTGTGCTGGGAGTTTCCGCTTCGGGTGCGGCGGACGCGGTGGCATTGCGGCTGGGAAATTTGCTGTTGGAGAACAAGCCCGGGGCGCCGGCGCTGGAGATGACGCTGACCGGCGGAACATTTCTGTTTCCGGATGGAGCGGTGATTTGCCTGGCAGGCGCGAACTTTGGCGCGCAATCGGAAGGAAAAGCACTGGAGTTGTGGCGGCCGCACGCCATTTTGCCTGGGCAGCGAGTGGCACTCGGCCCAACTCGGGACTATGCGCGGTGTTATTTGTGCGTGGCGGGCGGAGTTGGCGTGGTGGATTTTCTGGGCAGCGCTTCCACGCATCTGCTGAGCGGCTTGGGAGGCTGGGAAGGACGCGCGCTGCGAAAAGGCGACGTGCTGCAGATCGGGAAGCTGGAGAAAAATATTCGGCGAAAAAGATTGCGTCCGGGAATTCTGGATACGCTGAAGCCGGAAAAGAAGCTGCGGGTGACGCGGGGGCCGCAGTTTGACTGGTTCACGCCAGAGGCGCAGAGAACGCTTACCGGCGGCGACTTTGCGGTCAGCGAAGAATCGAACCGCATTGGCTTGCGGCTGGATGGGCCGCGGCTGGCCGCTCAGGTCACGACAGAGATGCTCAGCGAAGGCGCTCCAATGGGGGCGATTCAGGTGACGCCCTCGGGGCAAGCGATTGTTTTGTTTGTGGAGCAGCAGACGACCGGCGGGTATCCGAAGATTGCCAATGTGATTGGTGTGGATTTGCATTCTGTGGGACAGTTGCGGCCCCGGGACACCATTCGCTTCGAGATAGTCTCGCTGGCGAAAGCCCGTGAACTGTGGATCGAACAGCAGGAATTACTAAGGTCAGAGGAGCGGCTGTTCGTATGAGGCGAATGGACCTGAATTGCGACATGGGCGAACTGCCCGAAATGCTCGCGGACGGCAGCCAGGAAGCGTTGATGGAGTTTGTAACTTCCGCAAATGTGGCATGCGGCGGGCACGCCGGCGATGAAGCCATGATGCGCGCAACGATCGAGCAGGCTCTGCGGCACGGCGTGGCTGTGGGAGCGCACCCGGGCTACGAAGACCGCGAAAATTTCGGACGGGTAGCATTGAATTTAAGAGCAGAAGAGATTCGCGACTCCGTTTACCGGCAGGTCGCGACGCTGGGGAAGGTTGCTGAAAGCTGCCGCGCTAGGGTGATGCATGTTAAGCCCCATGGTGCGCTGTATAACCAGGCGGCGCAGGATGCGGGGATCGCGCGTGCAATTGCAGAGGGAGTGCGGCGGTGGCGAAAGGATGTGGTGATGGTGGGGCTTGCCGGGTCCTTGATGCTCGAAGAGTTTCGCGCGGCGGGTTTTCAGGTGGCCGCGGAAGCGTTCGCGGACCGCAGGTACGAGAAAGATGGCAGCTTGCGTGCCCGAAAATTTCGGGATGCTTTGCTGGATATACCGGAAAAGGCCGCGGAGCAGGCCGTGCGAATCGCCGCTGGACGCGGCGTTCTGACACGCGAGGGAACGGTGGTTCCGGTCGAGGCACAGACGATCTGTATTCACGGGGATACTCCCGGAGCAGCGCGGATTGCGGAGGCGGTTCGGAAAGCTTTGACGGAAGTAGGAGTGGAGATATGGCCACTTATGGCATGAATCGGTGATAGCAAGAGGATGAGGTTGAAATAGGGGTTGGAAGAGAGAATTGCCAGGATTTGGCGGGTACGGTAAAGTAGAAAGAGTCGTTGCCACAGCGGAATGGGCCTGTAGCTCAGGTGGCTAGAGCGCGCCCCTGATAAGGGCGAGGTCGGTGGTTCAAGTCCACCCAGGCCCACCATTTTCCCCGGAAACTTTTTTCATTTCTCAAAACGACCCTTGTTGAGCCGACAGATTCAGTCTGCTTACAGGCAGTAGTCCGGACAGTCTGCATGCCAAAAATGAACTTGGTGAACCAGTCTGGCACTTCGCGACTCGCTTCACCAGGCTCTCTCCTCAGAAATAAACAATAAGCTGAGCACTTTTGTTTTTGCGTGTGGACTCTGGCGTGCCTGAGAGTTTTGGGGAGTTGTGTCAGGACGCATATGCCCGGTCTGGGAAGCCAGGAACTCTACCGGATGGTGCTGGATTCGCTGCCGGTGGCGGTGTGCGCAGTGGACCGTGAAGGGAAAGTGATTTTGTGGAATGACGGGGCCGAGCGTGTCACCGGTTATCTCCGGCAAGATGTGCTGGGGCGCCTGTGTACCGACGCATTCCTGGAGCATGCGGATACTGAGAACAATCCGTTGGAGGGGAATGCCATCCCGTTGCTCGAAACCATGCGTGACGGGAAATGTTTGACGGTACGCGCCTCCCTGCGAAAAAAGTCCGGGCAATCGGTTGGCGTCCATCTGCGGACCGTGCCGCTGCGCGGAGATGACGGACGGATGCAGGGAGCCGCCGAATTGTTTGAAGAGATGATCACCCGAACGCCGAAGGAGCGCCGGCACAACAAACTGGCGGTGGCGGGCTGCGTGGACCAACTGACGGGACTGTTGAATCACAGCATGATTCTGGCGCACCTGCAGGAGGCTTTGGGC
>DASSGJ010000484.1:0-2007 GCA_035693545.1 Candidatus Acidiferrum sp.
CTCCAGCGCGACGACATCTGGCTCCTCGAATCCGGCGGCAAGCGCAAACGCCTCCTCGAAGGCCAGAAATTCACCCACGACGACAAACTCTTCACCTACCAGGTCGAATCCTTCACCTGGTCTCCCAACGCCAAAATCATCGCGGTTCAGCTCTTCACCACCACCATGGATCCCGATGCCGGCGCCCGCGAAGACGCTCCTGCTCTCCTCCTCCTCGAAGACTCCGGCCGCGAACTCCGCCCCAACGGCAAGGATCCTCTCGTCATGCAAGCCCAGAAACCTCTCTGGCTGCGCGACAATCAGACGCTCGCCTACCTCACCAATGAGGACACGCCTCAAGGTCTCTATGCCATGCAGTATTTGAATGTAGCCAGCGGCCCAGCGGGAAAAGCATTTGAAGGCCGCACTTTCGAAGGAGCTTCGCGCATCTCCGGCAGCAACTCGGCCATCGCCGTCGAACGCGCTCCGCATTTCGAGGGCCCGCCGCGTCTCCAGCGCCTCGATCTTCTCTCTCAGGACGACAAGGAAGTCGCCACCCTCGACGCCTACGCCGGCGGCATCCTCGTTTCTCCCAGCGGCACCCGCGTAGCCTACTTCCTCGACAAAGAAGTCCTCGAAATCCGCGATCTCACCGCGCCCGTCCGCATCGCCCGCATGCGCATCGGCCTCGGCGTGCTTCAGTGGTCCGCCGACGAATCACAAATTTATCTGAAACGCACGCTCGAGAAAAAATCCGCCGACCTCGTCACCTTCCGCGTCCCCGAACTCCGCGCCTACCCGCCCCACGCCGAAGTCCCCGTCCTCGAACCCGAACCCCGCATGCTCCTGCACGGCCTGACCATCCGCGAATACTCCCTCTCCCCCGACGGCCGCTTCCTCGGCATAGTCCTCCCCGGCAAGCGCAACCTCCAAATCTTCTCCTTCTAGCCCGGTAGCATAGGCTTCAGCCTGTGCTCTTCGATTTCCAGTTGCGGCAACAAACAACTGAACTTGAGGGTGCCCCATCCTTCGCGCCTTTTGCGAAGGGTGGGTTCTTACGATCTAACGCCAGCATCTTCTTCTCTTTTTCTTAGTCTGTCATCCCGACCGGAGTGGCCGATTTTTTCTTACGTTCGCGCCGCGCGAACGTCGGCCACGCAGCGGAGGGACCGTGGCAACCAACATTCCCCAGCTAAACTCGATGGAACTAACAAAGCCACCGCGTCGAACTCTTCTCTTCCCATTTTCCATTTTCCAATTTCTATTTTCCAACTCCCGACTACCAACTCCCGACTCCTAACTTCTCCTCCTCTTATGCTCCACCATCAAACAAGCATCCTCCACCACCACCAATCCCGCCGTCTTCGCGCGTTCCGCCGCCTCCGCATTCTCAATCCCCAACTGCATCCACAAAACCTTCGCCCCAATCCGAATCGCCGAATCCGCCACGCCCGGCACCTCTTCCGCCCGCCGGAACACATCCACAAGATCCACCGGCTCCCTCACATCCTCCAGCCGCGTGTAAGCCTTCTCTCCCAAAACTTCCGTCTCATTCGGGTTCACCGGAATAATCCGATACCCCGCGTTCTTCAAATACTCCGCCACCCCATGCGAAGCCCGCATCGGATTCGAAGACAACCCCACCACCGCAATAGTCTTGGCCGAACGCAAAATCTGCGCCACCACATCGCTGCTCGTATCAAATTTATCCGGAATATGTAGTCTCATGCCCGTTGGTGACTCAACTCGCTGGGTCGGCACAGACATAGCTGTCAGCCCTGAGCAAAGCCGAAGCGCCCGTGCTCGTCTCTGTGAACTCCGTGCTCTTACTCTGTGCCCTCTGTGTTAAATCCGTCCTTCCACTCAACCCAGCCCGCAACCGAGCTCCGCCATTTTCTACTTTCCAATTTCCATTTTCCAAAATTAAACCGGCCGGTTCGAAAACGCATCCGCCAAAACCGTCTTCCCCGCAGGCCTCACCAGCGCATGCGCCAAGGCCCCAATCAATTTCGTATTCTCCGCCGGACT
>DASSGJ010000485.1:0-7673 GCA_035693545.1 Candidatus Acidiferrum sp.
GACGAGCCCGAGGGAGGGCCTCTTGGCTGAAAAGAATCGAATCTGGGAATCATCCGCGAACGCAGACCGCATGGAGCAGTTGCGCCGCATTTCGGAGGAAGCGGAAGCCGGCGGCGGCGCGGAACGCCGCGAACGCGAGCACAAGGCAGGGAAACTTTCCGCGCGCGAACGGATTGAATTGCTGCTGGACGAAGGGACGTTTGAGGAGCTGGACAAATTCGTGCGCCACCGCTGCGTGGATTTTGGCTCGGAGGCGCAGCGGCCCGCGGGCGACGGCTTCGTCACTGGGTTTGGGCGCATCGAAGGCCGGCTGGTGTACGTATTCGCGCAGGATTTCACCGTGTTTGGCGGGTCGCTCTCGGAGAGTAATGCCCAGAAAATCGTGAAGATCATGGACCTGGCCATGCGCAACGGCGCTCCGGTGATTGGCTTGAACGATTCTGGCGGGGCGCGCATTCAGGAGGGAGTCGCGTCTCTCGCGGGCTACGCGGATATTTTTCTGCGCAACACGCTGGCCAGCGGGGTGATCCCGCAGATCAGCGCGATTATGGGCCCCTGCGCGGGCGGCGCGGTCTACTCCCCGGCGATCACCGATTTTGTGCTGATGACCCGCGACACTTCCTACATGTTCGTCACCGGGCCGGACGTCATCAAGAACGTCACGCACGAGGAAGTCACCAAGCAGGAACTCGGCGGCGCCATGACCCACAACTCAACCAGCGGTGTGGCCCATTTCGTTTCCCGCGACGATGCCGATTGCCTGGCGATGGTTCGCGAACTGATCGGCTTTCTCCCCTCGAACAATCTGGAGGATCCGCCCCGCCGTGCTTCGAACGATCCCGCTGATCGCCGCGAGGAGTCGCTCAACTCGATCGTTCCCGAAGATGCGCTGAAGCCCTACGACATCAAAGACGTGATCCACGCGCTGGTGGACGAAAACTATTTTTTCGAAGTCCACGAGCATTACGCCAAAAATATCGTGGTCGGTTTTGCGCGGTTCGATGGGCGCCCGGTGGGCATCGTGGCCAACCAACCGGCGTTTCTGGCCGGGACGCTGGATATCAATGCTTCAGTGAAGGGCGCGCGCTTCGTGCGCTTCTGCGACGCATTCAACATTCCCTTGATCACCTTCGAAGACGTCCCAGGATTTCTGCCCGGCACGCAGCAGGAATATGGCGGCATCATCCGCCACGGCGCGAAACTCTTGTTCGCGTTTGCCGAAGCTACCGTACCGAAAATCACCGTCATCACCCGCAAGGCGTACGGCGGCGCGTATTGCGTTATGGCTTCCAAGCACATCCGCACCGACGCCAATTTTGCTTGGCCGACGGCGGAGATCGCCGTCATGGGCCCGGAAGGCGCCGTGGATATCGTCTACAAGCGCGAGCTAAGCAACGTTCCGGAGGCGGACCGCGCCGCCCTGCGAAAGGAAAAGATCGCCGAATTCCGCGATCGCTTTGCGAACCCGTTCGTTGCCGCCGAACGCGGCTACATTGATGCCGTGATCGAACCCGCGACCACCCGCGCCCACATCATCACGTCATTGCGTGCCCTCGAAAACAAGCGCGACACCAACCCCAAAAAGAAGCACGCCAACATTCCCCTGTGAACATGTTTGTGGGGATAGAAACATTCAGGCGCTGAATCGCCACCCGATCGCCCGTTCTCCGCAGATAACCACTCAATGTAAACTGCTACCTGGAATCAGCGCTTCGGGGTAAGCTAATTGATAAGGGGTACCGCGGAAGGGGAGCGATTAGAGCGGCTAGGCCGCTTTCCTGAACTTTATGTTGTGCTATCTAGGATCCCGGGGTAATCTCCTGACGCGAACGATAGGTATGCCCCATGGCAGGCTAGGGCATAGGTCAAACATTTGCCGCTGAGTCAGCGAGAGAATACCGTGCGCCGCCGCATCAGGAGCCCCCGACCGCACTCACGCTCGCGGTTCTCAAAACCGCGCAGGCAAATCGCGCATCCCATGAGAGTCCGATGATGAGCGCCACCCAGGAGCATTCCGTGTCGCCGCACAAGCAAGGCCAGGTTCGCCTACAGTTCGAAAACCCGCCTGTGACCGAGACGGCCATCGGATTTTATTTCCAAAAAATAGAAGGATGGCATTTACTGCATCAAGGAGTCCTTTGGGACAAATTTCTTCCAAAATATCCAGAACTCGAAACACTTCCAACGATTCTGGACGTCGCTCCTCAACAGAAGGTCCTATTTGACCTTAACTCCCCGACTCTACGCACGGGATTTACCAACCGCGAGAGAACTCAACTCGTTCAAGTCCAGGACGGGCTGCTGCTGCACAACTGGAGAAAAACTACTGAAAGTCCCAAATACCACCGATACGCAGAGATCCGCGAGCAGCTTCGCGAAGACTGGAGCACCTTCAGAGGCTATCTACGACAGAGGTCACTCAAAGAACCTGTTGTCTCCCGGTGCGAGGTGAGTTACTTCAATAATCTTGTCCGGAACGAGGACTGGAAGGACTTCTCCGACCTCTCTGAGATTTTCACAGTTTGGAGGGGTCTTCCCCACTCGAATTCCTATGGCACAGTTCAAATGGCTGTATTCAACGTCTTTTACCAACTCGACAGCGGCGTCGCTAATATCGCCGTCCAGCCTGCGATTCGCTCAAGCGACGGCAAAGAGATCATTCAATTTACGCTCACCTGCTCAGTTACCCCAAAAACATCAGAAGACGATGAGCTTTTTCACTGCCTAGATGAGTGCCACGAAAACGCACGGCGCGTGTTTGTCGACTTCACGACCGATGAAGTAAGAGAAAGGTGGAGACAGATCAAATGAGCACTCAAGTCGCTAACTGGCCGTTATCAGCTGCCTCTATACGCGTGCGGCCGGCTACTGCCTCCGGCCAGATAAGATCGTCGCAACTCGAGCGGGTCGTGCGATCAGACTCTGCACCTTGGCTTCCATCCCTCTTGTTCCACCTCAAAATACTCGAGACCTCGGGCCGCTATATTCCCGGTATCGGCGACTTTAGAATCGCTGAGAACACAGCAAATCAAGTTCGGCGTCTATTAGCTTTCTTTTCAGAGCAGAAGCTCCCTGAGCCGAGACTCGCGCCATTCTCCGGAGGTGGCCTAGCTCTCATCTTAAACATAGAAGACCAAGAACTGACTTTTACGGCTTACCCTGGCCACAACGACTTCGTCTACATGCAAACAAACGAAGACGATGAAATCGTCAGCGATGGTGTCCTCGCATTAGACCAAGCCGGACAAATATCCGACCTGATCTCGGCCTTCCTCTTCTCTCTCGCGTGATGATTTGGAATGCCCCTCCAGAATGATCCATCGATTCCGGACGAGGCGATTTTGTACCGAGTTCTTGATGACAGCCCACACTGGCGAACCGACAAAGGGGGCAGATACAGGCCGTCGAAGCTCGCTTTCTATGAATCCCGGGGCGAAGTTTCGTATTTCTTGAATTCAGCTGACATACTCCCTGAGTTGTACCGGCTCTTCCCGGGCCAGGAAATCGCCAGCGTTCCGGTGTCCGTATTGAGGTCCGAAGAAGTAGGCTTTGCAATTGAGCGCCGCCCCGATGAAGTTCCTCCCGATTTTCAATGTGACCCGGCGAGCCACGTCGTTGCCGGGCCACCGGTTGAAATGACTCGACTCGAGTTCGAAAGGCGAGCCCGAGTGATTGCCAATCATGCGCTTACGGCCATAATCCAGCCTCCTCCGGCTCACACTCCAGAACTGTAAAAAGCAATTCGCCACGCTCCCAATCGGCCTTGTTGACCACAACTCAGTGCGCATGTCCCTTTGGGCCAAACTGTACGACACTTCCGTGACCAATAGCCTGTGAGCCAATTTAGCCACATGATAGAATTTCGCAAGTTGCCAAACACTCATGTTCAAGAAAATCCTGATTGCCAATCGCGGTGAAATCGCCGTACGCATCCTCAGAGCCTGCCGCGAGCTGGGCATCCAGACAGTCTCCGTGTACAGCGAAGTGGACCGGACGTCGCTCCACGTGCGCTTGGCGGACGAAGCTTACCTGATCGGCCCAGCGCCTTCGCGCGAAAGCTACCTGCGGATTGACAAGTTGATGGACGTGGCCAGGAAATCCGGCTGCGACGCGCTGCACCCGGGGTACGGCTTTCTGGCGGAAAATGCCGCGTTGCCCCGAGCCTGCGCCGAAGCAGGAATTACGTTCATCGGCCCTTCTGCTGAGGCCATGGAGGCGATGGGCTCCAAAACGGCCGGTAAGCAACTGGCGCGCCGCGCGGAGGTCCCCACAGTTCCCGGCACCAGCGAACCGATTGAAAATCCTGAAGAGGCGCAAGCCCTGGCGCAAAACATGGGCTATCCAGTTTTGCTGAAAGCCATCGCCGGAGGCGGCGGCAAAGGCATGCGCGTGGTGCCCAACGACGCGGCGTTTGCATCGGCATGGCGCGATGCCGCTTCCGAAGCCCTGAACGCGTTCGGCGATCAGCGCGTGTTCCTGGAAAAATACTTGGTCGGCCCGCGGCACATTGAAATCCAGATTCTGGCCGACGCGCACGGCCGCTGCGTCTCGCTCGGAGAGCGCGAATGTTCCGTGCAGCGCCGCCACCAGAAAGTGGTCGAAGAAGCGCCTTCGCCCGTGGTCACTCCCGAACTCCGCCGCAAAATGGGTGAAGCCGCCGTCCGCCTTGGCCGCGCAGGCGGTTATGTCAACGCCGGTACCGTGGAATTTCTCGTTGACGCCAACCTCAACTTCTACTTTCTCGAGGTCAACACCCGCTTGCAGGTGGAGCATCCCGTCACCGAACAAGTCACCGGCCTCGACCTGGTAAAGCTTCAGATTGCCATCGCCGCCGGCCACCGCTTGCCCTTCGCCTGGGAAGCCATCACCCCGCGCGGCCACGCCATGGAAGTTCGACTCTACGCCGAAGATCCCGACAACAATTTTTTCCCGTCGCCCGGCAAAATTATTTCGCGCCACGCGCCCACCGGCCCGGGCATCCGCCTCGATGAAGGCGTCTACGAAGGCTGGACCGTGCCGATGGACTACGATCCGCTGCTCAGCAAACTGATCGCCTGGGGCAACAGCCGCGAAGAAACCATCGCCCGCCTCCGTCGCGCCCTCGATGAATACACCATCATGGGCATCCGCACCAACGTCGGCCTTTTCCGCCGGATTCTTGCCGAACCGGAATTTCTGCGCGGAGACATCCACACCAAATGGCTCGACGAAGTGTTGGCGCGCCCGCGTCCGGCGGTGGAACCGCCGCGCCCTGGCACCGAAGAAGCCGCCTTGATCGCGGCCGCCTTGTGGCACAGTACGCAATCGAATGCCGCTGCGCCTGGCGGCACAGGCGCACAGGAGGCTCCCTCCCGCTGGAAGATGGAGGGGCGCCGCCGGCAAATGGATCACATGCCATGAAATTTGAAATCCAGCTCACGAGCGCAGGCGGCAAGCGCAAACACGTCGTGGAAGTCGAACAAAAAAATGGCGCGTCCACAATTTCCCTCGACGGCCATCCGGTTGATGCCGACGCCATCCAGATCGGCCCCAACGTCGTTTCCGTGATGCTCGGCGGGCAATCCTTCGAACTTCACATCTCGCGCTCCGTGGATGGCGCCTTGAAGTTGCGCTGCGGCCAGCACGAATTTTCCGCCGAAATCGTCGATCCCCGCGCCTGGCGAGGCCGCAAGCACGGTGCGGTGGAAGTGGAAGGCCGTCAGGAAATTCTGGCGCCCATGCCCGGCAAAGTCGTTCGCGTGCTGGTGGCAATGGGAGATGCCGTGGAAGCCGGCCAAGGCTTGCTGGTCGTCGAAGCCATGAAAATGCAGAACGAAATCCTCTCGCCCAAAAGCGGAAAAGTCGAGCGCCTGCTCGTCAAGGAAGGACAAGCAGTCAACGCCGGGGAAGTGCTGGCCTGGGTGGATTAGTGCGGAATAATTCCTAAAATGGTCTTGCCCCGGCGAAATAATCGCGACAAACCTATCGCAAATTGCGTGGCAGGGAATTACTGCGTGTTGGCGGGAGAACTGTTTGCCGGCAGCGACACGGCCGGCTTAATCGGCGGCAACGTGGACTTCGCCGCGTCGGGCAGCTTCCCGGCGGTTTCGACCACCTGCTGCGCCAGATAATTCGTAACCTTCGCTTCGTCGCGCGCTGTTGCCAAATATGCCGAGCGCAAGAGCTGTTCCTTGCGGTTGCGCAACGTGTCTCGAACGGTCTGCTGCACCTGGGGATCGTTCACGCCCCGCTGGCCGGCCGCCTCGCGCGCCACCAGTTTCAGGATGCGAATGCTGTCCTTCAACTGTATCGGCGGGCTCACCTGGCCGGGCTTCAGGCTGACCACCGTCTTTTTCAGCATCGGATCGGACTGGTTCAGCGCTGACTCTGGAATATACCCGAGGTCGCCGCCGTTTCCGGCGGTGTTCACGTCCTCCGAATAGTCCATCGCCAGTTGCGCGAAATCCGCTCCGCTGTTCAGCTTGTCGCTCAGCATCTTGGCCTTGCGCTCCGCTTCGGCCGGGTTGGTCGCGTCGTCGTTCTTACGGTTGCGCACCTGCAATTCCTTGCGCGGGGTAATCACGATCTGCGAAATGCGGTATTGCGGCTCCGCGACGTTAAACTGGTTGTGGTTGGCGTTGTAAAAATCCAGCACGTCCTGGTCGGTGATGGTGATCTTCGCCGCCACTTCCCGGTTCAAAAGTTTCTGGATGGAAAGCTGCCGGCGCAGGTCGCGCTTCAGGTCGTCCACGCTCATCCCGCGCGCTTTCAGTTGCCGCTGGAACTCATCTTCGGTAAACGGATTCTTCAACTCGGTGAACTTGTCTTCCACTTCGCCGTCGCTGGCTTCCAGGTTCAGCTTCTTGGCGCGTTCCAGCAGGATTTCGTTGTTGATCAGCTGGTCGGTGACGTTCAACTTCAGTGAAAGCGCTTCTTCCTGCGAAGGCTCCTGGCCCTCGGGATTCACCTGCGAGCGGTAGTACTTCTCCACCTCGTCGCGCTTGATCTCCGTGCCGTTGACGGTTGCCCACACGTCGGCTGCGTGATGCTCCGACTGCTTGCATCCGGCCAGCACGGAAAACACCAGCCCCGCCATGGGCAAGAGAGCCCCGGCGCGGCGCAGTCGCACTGCTCTGCTGGAGGTGCTTGGGGAGAGGTTCAAAGGTTTGCTCAGGCCGCTTTGGTCACACGGCCCAGACGGATGCAAGCCGTGCAGACGCGAATCTGTTTGTGTACGCCGGAAACCACTGCCCGGACGCGCTTCAAGTTCGGATTCCAGCGCCGCCGCCGGGTGTTGTTGGCGTGGCTGACCACGTTTCCATACTGCGGCCCTTTGCCGCAAAGTTCACACTTCATTGCCATATCGATTCCTGCACTCCAAAAGATTGAAAAGCAAAGTCTTAATTGTAGCAGAAGCCTCCAGAATCGCCAAACAAATGCAAAATGCGGTAGTGGGCTAGTTTGAATTGCTGCTCCTGAGCTAGGCCGTGGTGACTTTGCCGTCCCAGTCGCCGCCAGATGGGAGGGAGGCGTGTTGATGAATCAATTTCCACTCGCCGTTTCGCCTCTCGAAGCAATCAGTTTCACGCACCATGAGGCGTTTCGCATCGCCGGTCTTTAGCACGACGCTCACTCTTTGAATCGTGCAAACGAGGCCCATGTTGCCGTTCACGACGACGTCCATTTCGAGGATG
>DASSGJ010000486.1:0-40283 GCA_035693545.1 Candidatus Acidiferrum sp.
GTTCCCGTGAAACTCGTCGTGCGGCACTGAGACTGCTCGATTGACGAATCGGAAGTTCGACCCAAACCGGACGATAGCCGATGCGTATTCCACTCACAATCCGGTCTTTACCCTAAAGATTACAGGGGACTTTTCCCCACAGTGCGCGCGCAGAAAAGGGCGAAAAATGCGGTCAAAATCAGGTCGGAAGAAAGGCGCTCGAGGGAGACGCGGCCGCAACACGAATGAAGAAGATTGCGGGTCTTCGAGGAGATCGCGGCTGTGACTTGGAGCGTCTGCCAGGCGACGCGCGTCTACTTTGACTTGGCGGCTGCTTCTTCCACAGCGGCCAAAAGGTGATCGAGGTCCACTCTTGAGAGGTACCGCCCGGCCAGGACTACACTCTGAATCTTTCGCGTATTCTTAATGTCGGCGAGCGGGTTCGCGTCCAAAAGCACCAGGTCGGCGCGCTTTCCCTTCTCGATGGTCCCCGTATCCTGCAAACCCAAATATTTTCCGGCATTCAAGGTGGCCGCTTGCAGCACTTCCATCGGCGTCAATCCAGCCTGCACCAACAATTCCAATTCTTCGTGCAAACTGAAGCCCGGATACACCCGCACACCGGCCGCGGTGTCCGTTCCTGCAAGGATGGGGACTCCCGCCTTCTTCATCTCGCCGACCATTTTCAATTCGGCTTGAAAAAACTTTTCCCGCTCCGCAACCGGATCGGTGGACCAGTCTTTCAGGATTCCGGCTGTAAACATCGGCCATGACCGATCTTTCCACACTTTGGGTGCATATTTCGCCAGGGGATCCGGGCCGGCGCTGGTCTGTTCAATCAGCCATTCGCCGCGCTCCCAATACAGGGTCGGCACCTGCCAGGTTTGATTCTTTGCGAAAAGAGCAATCAGGGCTTTTGCGCGCGCTTGATCGTAGGTTGAAAGAAATTTTCCTCTGCCGGGACCCCGAGGCGCGGCCATCAATTCGTCTTCCACCGTCGAGCAGCCTTCGAAGACTCCGGTCAAATGTTCAATGCTCTTTTGCCCGGCATTCGATGCCTCTGTCGCGCGAACTTTATCCGGAACATGCCCGGCAAACACGATGCCATCTTTTTTTGCTTCGTCGGCGGCGGCGAAATATCCGTCTCTCGGAACAAGCGACTGAATCTTGATGAAATCCGCTCCGTTCTTCTGCAACTCGTCCACAATTCTCCGCCCTTCGGCAGCGTCCTTGACCGGCGCGGAACTCGGAAATTGCGGCACGGGGCCATCCAGCATCGGCCCGGAAATAATCATCCGTGGCCCCAGCAGCGTTCCTTCCGCTATCCGGGCGCGCCATTTCTTCAGGGGTTCCAAGTCGCCGCCCATGTCGCGCACGCCCGTCACTCCATTCACCACGAATAGGACAGGAGTAATTTTTTCGTCTTCGGGCAGCCAAGCGCCAAAAATTTCATGCACATGCATGTCCCAAAGCCCGGGGATCAGGTACTTCTCTTTTCCGTTGACGACTTTGGCTGTATTCGGGACAGGCGTGGAATTGCTTTTGCCAATCTGTGCAATTTCTTTGCCTCGAATGATTACCGTCATGTCCACCTGAACCGGAGCGCCAGTGGCGTCGATTACGTTGACATGAGTGATTGCCACGACGGGCTCCTGCGCGGCCACGATCGTTGCAATCGAAGGCAACAAAACAAACGAGCGCCCCGTCGCCATAACGCACAAAATGGCGATGCATGCCGTCCAGAACGGGCGGCGAACCCAGCCTAAATTACTCCGTGATACACAAGACAAAAGTCGGGGAAACATGGTCAAGGACGGTTAGGTCTCTCCTCCCGAAAGCCTTGATTGTCTCACGGGTCGCTCGGAAAGGAATCCGCAAATGACCGTTGCGAGTTGGAGCGGCAAAGTGAGGCTGAATGTCAGCAACGCCGTGTATTTAAAGGTGTTCGATAGAAACAAACGGAGGGTGCTATCATTGGGCGCTCGCATCCAGGGGAGACAATTTCCATGAAAACTGCTTGGCTTCGAGACCGCGCTGGGCTCTTCGTCTGCGTAGTTGCATTCTGTGCAATAACGGAGATGGCCTTCGCTCCCAACCTTCATTCTCAGCAGACCGTGGGGAATCGCCCCTGGATGAATCGCAACCTGTCTCCGGACGAGCGCGCCGAGTTGGTGCTGAAAGAAATGACCCTCGACGAAAAGTTAACTCTCATCCATGGAAATGGAATGCGTGGATGGGGTGAACCTCGCCCGAACGCCTATCTTGGGAACGGAGGCGCAGGGTTTGTACTGGATGTGCCTCGCCTGGGAATCCCCATGATTCAAATGAGCGACGCAGCCTACGGTGTGCGCGCCAGCGCGCAAAATGGCCGTTACTCCACAGCCCTCCCTTCCAACATCGCGTCAGCCGCCAGTTGGGATACGCAATCCGCCTGCGAATACGGCTCTCTCATCGGACGGGAATTGCGCGCTCAGGGCTACAACATGACCTTGGGCGGAGGTGTCAATCTGACGCGCGAACCTCGCAATGGACGCACCTTCGAATACATGGGTGAAGATCCAATCCTGGCGGGCACCTTGGTCGGGAACCGGATGAAGTGCGAACAGGCACAGCACGTGATGGGAGATATCAAGCACTATGCAATGAATGATCAGGAATCGGGCCGGAACGAAGTAAATTCCGTAATCAGCAAACGCGCGATGCGGGAGTCGGATCTCTTCGCATTTCAATTGGGGATCGCCATCGCTCAGCCTGCGGCCGTCATGTGCTCCTACAATGCGGTCAATGGGGACTACGGCTGCGAGAACAAATATCTGCTCACGGATGTGCTCCGAAAGGAATGGAAATTCAAAGGATTTGTGGTTTCGGACTGGGGCGCGACGCACAGCACGCTGAAAGCTTCTGCCGCGGGACTGGACCAGGAACAACCGTTGGATGATTTTTACGGATCCCGTTATAAGGAAGCCGTGGAGTCCGGGAGCATTCCGCTTTCCGAACTGGACGAGCATGTCCGCCGCATTCTGCGCTCCGAATTTGCCAGCGGCATCGTTGATTTTCCCATTCAGAAAAGCGTGGTTGATGTGCAGGCAGGGCTTCGGACTTCAAGAATCCTCGCTGAGCACAGCATTGTTCTGATGAAGAATGAAAATGGAGTATTGCCGCTGAATGCCGGCAAACTTCATTCGATCGCCGTCATCGGCCCCCATGCGGACATGGGCATGATCTCCGGCGGGGGCTCCGCGCAAGTGGATCCACCGGGAAGCATCGAACCAAAGTGGCAAGACAAAGTCTGGTTCCCCACTTCACCTCTGGAGGCCGTTCGCGCAAAGGGGGCGAATGTCCATGTAGCTTTCGATTCCGGCGCCAATCCCGCAGCCGCGGCGGAACTCGCGGGGAAATCCGATGTCGCCCTCGTTTTTGTTTACCAGTGGATGAGCGAAGACATGGATCTCCCGGACCTTTCGCTCCCGGAAAACCAGGATGCCTTGATCGAGAGTGTCGCGCGGGCCAATCCCCGCACGATTGTTATTCTTGAAACCGGCACTGCGGTTACGATGCCGTGGCTCGACAAAGTCAGCGGCGTGGTGGAAGCCTGGTATGCCGGCAGCAAAGGGGCGGACGCCGTCGCAAACATTCTTTTCGGTGATGTGAATCCCAGCGCCAAATTGCCGATGACATTCCCGCTGAATATCGCCGATCTCCCGCATCCGCAATTGCAGAAGCCGCCCTCCGACGGAATTGGGCTTGCCGCGATTATGAAATCCGGCGAAGCAAAATCAACCTTCGAAGTTCATTACGATGAGGGCCTGAAGGTTGGCTACAAATGGTATGACGCGGAAAATAAAAAGGTGTTGTTCCCCTTCGGATTCGGTCTTTCGTACACGAAGTTTGCGTACACGGGATTAGAGGTTCACTCCGGAGACTTCATAACACTGACATTCAACGTAAAAAACACGGGCGCCCGGGAAGGAGTGGAAATTGCCGAAGCATATGCAACTTTGCCTGGCGATTCCGGCGAACCTCCGAAGCGGCTGGTGGGGTGGAGCAGAGTGGAGCTTCAGCCTGGCGAATCAAAGCAAGTCAAACTGACGATTCCCAAAGATTATCTTTTCGTTTTCGATGAAACCACGAACGCCGAGAAGTGCCTTCCGGGCGAATACACTTTTCACGTCGGCTCCTCCTCCCGAGATTTGCCGCTGCACGGGAAGATGAATCTACGCTGATTTTAGTAATTGGAGTCCGGAGGAGGTCCATTTCTGGCGCAACAAAGCTGTGCGATTTTGAATTTTGCTTATAAATAGAAAAGGAGAAAGCCACGGTGCGGCTTCCTCCTTTTGGATTAATTAGGACTTGTGAGCAGCCTTCGCGGCCGCGTCACGATCGGTTTGTTTGCTGTCAACGGAGGATTCTCCCGTCGAAGAAACATCCTCCGCGCCAGTGGCCTTCAACTCTTTCTTGGCGCGATCGATTTCCTCGGACGTATCGCAATGCACGGAGAGGAGAATTCCGCCTTTTTTCAGGCGGCCTTCGTACCGCTTCGCCTCGAATTCAGGAATTCCCAGGCCGATCAAGGCGCCGGTGACTCCGCCAACCGCTCCTCCAACGCCCAACCCTGCCAATCCTGCCATAATCGGACCCGCTGCGATGAATGGGCCGAGGCCGGGGATTGCCAAGAGTCCAACGCCTGCCAGCACGCCGAGCGTGCCACCAATTGCGGCTCCGGTGGTCACTCCCGCTGCGGTACCTTCGGGCGCCTTCGTTGCCTTTTCGGTCCCCATGTCCTGTAGACCGGCAAGACTCTCCGGCAAAAGTACGGAGATATCCGCGGCGGGAAAGCCCGCCCGGATGAGAGAATCCGTAGCGTTTTCGACCGCAGATCGTGTTGAGTAAATCCCGAATACTCCTGTTTTTTTAGACGACATTTGTCTTTCTCCTTTGATTCCATCTGGATGCATTCTTGGTTCAATTACTTCGGGGGCGCGATCTCGAGTTGATTGGTTACGTTGCCTTGCCCGGCCACGACGACCGCCTTGGCCTCAATGTTGCTCTTCTCATCTTCGGACCGCACCGGCCCGCGAAGAGTAACCTTGCCGTCTTGCGTGATGATTTTGATGTTGTGCGCATAAGTCGAGAGCGTGGTGTCCTCGTGGATCGCTTTGCGAATCTTCTGCGTAATGGCGCGGTCCGCGGGATTCATCTTCTGTTGATCCGCGGTAGGGTCTGTCTGATCCTTGTTTTGTTTGGTGTTGTCGGGCGGTGTCTGCTGGGGGTCTTGGTTCACCGCGATTGGCGCAGCCATCAGGGACACGCCAAACAACAACGAACCCAGGGGAAACAGCAATCGCTGCAATTTAGTCCAACGTATATTCATGTATTTAATTCTCCTTTCGAACTTTGTTGCCTGTACTGCTCCAGAAATGCCGTCTAAGCGCGAACTGCCTTGGCTTTCCTCGACCTGTTGTTGCCATCAGTTCTTCGAAAAGTAGGTTGCGGCGATTCGGTACTACTTCCATAAACAACTTCCGGCGTCGGGAGGCCATACCGGGGAATGGGTAGGCCGTTGGAAAGAAGCGTGTATCTTGCATAAAGCCGCTCGGACGGGAAGCAATCACCGCTCGCGTATAGCGGTGAGTTGCCATTGCCTGGCTGCCTCTACAGGAAGTTGCGGAAGGAATTACAACAAGTCTCGAATCGACCTCTTTACGACGGCTGCGCTATCCTCACGTTCCGGCTTGGGCTGGCTTGTGGTGAAGGGATCCTTCGTTGCTTCGTGCAAGCATCTGCCGATCGAGGAACTCAACGCCACTGGAAAAATTCGGTGGGAGGGACAAATGGCGAGATACGGAAAAGCGGCGAGCAAGTCAGTACGGGCTGCCATGCGTCGCAGAAAGCGCGGAACCTTGCGTTCGGGAAAAGGCGGCAAGGGAGGAGTAGTCAAGAGTAGAAAGCAAGCGATCGCAATCGGGCTTTCCGAAGCTCGAAAGAAGGGTGCTAAGGTTCCGCCCGAAAAATCGAAATCATCCAGTGGCGCCTGACACACAGGCTTTGCAGGCAGAGTTGGAACGGGCGGTGACTCAATCGCAGGGATGGAAGAATGTGACCTGGCATGGAAATCGGATTGCCTGGAAAGGGTGAACCTTGTGGCGCGGGCCTAGCGGGCGACATCACCCTCGCACGAACCTGCCCCATCTGATCTTAGTTTAACGGGAATTCTCCAATCTTCGACCCAGTGCTTGGCGGCCTGAAGACCGAGCACCGATCCCGTCCATCCACAAGGGCAGTGGGGATTGAACCAGTGCACATCCGCAGGCTCCAAATTTCTCTCCGTGCTTGCGCACGCGGAAGCCAAGGGAATCCCGCATTGCGGGCAGGCGAACAAAAGGACATGGGCAAAGCAACCAGATATTGTTTCCATTTACCCTCCCGGGCAGCGATCTAAATGGGCGAAGGCCGGACAGGCACCCTCAATAGGGCGGGGCTGAAAGCGTACTCATAGACTATTTCCAGTGTAGCCACGAAACCTCGAAATGAGGCGTTCCGCTCTTGAGAATTAGTAAGCAGGCAGGTCGTGGGTTACCTTCCGATGCTCGAGCGTGCGTCGCACTCGCTGATGCTTTCTTGCACTTTGCTTACCATCAGGGACAAGTCGTGCATTTGTAGCTCCCCGGAGCTCGCAGGCAACCTTGTCGACATGCGGCCTAGTACGCAGAAACCGGCTCTTCCAACATCCTCAATTGTAATATTTACAGGGGAGCTCCATATCGGAGTTCGCTTCTCCAGTGGCCTCAAAATTCAAGGATTATTCCTACAATCTTGTACAGCATTTACCGTATGGCATGACAATGTTTGGACCACTAGATTGGTATCCGGAGCCGAGTCTATCGTCTCGCGCGCAACGCAAGAGGTGCAGATGCCACTCCGAAGTTCCGATAACTGGACCGGGGACACTGGGGCTCGCAGGAGGCTCCC
The DNA here is from genome assembly GCA_035693545.1 of Candidatus Acidiferrum sp. Lineage (GTDB taxonomy): Bacteria > Acidobacteriota > Terriglobia > Acidiferrales > UBA7541 > Acidiferrum. Next base: position 6,949 of record DASSGJ010000486.1, read on the forward strand.
GGCAGCCAGTTCCAGGTCTGCTGCCGGAGTGGTTTCCATTGCGCGCAGAAACGTTGTTCACAAAGAATCTTTGGAGTCCCTGCTCTCCTCCGCTCTGCGTTCGGACGACCCTGAACTCGACCAACTATTGTCGGCCTTGGAGGAGATCTCCATCTGTCTGGAGTCCGGCTCTCCGAAATCACAAAACCTGGAAAGTGTTCTGCGGCGAGCAGCATCGTGCGCTGTAAGGCAGTCGCTGCTGGATCGAGAAGTTCGCGCACTGGCCGTTACAGACGAACTTACAGGTCTTTACAACCGGCGCGGTTTTCTGGCATCGGGGATGCACCAACTGAAGCTTGCTCATCGCCACTCGGAAGACGTCTTACTTCTCTTTTTCGATATGGACAATCTGAAGGGGATTAACGATGCCTTCGGACACCGGGAGGGGGACCTGGCAATTGTCCGGGCCGCCGATGCTTTGGAGGAGACGTTCCGTGATTCGGACATTCTAGCGCGCCTCGGTGGCGACGAGTTTGCTGTGCTAGCTTCATCAGCCTCTATTTCAAACCGGGAAGCGATCGTGGCTCGGATGGATAGGAGTCTTGCAAAGGTCAATGTGGAGGAGTCTCGTTATAAGCTGTCATTTAGCATCGGCATAGCAAGGTTCGATTCGGAAACTGCCGGTTCGCTTGGAGATCTCATGGCGCGCGCGGACCAGGACATGTATCTGCATAAAAAGCATGGAACGCGATCGGCCTCAGGAGGCTCCTAGTTGGACAGACGCTGGAATTTTGATGGCCATCGGACCTTTGGAAGTGACCTCAAGAAACGAGTGTGTTACGGTCAATCAGAAAATGGTAACCATTATCAAGCACGATGACGCGGTCATGGGGCCCGTTAGCTGAACACGGGAGAGAACCGGCCGCTGCGTGTCTGGTAGGAGAATCGAAATGACCGCTAGTGCTTTGAGTCCCGACCCCCGGTATTTGATGCGCCAGTGGCAGCCGGGCAGTCCCTATCAGGGCGACCATGTTGCCTACTTCTATCAGGAAACCGATTCTCTGCTTGAGGCATTGTCCGCCTATATCGGCGGAGCTCTGGGCGCCGGCAATGCTGCGCTTGTCATTGCAACCAGGGTTCATCGCGAAGGACTTCGGCGCCGGCTAGCGGCCCGCGGTTTGGATATCCCGAAGGCCACAAAGGAGGAGAGGTACCTTGAGTTCGATGCCGCTGAACTTCTATCCAAAATCATGGTGGAAGAAATGCCGGACAGCTGCCGCTTCGAAGCGCTGGTTGGCGGCGCAATTCTAGGCATGGCTCGCCCAAAAACGGCGCATCACGAAATTGCCGCATTTGGAGAAATGGTTTCCCTATTGTGGACAGAGGGCAAAGTCGAGGCGGCCATTCGGCTCGAACAGCTCTGGAACGAATTGGCGAAGAAGCATGCCTTCTCGCTGCGATGTGCCTATCCGGTGTCTCACTTCAACGGCGAAAAGCACTCCCAGCCGCTTATGAGAGTATGCGCGGAGCATTCCGCGATTGTACTTGATGAAGGCGGCGCTTCCTTTGCGAGCGGCGAAGCCAAGATTGCCCTGCGGCGTAGTGAAGAGCGATTCCGGCTCCTTGTAGATGCTGTTCAGGACTACGCAATCTTCATGCTGGACGTGGAGGGTTACGTCAGCAGCTGGAACACGGGGGCTGAACGCATCAAAGGATATGAAGTCTCCGAGATCATAGGTAAGCACTTTTCCATTTTTTATCCCGAGGAAGACATCCGAGCCGGTAAGCCGCGGCGCGAACTCGAGATCGCGGCCAAGGAAGGCCGGCTGGAAGACGAGGGATGGCGTCTGCGCAAAGACGGCTCCCGTTTCTGGGCCAACGTGGTCATTACAGCCATAAGAAACGATGCTGGAAGATTGATTGGATTCGGAAAAGTTACCCGGGATTTTACCGAGAAAATAAAAGCGAATGAAGCGTTACGAAAAGAGATAGCCGAGAGGACTGCGGCCGAACGAAGGGTGCAGGATTCGGAAAGGTCGCTCCGGCAACTTTCCGTACGTCTCCTGCAAACGCAGGACGATGAACGCCGTCGCATCGGCAGAGACCTGCACGACAGCGTGGGCCAATATCTTGTCGGTTTAAAGATGAAAGTGGATTCTCTCAAGTCTTCCCGCGAACGGGGCCAACGAGATGATGATAGTCAACTGACCGAATGCTCCCAGCTGGTTGAAGAGGCAATCAAGGAAGTTCGCACCATTTCTTATCTGCTGTATCCTCCGATGCTGGAAGAATTGGGCTTGAAATCCGCAATCCCATGGTATCTGGACGGATTTACAAAGCGGAGTGGAATCAAAACATCATTCGAGGTTTCTCCGGAATTTGACCGCATCCCTGGCGACCTGGAGCTGGCCCTGTTTCGCGTTCTTCAGGAGAGCTTGACGAACGTGCATCGGCACTCCGGCAGTCCAACGGCGACCGTCCGGCTTATGACTGAGAACCGGTGCGTACTCCTCCAGATCGTTGACGAAGGGAGCGGTGATCAATCGAAGAATTTGGAAAACCTGGCTATGGACTGGATGGGCGCACTGGGCGTGGGATTGCGCGGCATGAATGAACGCGTGCGCCAACTGGGAGGCAGTCTAGAACTATCCTCCGCTCAGGGGAGAACCACGGTCACGGCCAGAATACCGATACCCGAAGCGTCGTCACAGTTATCACAAGACGAATAGCAAACGAATTCGCGCATTCAGTAAGAAGCCCACAGGGTATTTCCGCGCTCTCCTGGTAAACAAGAATTCCCGCTTTGCCCCCCCAGATCCATTTGATTTTCTTGAGTTCCAGTACTCAAACACCGAGCAGAAAGTACATAATGTCCCGAAAACAACACTCGATCTGCGGCCCGGTAAGAGATCATCTGCTCCGGTCACATCGCACAACTGATTGATTTGAAAGACCATTAATTGAGTTGACGGACTGGAAGCAAGGTTGCCTTTACCTGTGGCAGCTACATTAAATCCACTATTGGGGACAGTCATGGATGGGAAGTTCGACATCTTCAAGAAGCTACCCGATGGGCACCCACTCTGGGTAAAAACGGTTGGTGGCCTGGATGAGGCAAAGAACCAATTAGCGCAATTGGCGATGAGTTCGCCGGGCGAATACTTCATCTATTGCGCCTGGAATGGCCGCATTGTTGAAGGAAGATTTGCCGGGGGCGCCTGACTTCGATCAGGAAATTGAAAGGCGAATTATTTCTCTGAGCGGTTTTCTTTTTCAGCTCTGCGTGGCACGCGGAGCCTAACAAGGACGCCAATCAAGACCCTGATAAGAAATCAATACGGGGCGGGTGCGCACGATATCAAGCATTCAGGGTATGTTTCCAAGAATGCATTCGTGGTCTTCTGTACGCTGATAGCCACCCTTGTTCCTTCAGGCCGGACCAGACAGGTACCAGTGTGCTGTTGAGAAAGAAATGGCAGCCCGAATTCTATGCGCAAATGGACCTTCATTCTTGGCCTGGTAGTACTCCTCCCACTTTTTACACTTACCCTGCTGGGTTCCAGAATCCGCGCAATGGTGCGCGAACGCAGCCAGAACATCCTCCAGACACACTTTGCGAGCAACGTTGAGTTTTCCAATTTTGAGGTGTCTTTATATCCGCGCGTCCGTGTGACCATTCGTCAGCTGGTTTTACGGCACCATGGCCGGACTGACGTTCCCCCTCTGATTCAGGTCCGCGCCGTCACGATGACCTCGAACTTAATCAGTCTGCTGGGAGCCAAGCCACGTATCAAATCCGTGGACTTGGAGGGCTTGCAGATTCATATCCCGCCCCGGCAAACCGGCGACCCGTCATTGATTCAACGGACGGACCAGGACCTCGCAAAGAAATATCCGGCTCTTATCGAAGAGATGCGGGCCGATGACGCAATCATCGTCATTTTGCGAGCACAGCCCGAGAAACCGCCCAGGGATTTTCCGATTCACCACCTCGAGCTCCACAATGTCAGTTTTGATCGTCCCGCTGCGTTCCACGCAACGCTCACGAACAGCCTTCCGGCGGGCGAGATTGAAACCACAGGCGAGTTTGGACCCTGGCAAGCCGACGCTCCGAGCAAAAACTTTACAGTGGGAAAATATAAATTTCGGAATGCGGACCTTGGAACCCTGAAAGGCCTGCGCGGAATTCTCTCTTCTGAGGGCAGTTTCAGCGGCCCCCTTGACTATTTGAAAGTTGAGGGAACGACGGACACTCCGGATTTCTGCTTGAGAACGGCGGATCATCCGATGTCATTGCATACAGAATTCTCCGCGGTGGTGGACGGCACCAATGGCGACACGTATCTTGACAATGTGACGGCCCGCTTTCAGCACACCACGATTATTGCCAGCGGCAAGATTGAAGATGCTGATCCTGAAGTGAAGGGCAAGACGATCCTGTTGGAGGCTTCCTCGCAGGACGCCCGTGTGGAAGACCTTATCCGGCTTGCTGTCAAGACGGATCAGCCGCTTATGACGGGCATCGCGAGGTTAAAGGCGAAGATCGCTATTCCCGAGGGAGAATCTGACCTGATCGAGCGATTAAGAATACAAGGAGAATTCCTGATCGCCGGTGGACAATTCACGACCGGCGAGATTCAAGACAAAGTCGATACCCTAAGCCGCAAAGGCCAAGGGCAGCCGAAGGCGATGGAAATCAACAGTGTTGCTTCCGACATGGCCGGCAAGTTCCAGGTCCGCAAGGGGACCGTGAACTTTTCCAATCTAAAGTTTGGTGTGGCCGGCGCTTCCATCAACTTGAGAGGAACCTACAATCTCGATGGGGGCGGGCTGGATTTTCATGGCAACGTGGCGTTGCAGGCCAAGCTATCCCAAACGACAACCGGTGCGAAGTCATTTTTCCTGAAGGCTTTGGACCCTTTTTTCAAAGGGCAAAACGCTGGAACTGTCCTGCCGATCAAAATCACCGGAACAAAAGACAATCCCACCTTCGCACATGATCGGGGCGGCGATGCCCATAAGCTCGAGAGCTCCGTTCCCAAAGCGGGCAAGTGAACCCGCGGCCAGCGAGGCGTCCAAAAATTCCTGATTCAAGACTCCGTTGTTTCTCCGAACGAAAGGAGGGAGAACAGATGCCTGTGTTCAGCCAAGCATCTGTTCCTAGGTCGGGTGAATCGGGGTGTTCAATTACACTGACCTTAACCGGACCACGCTCGCGCAACCATCGGGTCTTTCCCGTACGGAGGGATGGGGATTGTTGTAGAAGGAGAAATGGGATCAGGTGGACCAGATTTGGTGAGAGGGGTGGGTGGCCATCCTCATGTCGTCAGGAAAATCGCAGGTTGCAACTTCTATTGTCCTCAGAGCTTTATTTTGACGGGAGATCGCTTTCCGACATACGGAACCCTCCTGTATAGAGATTCCCGGCCGGATTGGATCCAGGATGAACCAGACGGCGAGGACTCTCCTAAAAGATTGGAAATATGGATAAACGATGGATGGCAATCCGCCACAAGCTTTACAAAAGCCGTCAAAGGAACAGCGAGTAGAATCCCCATCAAGCCCCATAGCCAGCCCCAAAAAAGGATCCCTGCTGTGGCCGCGACGGGTCCAATATTGACCCGCGAACCGATTACCTTTGGGATTAGATAATTCGCGGAAATGATATGAAGGCCGGCGACCGTCAGGAAAATAATCGCATACGATCCCGCTGAACTAAATTGCAAAAGCGCGGCCGCGGACGGGATCAGCGCCGCGAGGATTACCCCGAGAAAAGGAATCAAATTCAGGAAACCGCTCACGATGCCAAGAACTACGGCGCCCTGTATTTTCAATGCAAACAACACGAGAATCGTAACGGTTGCCATTGCGGAACCGATGATCAAGTTGCCGGCCGCAAATCCTCTCACCATTTGGGTCAGTCGTCCCACGAATTGTGGCACGTCAATCAAGCTGCCGAACGAAAGCGTCAGCCTTTGCTTTATCTGTTCCTTGCGAATCAGGTTGAAGAACATGAGGAAGGGCACAACTCCGATGATAATGATGGCACTCCAGACCGGCCCGACACCTCGAATCATGTACGAAGGCCAGTTGGGAGGCTCTTTGATTTTTACCTCGGCGATTTTCTTTGTCGGAACCTCTGGATTCAGACTGCCTGCGGTTTCCTGAACTTTGGCGATCTTCTGATTCAATGGTTTAACGACATCGCGGATGCGCTCGGCATACTGAGGCATGGTCTCCACGATATCGGAAATGCGGTTGTAGGTGACGTACGTCAGGAAGCAGGAAAAGAGCATTCCAGCAACTATGATAATTCCAGCCGAAGCGGAACGCGGGACGTGCCACCTCTCCAGACGGGTCACCAGCGGATCAACAAGGATCGCCAGAAAGGCAGCGAGCAGCAACGTGATACAGAAGGAACTGGCAAAAAAACAAAAAGCCATCAGAAGGACGAGCACGATCGCCCAGAGAAGCCAGGCAATACGGCTTAGCAAGCGCTGTTGCAGCAAGGCCGTTGAACTTCGCATCATGGAGACCCGTTGCTCTCTCTCTTGCCATTTCGTCTCACCATTTTCAATGGCGACCCATCACTGTACCTGCTTCACCCGCCCGACTGAGCGCGTCAACGCCAATGGGGTGACCAGATCGGTTTCAGATTGTTGCACTCACGATCCTCAAGTCCCCACGCAACATCGCCTTGGCGTTACTCGCCACCTGAATTGGCATTCGTTGGAGAATTGGCGCTCCGCCGAGATGATCCACTTGCTTGGCAATTGCCAATGCATGCTGAAACTCGTGCGCGGCGAGCTTCTCGAGCTCCTGGGCAATATTCATGTATTCCGCGCCCTTAAGCACTTGCGAGTACACCACGGAAGCGATGATGGCCTGGTATCCGCGAGCCAGTTCTTCATTCAGGCTTTCGACGAAGGCGTCACTGGTCTTCGGCGCTGTTTCCTTGGCATTTTGCATCACTAGACAATCCTCCTGTAGGTAGGAGGAGAGTGTGACTGATGCAAAATTCCAAAGACATCGGGTGTTTACAGTATTGGCAAGAACAAACGATGCCGGGCGCAAAAGGAAGGCCTCGAAACCCAGTCACGGGAACAACAAGGAAAAATAGGAAGTTGCATGCCGGGCGCGAGATTAGTGGGTTTCACTAAGTTCACTGACTACGCTTTTCACCACTTCGTCGTCAATTCTTGGACTGATGTATGTACCCTCGCCGATCACCACGGTGAGAGCCCGCACCAACTCTTGCTCCGCATCTGTCTTTAGCAAAAAACCCCTGGCGCCTGCGCGAAAGCCCTTGCGCACCAGATCCGCTGATTCGTGCAGAGTAAGCAAAACTATCTTCGCATCAGGCAGAGACTGACAAATCAGGCGGGTCGCCTCGATGCCGTTCAACCCGGGCATGGAGACATCCATGATGATGATTTCCGGCTTCAGTTCGTGAGCCAGGCGGATGGCATCGTTTCCGTTATCCGCTTCTCCACAAAAGTCCCACTCGGGGAACGGGTTCAATATTGTTTGAACGCCGCGGCGGATAAAAGCGTGGTCATCCACGATGAGTACTCTAGGCATGGGCCCCTGGTTCCTCAGGACTCCCATGAGAGACAGGGGCTTGTTCAAGTAGCGGGCGGCAAATAATTTTCATTGGCATCGAACTCCAAATTGTGACTCGTCCAAACGAGGGTGACCGCGGGGAGCGTCACACCTCAATAATTTGATTCTTTACCGCATAGCGTACAACCTCGCTCACGGAGTGGATCTCGAGCTTTCTCATGATATTTGCCCGATGAGTTTCCGCCGTCTTGACGCTTATTCCGAGGACCACTGCTACTTCCTTGCTGCTCTTACCTTCCGCGAGAAGCTGTACAATTTCACGCTCGCGCGAGGTAAGCCTGTTTCGCAAATGAGCTTCCGGATCGTGTACCGAATTCTGCATGGCGAAGCCGTTCAGGAGCATCTCCGCTGCGCGCGCCGTGAAGAATGTTCGATTATTTGCCAAGGCCTCCACAGCGCTGACCAAATCGCGATCCGCATCGGACTTCATGATATAGGCCCGGGCACCGGCCTCGATAATGTCTCGCAGCAGTTGATCCGAGAAATGTAACGTCAGAATGAGAATCCCGGTTTTCGGAAATAGTTTATGAATTCTGCGAGCTGCTTCCAGCCCATTCAACTCCGGCATGCTGATGTCCAGGACCACAATTTCAGGCTTGAGCTGCTCAGCGAGGGCAACTACTTCTCGCCCGGTCTTTGCCTCGCCGCAAACTTCCCAGCCTGGCCGTGAAGTGAGAAGCTGCTTCAGGCCCCGACGGATGATGTCGTGATCGTCTGCAACAAGAATTCGCACGCGTCTGGTCTCCATTGATAAAGCGGTCTCTTGATGTTACCTCTCGCCGTGCAAACCAACTACCGGATTCTGGGGCCGCAAGAACCCCGATAAGATTCTTCCAAAACCAGCAATCTACGAATAGTCCTTCCTACCCCCAAAACCTATACAGCTTTTGCTGTATATTGCATTATCAAGGCACTTGATGGGCCAGTCTGCAGCACGGGCCCGCGTGTTACTGCGTATACGTTTCCCTCCTTTCGGCTCTCAGGTTTTCTCTCTATAGGCGCGATTCCGCGCGCATGTTTTCCTAATGCTGCGGCACTCGACCGTTCTTCCCAGCGGCACAATGCTCGAACCGCAACGCGTTAAGTGGAAACTAAATATTTAGGAGGATTCCGATGAACTGGGATCAGTTGGAAGGAAAATGGAAGCAGTATTCGGGCAAAGTAAAGGAAAAGTGGGGAAAGCTGACAGACGATGACCTCGACGTGGTTCGCGGACGGCGAGACCAGCTGATCGGAAAAATCCAGGAACGCTACGGGATCGTAAAGCAGGAAGCCGAGAAACAGGTGGATGAGTTCGCGCGGTCCTTCCGTAGCGAAGACTCAAGACAGGAAGCACGGCAAGGAGAGAGCGATCACTCGACCCCCAACGAGAAGAAGCGTGGTGCTGGACAGCACTGATTTGAGAGTTGTCAGCGGCAACACAAATCAGAATCACGAGGCGAAGGGCCCGGCGCACCGCGAATGTCGCCTGGCTCTCCCTCGCGAAGGCCTTGTCACTTTCTTTATTTGGGACGCGATACTATGCATCCCTGAAGACCCCTCCCCTGGCAGTGCTTTCAAGCCAATCAGAATCGCTACATAGAATTGTCCCCAGCCCTACAAGAACCACCTGATGTTCCGACAGTCGTTTTTTCAAGTAATCTCTGCCGTCAATATTGATTCCAGGCTCAGGACCGCCGTCACAAACAGCTTGGTCAATGAGGATTGAACTCAGGAGGAGAATATGGACTTACTTTGGACGCTAGCGGTCATCCTGCTGGTTCTCTGGCTCTTGGGACTCGTCACTTCCTACACATTGGGCGGATTCATTCACGTCCTGCTTGTTGTGGCCCTCATTGTTGTTTTGATCCGTGTCATTCAAGGCCGCAGGCCAGTTTAGCAGGCGCGTTTTGTAAGGCCATTCTGATCCTTGGAGCCTTGGAACTGGGCAAGGGCAGGTTAGATTGGGCGGTGATTGTATCCTCGGTTTTAATTCCTGAAATCAGGTATTTCCAGTATTACGCCCACTAGTAAGTCTCCCTATTCTCCATGGGTGGCCAGGCGAGTCATCCGCCATTTTGAGGTTGCTTTGCTCGGAGGCTGATTATGATTGAGGGATCAAATGGAAGGGCTGGATTCAATCCAGAAGCGTTCCTAAACAGCCGTCGCGTGACGAAACGAATCACAAGCTTCGAGAAGGCGGAAACCATCTATTCGCAAGGTGAAAGCTGCTCGACCGTACTCTTCATCATTTCCGGGCTGGTAAAATTAGCGACCATAGCCGAAGACGGCAAAGCGGGCGTGATCGCCATTTTGACGGACGGCGATTTTTTGGGTGAAGCATGTCTGAGCGAGGCTTTCTCCGAGCACGCGGCAGAGGCGACGGCGATGGAATCAACCACGGTACTGGGGATTCACAAAACCGAGATGTCGCGTGTGCTGCGCGAAGAACCAGAATTTAGAAACTATTTCATTTCCTATTTGCTCCGAAGGAGTGCGCGATTTGAAGCTGATCTGGTGGACCAGCTTAACAATTCCGCTGAGAAGCGCTTGGCCCGGCTGCTTTTACTTCTGGCCCGACCGGGAAGCGCCGGATCGGCCGAAATCAAGGCTCCCATTCTCGTGCAGGAAACCCTGGCGGAAATGATTGGTACGACACGCGGCCGGGTCAATTTGTTTATGAATAAATTCCGCAGACTCGGCTTTATTGACTACGGCAACGGTAAACTTCGAGTTCACAATTCCATAGTCGAAGGCGTCCTTCAACACTAGAACGTTTGAGTTCTCATGTTCAATTTTGAACGCCACCCAAATTAGACGGGCCGGGACGGCCTGTGGAAGCCTCTACCGGTACTAGCGTTAAGCAATTCATCCCAACGCTTTCTACAGTAAACACCTTAGGGTAAGGCAAGGCAAAATCCTGTATACCGTTGACAGTCCCAGAAACCTCAGTTGCCTGGAAAAGTCCCGGTCTGCAAGTCAGTGCAATTACGGCCCACAGGGGATCCTCATTGAGGAGTCCCCCAACGGATCCCTAGGGAAATCACAGGACAATGCTCGGAAGCCCTACCAAACCTTCGGCCTCGAATCAGTCTGGGAACTTGAGCATCATCCGCCTCATCCGCCCTCACTGGAAAGCGCTTACCCTGGCGTTTGTCGCGGTGTTGGGCCAAACCTTTAGCGATGTTCTCGAGCCGTGGCCAATTAAGATTGTCATCGACAACATCCTGCAATCAAAAAAGTTGCCTGGCTGGTTGGCAGGATTTGTCACGGGGATATTTGGACAAGACAAGACGGCCATCCTGAATTTTGCGGTGGCCGCGGTAGCAGCCATTGCCGTGGTAGGGGCAATCAGCTCTTACTTCGAAAAGTACCTCACCACGAGCGTCAGCCAGTGGGTCACCCATGACCTTCGGCGGACACTGTATAACCACATACAGCGGCTCTCGCTGGTGGAGCACGACAAGGCGCAAACCGGGGATCTGATCAGCCGCGTGACCAGCGACATCGGCGCCATTCAGGATTTCATCAACTCCGCCTTGCTTGGAATCTTCGTCAACGTATTAACGCTCATTGGCATGACCGTCGTGATGCTGTACATCAACTGGCGCTTTACCCTGATCGCGCTTTCGATCGCTCCGGCCCTTTTTGTCGTGGTCTATTCCTTCACGCGCCGCATAAAAAAGGCCTCGCATGCGCTGCGAAAGCAAGAAAGCGAGCTTGTATCGGTCGTCGAGGAAGTGTTGACTTCCGTGCGTGTGGTCAAGGCGTTCGCGCGTGAAGATTTCGAAGTAACGAGATTCGAATCGCAAAGCCTGGAAAATGTGGAAAAAGCGCTCGAGGCTCGCGGGATCAAAGCCAAACTTTCGCCGATCGTGGATGTCATGGTGGCAATCGGCACGTGCCTGGTGCTCGGATACGGTGCGCGCCTGGCTCTGGCAGGCCAGCTCAGCGCCGGCGTACTCATCGTATTCCTCCTGTATCTGGGCAAAATGTACAAGCCCATGCGCGAACTTTCAAAAATGACGGACACGGTTTCCAAGGCGATCGTGGGTTATGAGCGCATCCAGGAAGTACTGGAAATCGAAGCGCGCGTCTGCGATTTGCCGCGGGCGCGACGGGCACCGCGGTTCAAGGGAAAGATTGAATTTGACCGCGTCAACTTCGCGTACGACGAAAAATCGCCGGTCCTGAAGGACATCAGTTTCACGATCGAGCCGGGCAGCACGGCAGCCATTGTGGGACCATCCGGCACGGGCAAAACCACCATCATTAGCTTGATCCCCCGATTTTACGATCCGCAATCCGGGACGGTGAAAATCGACGGCGCGGATGTCCGTAGCTACACGCTGAAGTCGGTTCGAGAGCAAATAAGTTTCGTCTTGCAGGAAACCCTGCTTTTCCATGCCTCCGTGTGGGACAACATCGCCTATGGCAAACCGGATGCCACCTCGGCACAAATTATGCGCGCCGCGAAACAGGCAAACGCCGATGAATTTATCGAAAAACTGCCCGATGGTTATGGCACCCTGCTCGGCGAGCGCGGAGCGACTCTCTCGGGCGGGCAGCGCCAGCGCATCGCCATCGCCAGGGCGATCATTCGCGATTCGCCCATCCTGATTCTCGACGAACCTACCTCCGGCCTTGATTCCGCTTCCGAACACGCCGTAATCGAAGCTCTGGATCGCTTGCTGGAGGGCAAGACGTCCATCGTCATCGCTCACCATCTGAACGCGATCCGTCACGCCAACGTCATATTTGTGGTCAAAGATTCGGAACTGGTGGAGCAAGGCAGCCACGAGGAATTGCTAGCCGCGGGCGGACTGTATGCGGAACTGTACAAAATCCAGACATCGGAGAGCGCCGGGCTGCTGACCGAGCAGCCTGCCGCCAGCTGACTTTGTTCTTATGGATCAAAAGAGGAGAACGTAAAATGCAGCGATTCAGCAGTGTTTGGAAGACCGTACTGGTCTTGTTGTTCTTGAGTATTTCGATAACGGCGGAAGCCCAGAAACACAATAAACAAAAAGCCGCAGAAAAAGCGGCCGACCTTCAGGCTGTAATCTGGCGCGATCCTGGCAACATTTCCGCCCTGAATCTTGTTTACGGTGCCGGTGGAAGCGAACACGCGCCAGATCCGAATGGCACCTACACATTCGACAAAGAAGATATGAGTGGGACGAGCCCGAAATTCGACGTGAAAGATGAAAAGGGGGTCAAATGGCGCATCAAGCTGGGCCAGGAACCCCAGGCCGAAACGGCAGCGACGCGCCTGCTGTGGGCGGCGGGATATTTTGTGGACGAAGACTACTATTTGCCGGAGATCAAGGTCCAGGGGTTGCCGAAGCTGCGCCGTGGCCAAAACTTTGTCGCGGAAGGCGGCATTGTCCATGGTGCCCGCCTTGAGCGCAAGGACAAGAAGATCAAGAAAATTGGACAATGGGACTGGTTCAAGAATCCTTTTGTCGGGACGAAGGAATTAAATGGTCTCCGCGTGATGATGTCTCTTCTCAACAACTGGGACTTGAAAGACCTCAACAATTCCATCTACGTGGTCGACGGTGAGAGACGCTATCTGGTGAGCGATGCGGGCGCGACCTTTGGCAAAACCGGGAACAATATAAGCCGTTCGAAAAGCGACTTAAAAGGATACGAAGAATCGAAATTCATCGAAAAAGAGAAATCGGATGAGGTGGATTTCGAAATGCATAGCCGCCCCTTTCTCCTGACCGCAGTCAACGTTCCCAACTACCATGGGCGCACAAAGATGGAAGATGTGACCAAACATATTCCCCGCGCGGACGCCAAGTGGCTGGGCCAATTGCTCGGGCAACTCTCGGAGGATCAAATCCGCGACTGCTTCCGCGCCGCGGGGTACAGCCCCGACGAAGTAGAGGGTTACTCGAAAGAAGTGCAGAAACGGATCGCGGCGCTGAATGCATTGTGACCCTCGCTCTCTTCCGCCGGGATTCTGTGTTTTAACGGACAAGGGAAATCACCGCATTGCGAAAGGAGGGAACCCAAGGTGAAATTAATCATCGAGCCGGACGACGGGCCGGCGCCGCTTCTCACGGCCCTCAAGAACGCCAGAAAAAGCGTGGAGATTGCCATCTTCCGTTTCGACCGAAGCGATGTCGAAACGACATTGAACGGGGCTGCGGCGAAGGGCGTAAAGGTTACGGCGCTCATCGCAGACGCGAACCGGGGTGGCAAGAAGAACCTTCGCCGGCTGGAGACGCGATTTCTGCACGCAGGGATTACTGTGGCGCGAAGCGCCGACGACCTGGTCCGGTATCACGACAAGCTCATCGTCATCGACCGGCACATTTTATACGTACTTTCATTCAACTTTACGCACCTGGATATTGGCCGCAGCCGTGGATTCGGAATCGTCACAAAGAACACAACCTTAGTCCGGGAGGCCGTCAAGCTTTTCGAAGCCGACTGTGCGCGACGAAATTACGCGGCGGGTCCGGATACGTTTGTAGTCAGCCCGGTAAACTCGCGAAGGGTGTTGCGCAGCTTCCTGAAACGGGCCAAGAAGCAATTGCTGATCTACGATCCGCAGATTTCGGACAGGGAGATGATCCATATCTTGCAGGAACGAGCCAAAACCGGTGTGGAAATCCGGGTAATCGGGAGGATCAGCGGCCGCGCCGCCTTGACCGTCCGCAAAATGACGCGAATGCGGCTGCACACACGCACCATCATTCGCGATGGCCACCAGGCGTTCGTTGGCAGCCAGAGTTTGCGTCCGGCGGAATTGGATTCCAGGCGAGAAGTCGGACTCATCGTTCGCGATTCGAAGATAGTTAAGAAACTGCTCACAACGTTTGAGGCTGATTGGAACAGCGACGGCACTTTCAAGGAAGAGCCGCCAAAAGAAGAAGCGCCGACCCCGGCCCGCAAGAAGGAAACAGAAAAAGCCCTTGCAGTACTCGTACAAGAGCTGCGTCCGCTCACCGGCACAGTAAAAAAAGCGGTCAAAAGAGTCGTCGCACAGGCAGGAGAAGAAGTGCTCCAGGACAAGATCGTGAAGTCCACGGTTAAAAAAGTGATCAAAAAAGCGGTGAAAAAAGCCGTCAACGAAGTGGCGCATGATGCCGAAGCGGCTTCCCCTAAGGGCAAAAAGAAGGGGTGACTTATGAGAACGATTCAAGGGGTCGGACATCGGACGCAATCTCTATTGCTGATAGCCCTCCTTGCCGGAGTAGGGGCGCTTGCCGCTCGGGGCCAGGAACAGGCCTCGGCACAAGCGCAATCAGAAAGTGCCGCCGGCTACAAAGAGTTTTTGGCCCGCGTTCATGCGTACGCGGACCTGCACAAGTCGATCGAATCAACTCTTCCGGCTCTCAAGCCCACGGATCTGCCGGAAATGATCACTGGCCGCCAGCAGGCGCTGGCAAGAAAAATTCGCGAGGCTCGCTCAAATGCTAAGCGCGGGGATATCTTTACGGAAAGTGCCGCGAAAGCCTTCCGCCGGACAATTCGGGATGAATTCCGGGGCCCCCACGGCAAAGGTGCCCGGACCACGATTCGGCAAGGCGAGCCCCTGGCTAAGATTCATCTCCACGTAAATGAGCCTTACCCAGACGGAATGCCGTTCACGACTGTGCCTCCGACTTTGTTACTCGAATTTCCAAAGCTGCCCGACCAAGTGGTGACCTACCGGATCGTGGGTCACGATCTAATCCTTCTGGATGTCGAAGCAAATCTTGTTGTCGATAGAATCCCCGAGATTATTCCCTAGACCCTCGGTTTCCGGGAAGGACCCATGCGAACACGCCTGATTCTATTTCTGAATGTAGTCAGCGCCTTCCTTCTGATTGCGCCCACGGACCAGTTCAAATTTCCGCTCAAGTCCAATTCGGTGCGCTTCGCAGCCATCGGCGACATGGGAACCGGCGACGCACCGCAGTATGAAGTGGGTAAGCGCATGGTTGCCGCCCGGCAGAACTTCCCGTTTGATTTCGTGATCATGCTCGGCGACAACATCTACGGCGGCAGCAGCCCCAAAGACTATGAAAGGAAGTTTGAGGTGCCTTACAAGCCGCTATTGGATGCCGGCGTCAAATTTTATGCATCGCTCGGCAACCACGACAATCCTAACGAGCGCTTTTACAAACTTTTCAACATGAGTGGAGCAAATTATTATTCCTTCAAAAAGGGCAATGTCCATTTCTTCGTTCTCGACAGCAACTACGTGGACTCCAAGCAACTCGCCTGGCTGGAGAAGCAATTGCAGGATGCCGGGGACAAGGACTGGAAGATCTGTTATTTCCATCATCCGCTCTATTCATCGGGAAAAACCCATGGTTCTTCCATTGAGCTGCGGTCGCTGATCGAGCCGCTGTTCATCAAGTACGGCGTGGATGCGGTGTTTTCCGGCCACGACCACGTCTACGAGCGGGTTCAACCTCAAAAGGGCATCTACTACTTCACCGAAGGTTCTTCCGGCCAGTTGCGGGATGGAGACCTGGCAAAAACTGGTTTGACGGAAAAGGGATTCGACACCGATCGCACCTTCATGCTGGTCGAAATCGCCGGCGATGAAATGTATTTCCAAACGCTTACGCGCGCGGGCAACGAAGTCGAATCCGGGATGCTTCCGAGGCACGTTCGAGTTCCGGAAGCGACAACGCAGTGAAGGTCCCTTTCGCTCGCGCGGGTTGCTCGGCCCATCCCGGCGCGAACAATTACGTAAGGAAAGCTCGGTCGGAATCAATGGATGTACGATCCCGAGCCCTAAAAGGCCAAAATGGAAATTTTCCCCAATGACATCTTTGGAATCAAACGCTGGCGAATCGCAACAATCGAAGCCCTTTTGCTGATTGTTCTTGTCCCGGGGCACGGAGCCGCGCAAGAAAGTGAAGTGAAGCAACGCCAGCCAGACCAACAGCAGACTCCGGAGGAAAAACCAGCAAAACCGCCGCCCCCGCCAGTCTTTTCGAAACATCACCGAGGCATGTTCAAGAATGATTCAGGACTTTGGGCGATTGACGCCACTCCCCAGTCACCGCCTCTTGAAGTAGATGATCCCGGCGTTCCCGATAAAGGTGAATACGAGATTAATCTGACCACTCAGTCCGACTTCTCAAAAGCACTTCGGACATTTGATTTTGTTTCCGTAGACGCCAATTATGGAATCTTGCCCCGAATCCTGGGGCATGAGCTCCCTACCCAGGTGAAATTCGAATTCCCGCTGGCGGGCGCGAAAGAACATGGTGATCCGCTTAAAGTCGGCATTGGAGCGGCCCAGTTCGGCCTTAAGTTCAATTTCTACGAGAACGAGCAGAGAGGTCAGTCAGTTTCGTTCTACCCGCAAATTGAGTTTGCCGTTCCGGGCACCAATGCGGCCGAGAAGAACCTTGTAAATGCCGGGCAAACAGTGATCTTGCCTCTCTTGGTGCGGCAACAATTCAAGTACCTCATACTTGTGGCCAATGGGGCAGTTGACCTGCCAATTCAAGATCCTCAACGACACACCACAGGTTCATTGGGCTTTGGTGCTGGACGCGCCATTACGAGATACCTTGCGGCCATGGGCGAGATTCGCACCGAGTCCGCGTTTGATTTCAAGCGCGAGCGCCTGGTGGTTGTAAACTTCGGTGTGATGCGGCATATTCGCCACAATATTTTTCTCTATGCGAACGTTGGACGCAGCGTCTTTTCAGACGAAGGCTTCGCGCATACCTATGCTGGTGTTGGCGTGAAGTTTTTACTGGTGCCCAAAGATTTGAACACCCAAAAGACTTTAGGAAATTTCTAACCCACTGAGTCTAAAGGACTGGCGGAGAGGGGGGATTCGAACCCCCGGTACAAGTTTTGGCTCGTACAACGGTTTAGCAAATTCCCGATTCCACACGCTGTTGTTCGGAATCAATAGGTTACGTTCGGATGGGATGCCCTACTTCGGTGCACAATATGCCTATTTGGGAACGTTCGTGCAACTATTGTGCAATCAGAATTTCAACCGTTCATTGTATTCCGTTTCGAAGATTGCATGGCCTAACGCTAGCCTTCGGTTAACGCCATTGAAGGGTTGCCCGTCTGGAGTCCGAAAACTGGGACAATTCTGGCGGGCAGAGGGATTCAGTGCAAGAAAAAACCCGCACTATGTTAGTGCCAGCAACTTGACGGCATTCTCTTTGAGAATCAGCGGACGAACTTCGCTGCGAATATCGAGCTTCTCGAAATCAGCGAGCCATCGGTCCGGTGTAATGAAAGGATAGTCGGAACCAAACAGGACTTTGTTCTTAAGACGAGTATTCGCATATTGCACAAGAGTTGGCGAGAAGTATTTGGGAGACCATCCGGACAAATCAATAAAGACGTTGGGCTTGTGCAGGCAGATGGAAATGGCTTCGTCTTGCCACGGAAAAGAAGGGTGGGCCAAGATGATCGGCATCGCAGGGAAATCCACGGCGACATCATCAATAGGCAGTGGGTTGCCGTACTTCAGCCGGACCCCACCGCCGCCGGGCATGCCGGTGCCGATACCGCTGTGTCCAGTGTGAAATAGGACTGGCAACCGCGCATCGGCAAACACTTCGTAGAGGGGATAAGCAAGCTTATCGTCCGGCGAGAACCGTTGCACGGGGGGATGCAGCTTTAATCCGCGGACGAGTCCTTCCGACACCAAGCGCTTCGCTTCGCGCACACCCTCCGGACCACGGTGAGGATCAATACTGGCAAAAGGAATGGCGACGTCAGCATTGTCAGATGCGAAGCGGATGACTTCGTCGTTCGTCACGCGAGGCCTGCCGGTCAGGCTTTCATCCACGGCAAAAATGACGAAAGCCATCTTGCGGGACCGATAGTATTCCGCCAAAGCCTTGGGATCGCGAGAGGCACCGCTCTCTCCGAAGTATTGTTTCGCCGCCGCGTCTGTGGCAGTAGCTTCATTCGCCGCTTCGAGATGTACATGGACATCAATGGCAACGAGTGACCTAACGTCGATTTTCGGTGAGGGAGTCATCCGTGCTCCGGCTGTTCAAGATTTAGGTCGTAACCCAAAATAATCCGGTTCGAATGCGAACAACGAGGATGCTGGGCGGCATCGGGCGATTATCGCTCAGGTAGCAATGTGTCATGGAAAAGGTGTCATTGACAAACTCCCCGCCAGGGGAGTAAAGGATTGACCAAGTCGCGACATCCAGTGTCGCGAGTTCCCCAAATTGCAGGTTGTCGACCGTGACTTTCTTACTTCCATGCCATGGAGGCTATTCTATGACTAAACGAGTCTTGCAAGCATTCGTATTGGGAGCAATTTCACTCACCTTGGCTGCGTTCGCGGCCTATGGCCAGGCGCAGACCAAAGAAGTGAAGAAAGGGCCCATCGGCATGACCTCCGCCACATCGGGGAGCGAAATGTTCAACTCCTACTGCGCGCCATGTCACGGGAAGGACGCCAAGGGAAATGGGCCGGCCGCAACGGCGCTGAAAAACCCACCAGCCAACCTGACGCAACTGGCCAAGAAAAACAACGGGAAGTTCCCGTCCGACCATGTGGCGAGCGTTTTAAGGAGCGGGGTATCGGGCGCTCATGGTTCATCGGACATGCCCGTGTGGGGGCCGTTGTTCTCTGCAGTGAGCGGACGGGACGACTCGATCGTCCAGATGCGTATCGCGAACCTGATTCACTACCTGGAATCATTGCAGGAAAAATAGAAGCCCGCGCTGATTCATGCTTGCTCACCCAGAGTGAAAAGACTGGGCGGCGCGATAGTGCCGACGATACGGTCTGTAAGTCGCCAGGCAAATCAGCAGCATCAGCATGGAAGCCGTGGCTATGGTGAGGACCAGGGAAGCGCCGATTTTTTTCTCATCGTGAAAATAATAGTCATTTAATAGCCCGGGCAATAGCGGTCCAAGAGAAAGTCCGCCCAAACTCAAAATAAAAAGGAAGAGAGCCGAGACCTGGCCGCGGACCTGGTTGGGGAAAATAAGCTGTACGGCCGCGTACGAACAGCCGATCGGCATGGCGAGAACAAAGATCGCGATGCCAAGAAGAATGGTCGTCCACGCGGGATTGCCGATGGTCAGGGCGAGAGGAAAGAAGGCACACGTCCCTGCGGCGCTCAGCACCGCAACCCGCAGCGGTGCTTCCGCAATCCCCCGCCGCTGCCAGAGGTCGCACAAGCTGCCTCCCACATACATGCCCGCGCATCCGAAGATCAGCGTCAACAGGCCGAGCGTTTGGCCGGCACGTCCCGGCGTCCATGCATAGGTGCGTTGCAGAAAAGTGGGACCCCAAGCGAGGAAGGCATAGCCACAAAGAGCCTGGAAGACCATTCCGAGGGAGATACCCAGGAAAGAACGGAGGCGCAAGCGGAGTTGCTGCCAGACCACGCGGAACGGCGGATGCGTTACGCTGCCATCGTTTGCGCGAAGCAGCGCGCGGCGCTGAGGCTCACGAATCGTGAGGGTGAGAAGAGCGATGAAAAGCCCGGGGAGGCCAACGAGAAGAAACGTCGCGCGCCAGGAAGCAATCGTGCCGAGGAGAGGCAGGGTGAGCTCCGGACGATGAGACAAGCTCTGCACCACAGAGCCACCTACAATCATAGCGATGCCTGAACCGACGTAAATTCCCATTGAATAAAAACTCAGGGCCAGGCCCAACTGTCCGGGAGGAAACGCGTCAGCGATGAGCGAAAACGCGGACGGCGAGAGCGCAGCTTCTCCGACACCGACGCCCATGCGGGTAAGAAAGAGCGCCCAGAAATTTCTGGCAGCGCTACAGGCAGCCGTAAGAAGGCTCCAGGCAATCACGCCGAGCGTGATGATTTTGCGTCGAGGTTGAGAATCGGCCAGCCTTCCCAGAGGGAGGCCCGCCAGTGTGTAAAAAAGGGCAAAGGAGAGCCCCTGGAGAAGACCGATGCGTGTGTCATTGATATGCAGGTCGCGTTTCATCGGAGCAACGAGCAGGCTGAGGATTTGACGGTCAATGAGAGAAAGGGCGTAGCAGAGCATCAATACAAAGACGACGTACCAGGCATAGCGGAGAGAGAATGGGCGGTCGTTATTCAAATCGTGTAAGCCCGAAAGAATGGAATCAAGATGTTCACGTAAGAATCTGTGAGAGTTTACCCCGAACTGAGTTGTAAAGGAGAATGTGTAATCGCGCGGAGTGGCCGCTATTTACTCTGCGGCGCACTTGACACTTCTTACCAGTGCGGATAGGAAGGAGGGTAACCCACGCAGTCATTTCACAGAGCTTCGCGGAGAGAGAAAATGCAGTTGTTGACTGAGGAGCGTACAAGAAGACGATTGCGGCCCGTGTTGATTCTGTGCGCGTCCTTTTTTGGGTTGAGCGGATGCGGAGACCACGTGTCTCGTCCGGCGACGCAGACGACTGGGGCTGTACCGGGCATTGCGACGGTTGACGGCGCGAGAATCATAAACGCAGAGCAGGCCGCCGGCAACTGGATGACCTATGGCCGGACCTATAGTGAACAGCGATTCAGCCCGCTCCAGCAGATTACCGACCAGAACGTGAAACAGCTTGGTCTTGCCTGGTATTTCGATCTGGATACCAAGCGCGGGCAGGAGTCCACACCGTTGGTGGTTGACGGCATCATGTATTTCACCACCGCATGGAGCAAGGTTGTGGCGCTGGATGCGGCGACCGGCGCGCGACTTTGGACCTACGATCCCAAAGTTCCACCAAGCTGGAGCGTAAATGCCTGCTGTGATGTGGTGAACCGCGGCCTTGCGGCTTGGAAAGGCAAGGTGTTTGTAGGCACATTGGACGGACGCTTGATCGCGCTCGACGCAACAAAGGGCCAGCCAGTCTGGGAAACGCAGACCTTTGAGCCGGGTATGCGGTACACGATTACGGGCGCGCCGCGCGTGGTGAAAGGAAAGGTTCTGATCGGCAATGGTGGCGCAGAGATGGGAGTCCGCGGATATATCTCTGCGTATGACGCAGAAACGGGAAAGCTTGCGTGGCGTTTTTATACCGTGCCGGGGAATCCTGCGAAGCCGTTTGAAACTCCGATCCTGAAAGAGGCTGCGAAAACCTGGAACGGCGAATGGTGGAAGAACGGCGGGGGTGGAACGGTCTGGGACGCGATGGCTTACGATCCGCAACTGGACTTGCTGTACATCGGAACGGGAAATGCGGACCCGTGGGCACGCAAGGTGCGGCAGGCGAAGGCGGACGATAACCTTTTCTGCTCCTCGATTATTGCGTTGCGGCCGGACACCGGCGAATACGTCTGGCACTACCAGGAAAATCCTGCCGACGAGTGGGACTACGATTCAGCGGAGCAGATCGTGCTGGCGGATCTCAGGATGGATGGGAAGATCCGTCAAGTGCTACTGCACGCGCCGAAAAACGGCTTCTTTTATGTACTGGATCGCGCGACAGGGAAACTACTTTCGGCGAAGCCCTATACCCAGGTCACCTGGGCTACTGGCATCGACATGCAAACGGGGCGCCCGATCGAGAATGCCTCTGCGCAGTACGAACGTAGCGACAAACCGGCGCTGGTGGCTCCCGGACCCGGGGGGGCACATAGCTGGCAACCAATGTCGTATAGCCCGCGAACGGGCCTTGTCTATTTTCCTGTTCTGGAGTCTGGGTTCGCTTACAAATCGGCGGAACATTTTCGTCGCAGCCCTTTGGGGTGGAACACCGGAATCGATGACGTGGCCGCCGGCATGCCGCAAGTCCCGGAAATCAAGAAGGCGATTCTGGGAAGTATAAAAGCGCACCTCACGGCATGGGATCCGGTGGCCCAAAAAGAGGCGTGGCGGGCGGAACGTTCGGGCCCGTGGAATGGTGGGGCGCTTTCCACGGCAGGCAGCCTGGTATTCGAAGGGACGGGATATGGTCAGTTTGAGGCGTTTCGTGCGACAACCGGTGAAAAACTCTGGTCTGCTTCCACGGAAAGCGGCGTGACCGCGGGCCCCATCTCCTATTCCGTGAACGGAGAGCAATATGTCGCGGTGGTTGTTGGCTGGGGCGGCGTGCTGCCATTAGCAGCGGGAGAAGTCGCGCTGCAAAATCCGCGGATGGCAAACGTCCCGCGGATGCTGGCGTTCAAACTGGGGGGCAAGGTCAACCTGCCTGCGGCGCCTGAGGTGAAGCCACCAGCGCTTACGCCCCCGAAGAGCACCGCAAGCGCGGCCCAGGTCAAAAGAGGCGAGGAAATTTACCAACGGTTTTGCGGAGGTTGCCATGGCGACGTGGTGGTAAGCGGCGGCGTGCTTCCGGATTTGCGTTACTCCGGCACACTTGCCGATGATCAATGGTTCCAGATCGTTTTGAACGGGATGTTGGAATCTTATGGGATGGTCAATTTCTCCAAAGAGCTTTCGAAGCAAGATGCAGCGGCAGTGCGGGAATATGTGATCGCCAGGGCGAATCAGAGCCTGGCCGCGGAGCAGCACGCCCACAAATAGACAGCCGCGTTCTGGATTCATGCGGAGCTAGTGAACTTTCCGGTCGACCCCTTCCCAATACGGAGCGCGAAGCTTCTTGCGATCGATCTTACCGGCGGGAGTTTTTGGAATTTCGCGGCAAAATTCAACGGACTTGGGAGACTTTACGCCCCCGAGTTTTACCTTGCAGTACGAAATAATCTCCTCTTCGGTCAGCGATGCTCCCTCACGAATAACGACGAACGCCTTCACCGCTTCTCCCCAGGTTTCGTGCGGCACGCCAACCACGGCACATTCGAATACGGCGGGAAGCCCCATCAAACAGGATTCCACCTCGGCAGAGTACACATTGAACCCACCGGTGATAATCATGTCTTTCTTACGATCCACGATGTAGAAGTAGCCGTCCTCATCGTAGTAGCCGACATCGCCCGTGTGGTGCCAACCGAAGGCGCGGATCTCCGCGGTCGCTTCAGGAAGGTTGTGATAGCCGGGTGTCACCAAGGCGCCGCGCGCGACAATCTCTCCGGTTTGGTTCGCGGTGAGGAAATGGCCGTGGTCGTCCATGATTCCCAGGCGCACTCCGTAACTGGCCTTGCCGCAGCTTCGGAGACGCTCAGGATGGTCGCCAGCGGCCGCAGCCGCGACGGTTTTCGGGTCCAGCCAGGTCATGATCATGGGGGCTTCCGTCTGGCCATAACTCTGGCAGACGCAGGGACCAAAAATCTCGACACCTTGCCGGACGCGATCCGGAGACACCGGTGAAGCAGCGAGCAGAAGCAACTTGAGGCTGGAATGATTGCGCTGCCTCACTTCAGGATGCGCGAGCAAGGCATAGAACGCCGTGGGTGGGAGGAAAAGATGAGTGACGCGATGCCGCTCGATCTGCTGGAGAACCGCTCCGGCGTCAAAGCGCGGCAAAACCACGTTTGTTGCGCCCAGAGTGAACAGCGCGTAGGCAATTACTCCCGCCGCATGGGAGAGCGGAGCGGTGCTCAGGCAAACCGGCGGACCTTCCGCAATTTGCCAATAGTGGGCCGCGGTTTCGATGAACGCGCCCCACGAATCGCTGGTTACGCGCACCCCCTTCGCGGGGCCGGTCGTGCCGCCGGTGGGCACCAGCCCGACTAGACGACCGGGATTGCCGCGTGGGTCGGCCCAATCGGGAACCGCGGCTTGCGCACCCTGCTGCTGGAACTGTGCGAGCGAAGGATTGTTACCGTCTTCCGCATCGATGCAGATCAAGTTCTGCAGGACGGGTATTTGCGATTGCATTTCCAGAACCTGTTCACGAAAACTGCTGTGGTAGAAAAGCCAGCGCGTTTCGGCGTAATTCATGAACTGGATGTTGGCGTCGTTAGCGTTGCGGTAGTTGATGGGAACCCACGCGCCACCGGCGCGCATGATGGCGACCATGCAAACGAGAACAAGCGCGTCATTGGGCGAGTAGATTGCAACCCGCTCCTCGTCGCGCAGGCCGGCGGCGATCATAGCGCGGGCCAGACGCTCACTGGCTGCGCGGAGTTCGCTGTAGGTAAGGCGCGTGTCACCGTCAATCAGGGCGATACGGTCCGGAAAAGCTTCGGCCGCTTTGTCAAAGTAGTCGATGGAGCGCATGGTTCGTCTTAATGCATTACCTCATATTGGCATATTGGCCAGCGCGCGGCTTTCAGTCGGGAAACTGTCTCCTGGTGGTCTGGAATGCGTGCGCGGTCAGGCGATCCAAGGACCAGTGGCGGGCTTCCTCCGAGAGGACCTCGATTCCCCAAGGCCCCTGATAACCGGCGCCGCGGATGGCTTCGACAAAGCCGCGAACATCGAACTCGCCTTCGCCGCAAAACCTGCGGTGATTGACGGTGTCTTCGTGCAAGCTCCAGGGTGCGTGAACGGTTCCGTCATTGAGTTCCACGCTCACGACATACTCGATAGGAAAATTCCGTATCTCATCGTGGGAAATGCCAAGCTTGGCCAAATGCCAGAGATCGAGGGAAATTCCGCCATTCCTGGCTCCGGCTCCGGAGATCATGGCCAGCGAGTCACGCAGAGAATCGATCATCGCGAACGGCATCAACTCGAAACCGATGCGGGTGCCATGCTTTGCCGCATCCGCGCATAAATCGGCAAAGCTCTCGATGAGCCTCGGCATGGGACATTTTTCGCGGTAGAAATCGCCAACTTTCACATGGCGAGCCTGGAGCGCTTCAGCGGCGGCGAGCAATTTCTGCCGCTGAACGTCGGAAAGTCTCTTCCTTTCCCCATCAAGAAACCAGTCCGTCAGGAATTCAAGTTCCAGGTGAATGATCCCATGGTCGTCCAGAATCCGCTTCATCTCCTTGAGAGTTCGCTTTTGAAGGACGTGCTCCAGATCGGCGTGCCAAATCCCCATACCGGTGAAGCCCGCCTTGGCCGCGGCCGCGACGCGGTCCTGAAAGTCGAATGGGCTGAACTCCCGGTCGGTGTGAGGAAATGCGCCGCCGGCGATCGTCCAATAGGAAGCTAAGAGGTCTACGTTGCCGTTCATGGCGCCGCCAACAATCCCAAGCCCGCCCGGTTACACGGCAGTGGCATGGCGTTGCATTACGGATTTGACCGCCGCAGTAATTTTATTTGCGTCGGGCAAAACAAAATTTTCCAGCGGCTCGCTGAACGGCACCGGAGTGTCGGCCGCAGTAACCAATCGAACCGGGGCTTTCAAATAGGAGAAAGCGTGCTCCGCGATCTCGCCGGCGATGACAACCGCCACCGAGGCATGGCGGGGAGCCTGGTCTACCAGCACGAGCCTCCCGGTCTTTTTCACGGAGTTGACGATCGAGTTTACATCCAGCGGCGCGATAGTTCGCGGATCAATCACTTCCGCGCTGATTCCTTCTTTGGCGAGTGCTTCCGCGGCGGCCAAAGATTTCTGTACCATCCATCCGGTCGCTACGATGGTGACGTCGGTGCCGGCGCGCTTCACGTCAGCGATGCCAAACGGAATCACGTGATCCCCATCGGGCACATCCCCTTTTTCCAAAGTAAGCAGGAAATGCTGCAGAAAAACGACCGGATTGTCATCGCGAATCGCCGCTTTCATCAAACCCTTGGCATCCGCGGGGGTGGAAGGCAACGCCACCTTCAATCCGGGCGTGCCCATAAAAAGGTGGTAGATACAATTGGAGTGCTGCCCCGCCCAACCGGCGGCGAATCCATATCCGGCTTTGAAGACCACGGGAACTTTCACCTGGCCACCGGACATGTAGCGAAGCCGCGGCGCTTCGTTCAAGACCTGGTCGAAAGCCACGAGCATGAATTCGCTCATCCAAAGTTCGACGAGGGGCCGCAGGCCGGTCAGGGCCGAGCCGATGGCGATTCCGAGTTCGGCAGTTTCTGAAATGGGTGTGATGCGGATGCGGTCTTTCCCGAACATTCTGAGCATGGGATCCCGTTCCGTCATGCCCATATTCTGGCCGTAGAAGATGACACTGGAATCGCGCTGCATTTCCTCGACAATCGCGGTGGCAATGGCTTCGCCATACATCATTTCTTTGGGCATGACATTGTCCTCCTATGCAAACACGAACTTGAGCGCGTCTTCGGGTTGCGGCAGCGGGCTTGCGAGACCAAAGCGAACGGCCTCTTCCATCTCGTCGCGCACCTGGCCCTCAATTTCCTTTGCGTTAGTGTCCGTAAGGGCGCCCCCGCCGACAAGTTGGTCCCTGAATTTGGAGATGGGATCGTTGGCCTTTGCGGCTTCGTATTCGGCCTTTCTGCCGTAGACTTCGATGGATTCGTGCTTCGGGAACTGTGTGGGAACGGGAGGCACAGTGATGGCATTGCCGTGGGCGCTCAGGCGGTAAAACTTTGATTCAATCAAGCTGGGACCCTGCCCGGCTCGAGCGCGATCGGCCGCGGCTTTTACTTCGTCATAGACCGCGAGGGGATCGGTTCCGTCCACGGTCGCGCCCGGGATGCTATAAGCTTCCGCCTTTTTGGAAAGAGGTTCTCCCGCTACATGATTGGCATCTTCCAGCCCAATGTGCGTGTAAGCTTGGTATTCATTATTTTCCAGGATAAAGACGACCGGAAGTTTCCAGACGGCCGCAAGATTCAGAGTCTCGTGGAACGCGCCCTGCTTTGAAGCGCCATCGCCAAAAAAGCTGTAGACCACCTGACCCGTTTTCTTGACTTGAGCCGTCAGAGCGACCCCGGCCGCATGCGCGATGCCGGCGCCAATGATTCCCGTTGTCCCCGGAAAATCGTGCGCAGGATCGGCCAGGTGCATGGAGCCGCCAAATCCTTTACAAATTCCGTCCCTCCTTCCGTACAATTCCGCCATCAAGCGGTTTGGCGGAGTGCCCAAGACGATCGGATAGCCATGGCACCTGTAGCTGGGCATCACCGGGTCACCGTTGTTGCGCGTCGCCAGTGCCCCGACGATGGAAGCTTCTGCGCCGTCGCCCAGATGCGTATGCCCGCGGATAATTCCTGGATGTTCGACGAAGGTGCGCTTGACGCGTTCTTCAAACTCGCGGATCCTCAGCATCTGCCTGTACATCCAGATCAGCCGCTCGTTTGAAAGTTGTTCCGCAGGCCGCATAGCGCCCTCCACGAATCAATGTAACGGAATCGCATCCCCCGACTCCCCGATGTGACAGACCGGGTCGCCGACCGGCACTTCCGCGCCTTCCCGGGTAAGAATCTTGAGCAGAACTCCATCCGTGGGTGAATCGAGTTCGTAATTTACCTTTTCCGTCTCCAATTCAACGACGGCGTCGCCGCGCTTCACGATTTCCCCCTCGTGTTTCAGCCAGCGGACGACATTAACCTTGGTCG
Source organism: Candidatus Acidiferrum sp. (assembly GCA_035693545.1). Classification (GTDB taxonomy): domain Bacteria; phylum Acidobacteriota; class Terriglobia; order Acidiferrales; family UBA7541; genus Acidiferrum. The sequence goes on from DASSGJ010000486.1 coordinate 34,729, forward strand.
TTGGCAAGCCGCCGGTTTTGGGAACTTTTAGAGTAGTGACGATGGCCGCCTCTCCAACTGGAAATGTGAAAACCGCTCTGTGGGCCGGTGTCTACCGGCTTGCCCAAATCTTAAGTGGACACGGTCGAACCAACGTCATGCCCAGACGCGTCGTGCGGTCTCTACCACGAGCTTCAACTTGGCCCATTGTTGATCTTCGGTCAGCAGATTTCCTTCGGCCGTTGAGGCAAACCCACATTGCGGACTGAGCGCCAGGTTTTCCAGCGGCACGTAGCGGGAAGCGTCATCAATCCTTTTCATCAGATCTTCTGGATTTTCCATTCGCGGCACTTTGGAGCTCACCAGGCCAAGCACGACTGTTTTGCCTTTCGGAACGAAGCGCAATGGTGCGAACGTGCCGGAGCGTTCGTCGTCATACTCCAGCAGAAACCTGTCCACTTCGAGAGTGCCGAAGAGCTTTTCGGCGATGCCGTCATAGCCGCCTTCGGCATACCAGTGGCTGCGGTTGTTGCCGCGACAGAGATGGATGCCGAGGGTGACCCCCTGATGCCGCGCCGCTGACAAGCAGGCATTGTCGGCTCGTACCGCTTCGTCCAAAGCCGCATCCGGATCGACTTGAAGCTCGGCCTTGATCCACTCGCGCCATTTGGGATCCATGTAGTAGCTGTAGCGTGGCGCATCAATCTGGATATAACTCACGCCATCGGCGGCCAGATTGTTTAAGTCGCTTTTCATGATTTCGACGATGTCCCACAGAAGCGCTGAATGATCTTTGTAGAACTTTTCGGTAATACCGCGCTTGAACGAAATTGCGGGAAATTGCGTGGCGCTGGGGAGAGTCATTTTTATCGGCAGGGGGCTGTGCGCTTTGAGAAAGGGCAGTTCGTGCCCTGTAAGGGGACGTGCCTGCCGCAATTTTGAGGTCACGATACCGGTCACGCTGATATTAACCGCCGGGCCCGATCGGCCCGACTGCCAGCTTCGGCCCACGGCGTCCGCCAGATCGAAGCCTTCAACAGCGTCGGTAAAATCACTCATGAAATTACGCCGACGCAGCTCGCCATCGGTGACGCATTCAAATCCCAACTCCTTTTGTTTATTGAGTACTCGCAGGATGTGCTCGTCCTCGAGCTTTCGCAATTCTTCGGGCCGCGCTGATTCGCGCGCCTGGAGCAGCTCGGCCGGCCTTAGAAGGCTTCCGATGTTGTCTGCTTTGTAAGGGGCCCCCATTGGTTTTCGCTCACCCGAAGCCAGCCATATTTCCGCGCTAGCCTGGCCGTTGCCGGCATATTCCTTCAGAGATCTTTGCATCCAACCATTCACCGCTGGTTCGCGGCGTCAGAATGAAAACTTCACCGCGAACTGCAGTTGCCGCGGGTTCAGCATCGTCCTCGGCTTCCCAAAGCTCGGATTTGGAGAAGCAGGGATAAATGTGTCGGTTCCAATCGGATTGGGAGCGAGACTTCCCCCAGGGATTACAATGGCTCCCACAGGGCAAGCCGCAGAAGCTGCCACCTGCTGTATGGCTAAACTTGTCCCATCCTTGTAGTTGCGTGGAATAGCTCCACCGCAAAAAACAGGCGAACCATAGACGGGAGTCACTTCGTCCACGTTCGGGCGGTTCAAAAGATTGAACGCGTCGAACATCAGGTCGAGTCTCCTGTTCTCCTTGAGATGGATCGCGCGCGAAAGCCGGAAGTCCCAAGCGCGCATGGCATCGCCGAAATAGGTGTTCCTGGGAATCACGGTCTGGCAGTTGCTCACCGTGACGCAGCCGTTAGCTCCGGTGGCTCCGGAGAAGAACGGTGCGCCGCCCACACGGTCCGTGGCGCCGCCAGCCAGGTCGTTGAAGGTGGAATTTCCGGCGAAAATGGTAAACGGACGTCCGGTCTGAAGGGTAATGATGCTGCTGAGCGTGAAATTCCGATACCAGCCGGTGCTGGGAGCAGCCAGCGTAAAGTTGGTGACAAAGCGATGGCGCAGGTCCTGGTTCGAGTTGCTGCGCTCCATGTGATAATCAAACTGGTTCACCGGCAAATTCACGAAAGTGGTGAAGTTGCCGTTGTCGATGGTATGCGAGTAGGTGTAGTCGGCGTTCAGCGTCAAGTACTTGCCGATTCTTTCCATACCAGTGACCGTGAGCCCATGGTACGCAGCGTTGGCCACGTTATTGTTGTAATCAATAAGACCGGCGCTGATGGTCTGGAGGCCGCTGCCCAATGCCCCGGCAAACCATGGGCCTAATCCTGCCAGGGCACCTGTACCGAGCACGGGAGTTCCGGTGCACCCTGAGGTCTGCCCATTTGCGTCAAGCAGGCCAGGAACCCATTCGTTGCCACCCGGGAAAGGGAGGCTCAGCGGGTCGGTTGGCGCAGCCGATTTGGTTGTGCCCACGGCGCATGGGACGTTCAGGTTGTTTCCACGGACCAGTTTGTGTCCGCCGACGAAGAGATAGCTGACGCTCATGGCAAAGCCATGGCTGAACTGCCGGTCAATTTCCATGCTGCCTTGCTCGGCATAAGAGATGCGCGCGTTGTGGTCCATTCCGCCAGAACCGACACCGCAAGCTCCCGTCAGGAAGCAGGTTCCCGCCAGTACAACGTTTCCTGCATTGGGTCCCCCTGGCAGAGTAAAGGCGTCATAACCGCCGGTATTAATGATGCTAGCGGCGATAGCGGCCGCGCCGTTAGGTGTCGCAAAAAGCTGATAGCCCTGGGTAGCCTGTCCCAGATTCGATTGAATCATGGGCAATTGTTGAGGCAGCACACCAGCACCAGAACAAGCCGCAGAAACGGCAGAAGGAGCGTGATTGTCGCAGAGATAGCCGCCCACTACCTTCTGCGTATTGGGAACGAAGAAGAACGTCAAATTATACCGGTCATCGAAGATTCCGAAGCCAGCCCGAATGACCGTTTTGCTGTCAGGGGAATATGCAAAGCCCACACGCGGCTGCCATCCGCGATAATCCTTGTTAACGAAATTGGACAATCCGGATTCGTACTCCCAACGAAGCCCGTAATTGAGCGTCAGTTTGCGGGTGATTCGCCACTGATCCTGAAAGAATCCAGCCCAGTAACCATGATCAATTTCCTTGCTGTAATTGTTGAAGAGATTGGGCTGATAGGCGTTAGCCCAAGTCTGCGTGTTGAGTGGATTGTTGCCCGCGGTAACCAGCGGCGCGCAACCGGTAGAGCAAACGTTAGGATCGGTAGGCAGGGGCACGCCAGCGTATACAACCACAACGCCGTTAGCGCCCTTGACCGGGCATCCACTAGTTGCAGGGTTGCCTGCGATATCTACGTCGGAGCCCGGCGCGATTGGGATTCCATACGTTTGCGCGTAAAAGTTGGCGAAATTGGCCATGCAATCAATCGGCGTGACTCCAGCGGCCGGTATGAGCAAGCGGGCGGGAGTGAACCCCGGGAAGTTGTCCAAACTCAAAACGTAGTTGCCATCGAAGCCAAACTTCCAGACGTGATTGCCCTTGACCCACGAGATGGAATCGGAGAATTGCACGCGGCTCTCGTATTTGCGGTCGTCGGTGCCGAAGTTGTGACCCAACTCCAGGTCGTTGAGCAAACTGAAATCGGGCTGGCCGGTCATGCCGGGGAAGTTGTAGTGCCGCCGGGCGTATTGCACCAGGGCGGCGTTGACCAGGTTTGGTTTCAAGGTGCTGACTAAAGTGCCGAAGAGAGACTGGTCGCGGATGAAAAGGTCGCGGCCGCCGCTGGGCGTGCCGATGCCGCCTCCATCGAGTGTTTGCCCGACCAGCGTACCTGTGGAGCGCGAGTCTTCCACGTTGTAGCGGACTCCCAACCGGTTGTTTGTACTGAGCTGGTGATCCACCCGCACGAAACCCCAGTCGTCGTCCGTCGTCTTCAGGAAGCCATCCAGGTAACCTTCGTATGCCGCATGGGTATTGCCGCAACCGCTCAGACCCGTCATGCAGCCTTCCGGCGCGAGACCCAGCACGGCCTTCGTGTGGTTGATGAGGTCGATATTGGTGACCAGGTCCGGAGGATACGTCGGCGACTCGGCCCGGCGTTTCCCTTCATAATTCATAAAGAAAAAAGTTTTGTCTTTCTTCACTGGCCCGCCGAGGGTTCCGCCGTACTGGTTTTGCCGCAACTCGTAGGGCAGAGGAGCAGGCTGCAGCATACCTCGAGCATCTGTGGCGTTATTTTGAAAATATTCGTACAGAGAGCCGTGTATATCGTTGGTGCCGGACTTCGTCACAATGTTGACGATGCCGCCGGCTGCGCGCCCGTATTCCGCGCCAAAGGTGTTGTTGACCACGCGGAATTCCTGCACCGATTCCTGCGGCGGGGTGGACCGCTGTACGCCGGAAATCGTGCTGACGAAATCGGCGCCGTCCACGGCGACCGAGTTGCTGAACGAACGCTGGCCGCCAAAAGAGATCTGCGAGGTTTCAAAATCGGTGAACGTCGTTCCCAGACTGGTGCGGCTCGTCGCCACGCCCGGTGTGAGCAGCGCAAAATCGGTGAACAGGCGCCCGTTGGTGGGCAGCGAGTCAATCTGCTGGGTCGCGATCACCTGGCTGATTTCGGTTTTGGTCGGCTCGATGACGGGGGTTTCCGTGGTGACCACGACCTTTTCCGTGCCGCCGGCAACGCGGAGTGTCACGTCCAATGTGGCCGTCTGGCCGACGGTCAAAACGATTCCGGTTTGAATGGATTTCGCGAAACCCGCGGCTTCGGTATTCAACTCGTAGCGTCCCGGCGGCACGCTTGCGAAGACGTAGACACCGCTATCGTTCGAAACGGTGCTATAGCTCCGATTGGTGTCGGTATCGCGTAACGCGACCGACGCTTTGGCTACAGTGCCGCCACTCGCGTCGCGCACCGTTCCATTCAGTTGGGCAGCAGCAGCGCTAATTTGTCCGGACGATAGCCTAGCCCAGGGCCCCAAGAGGAAAACTCCGAGAATCGCAAACAAGCAAAGGCGTCGAGCCATTATTCACCCCTTTAGGAAGGATTCGGGCCCTCGATAGTCAGGAATCGTTTCTCGAATACACCCCAATGTTGCAGGTGTGTACCGTGTCCGACGGTGGGATGTCAAGGCAATTTTGCATACATTTGTGTACATTCGGGCGGAACCTCCCCTTAGCCCCTTTCTGCGGGGTCTCCGTGGCCATCGGCTGGATCGTTCCGGCTTGGCGGGCCAGGTTCCGGCTACCAGCCTTTCTCTATTACTTTTTTGTCGACGACTTGCCGCGCATTGCATTCAAACGAAGGAGCTCCCGCAGATCGCGGAGTACCAGGTGGGGTCTTCGATTCAGGGGCTGTACCATCCACTCCTGTGCCTTTGTCATTCCGGTGGTCACCCCAATACCTACAGATCCTCCGCGGCGGGCCATGATCATTTCAACCAGCGGATCGTCCCCGACTACAGCTACCTTCCGCATCGGTACGCCGAGTTTCTTAGCCACCAGCCTGAGCGCGTGCAACGAAGGTTTGCCCGTGAGAATCATCGGTGCGCGGGTCATTTTGCGCACCGCCGCGGTGATGGCGTAGGAGTAGCCCATCGTTTTCCCC